>JBBKWA010000196.1:0-8771 GCA_037968695.1 Saprospiraceae bacterium
ATGATTCGGGATAATACAGTTCTGGCAGAAGGCTTTGATCCCGGTCTGGCATTCAAGACAGATGCCTGGTTTATGGATGCCCGTATTGAGCTTTATCGCCCGGTACAGAGTATCAGTTATATGATAGATTATGCGATTGCAAAGGATAACACAATGATCTACCATGTGCATAACCTTTTCGCTTACATCATTGGCGTGATTTTATTATACTTATTTCTGGGGTATTACTTTAAACCCATTCTGGCCTGGGCAGGAGCGCTTCTTTATAGCCTGAATTTACTCACACCGCACGTCACAGGATGGATTGCTGCCCGCGGTGATTTATATCTGATGGTATTTGGTATGGGTTTTCTTGTTTTGTTACAACAGTATATTAAGACCAAATCCAGGTTGAGTTTAATGTTAGCCATGCCCGCTTTTTTTCTTGCGTTGTTATCCAAAGAATCTGCCGTTGCGCTATTACCCATCGCCTTAGTTATGATCTATGCTGATAAGCGTTCGATGCCCACCAGTATTGAATGGATGTGGTTGTCGATTAATACTGCTTTGTTTGGAGGATATTACATCATGCGTGGATCAGCCATAGCAGATGCCGGCAATATGTCAGTGATCGCCTTTTTTAGCAACCTTCGTTCACTCCCGGAGGAATTTTTTAAAATGATTATTCCAGCGGGTTTTAGTGTAATGCCCGGGTACTCCTTAGTGTGGACATTACTTGGTGTGGGATTATTTGCTGCCTTAATTTATTTGTTGAGAAAATTCCCTCCATCATTTAAAATAATGGCGACAGGCGGTGCGATTTGGCTTGTCTCTTTATTACCCTCCATGGCTTACGAACCTTCTTTTGCAGGTGTCGCCTATGACTATCTCGATCACCGATCCTGGTTCCCTTTCATTGGCTTGTGGATGATTATTATGGCCGTTATAGAAAAAGCGAAATGGTCTTCCCATCGTCTGGCTCCTGCAGTATTTTTTAGTATCCTCATTTGTTGGGGGGGTATCAATGCCTGGAGAGTAGGAACGTATGATGGTTGGCGACCTTATTATTCAAATGCTATTTCGACTAACCCGCAATCGGGACTGGCCAATCTTAATTATGGTTCATTACTTAGAGATGAGGGGAATTGGGAAGAGGCGATCAGTTATATGCAAAAAGGCGTAGCGTTGAGTCCGGATTATAGCGATGCAAAAGTGCGTCTTGCGGAGGCGTATTTTAAAACCGGAAAATATGGGGAGACGATAGAAATTACGAATCGTGTATTGGAGAAAGAACCGCAGAATGTATCTGCTCTTCAATTTAGAGGCAGTGCACTTGGCGCCAGCGGTCAGTCTGCAGCTGCTGCTGTTGATTTCAAAGCGATTCTTGATCTCGATCCCGAGAATGTGCATGGCATGTTTAACCTGGGGATAGCCTATAAGGATGCTAACCAATTAAACAATGCGATTGAAATGTTCTCTCAATTGATTGTTGCAAAACCGGATTTCCCAAATGCATTTTATGAAAGAGGTTTTTGCTATGGTAAAATGGGGCTATTTCCACAGGCCAAAGCAGACATGACGCAATCACTGGCTTATCAGCCAGAGCACGGGGCTTCCTATTTTTTTAGGGGCAGGACTTTTGAAGCACTCGGTAGTCTGGCGTCTGCATGTGCAGATTGGAAGAAAGCTCTTGAATTAGGCACCCAGGAAGCGGAACCCTACATTTTTGAGAAGTGTCAGGATTTTCAATAACGTGCGCACATATCCGAGTGAATATTTGTCAAATCGTATATTTTTTCCCTGAAAGAATAGCCCGAACTCGATTTTTGGTCATTTTTAGCATTGATTGTAAACTAACTATCTTTGCCCCCTTAATTCCATGCGTTTATTTATGAAACAATCGATCAAGGAAATACAAGAAGCTAAGCCAATAGGGCAAGAGGTGACGATATGTGGTTGGGTGAGGACTTTTCGAAATAATCAGTTCATTGCTGTGAGTGATGGTTCATGTATTCAAACAATGCAGGTTGTTGTTGATCAGGATGCCATTGATGCCTCGGTCTTAAAACGCATCACAACGGGTGCTGCTGTGATAGCAAAAGGCACACTACTCGAATCACAAGGTAAAGGACAAGCTGTAGAGGTAAAGGCAACCCAAATAGAAGTCGTAGGGGATGCTGATCCTGATAAATACCCCTTGCAGCCTAAACGGCATGGCATGGAGTTTTTGCGTGAGATTGCCCACCTGCGTATCCGGACAAACACGTTTGGCGCTGTGATGCGCGTGCGGCATACGCTGGCCTATGCCATCCATAAGTTTTTCAATGACAAAGGGTTTTATTATATCCACAGCCCTGTGATTACCGGCTCAGATGCAGAAGGTGCAGGGGAAATGTTTCGGGTTACTACACTTCCTTTGGAAAATGTGCCTAAGACGCCGGAAGGTAACGTAGATGTTAAGCAGGATTTTTTTGGGAAAATAACGAACCTGACAGTTTCCGGACAATTGGAAGCAGAGCTTGCGGCATTGGCTTTAAGCCGCGTCTACACTTTTGGTCCTACGTTCAGAGCAGAGAATAGCAATACGTCAAGACACCTGGCTGAGTTTTGGATGATCGAACCGGAGGTGGCCTTTTTTGATCTTAAGGACAATATGGATCTCGCGGAGGAGATGCTGCAATATGTTATTGGCTACACCTTGGATCAATGTGCGGACGATATTCAATTTCTTCAGGATCGACAGTTACAGGAAGAGAAATCAAAACCTGAATCAGAAAGGAGCCCGATGGATTTGACGACCAAACTAAAGTTCGTCATTGAAAATAAGTTTGAGCGACTGACCTATGGAGAGGCCATTGAGATTTTAAGAAATTCCGTACCGAACAAAAAGAAAAAGTTCCAATATTTGATTGAAGGGTGGGGCGCAGATCTTCAGTCTGAGCATGAGCGTTATCTCGTTGAAAAGCATTTTCAGAAGCCGGTCATTCTGACAAACTACCCCAAAGAGATAAAGTCATTTTATATGCGGCTTGACGAAGACGGAACAACAGTATCTGCTATGGATATTTTATTTCCTTCCATTGGTGAGATTATTGGCGGTTCACAACGTGAGGAGCGACTTGATGTGTTATCCCAAAGAATGGAAGAGATGAATATTCCAATGGAGGAGATGGACTGGTATTTGGATACGCGAAGATTTGGTACTTGCCCACATGCCGGATTCGGGCTGGGTTTTGAGCGCCTTGTTTTATTTGTTACGGGAATGGCGAATATTCGCGATGTAATTCCATTTCCGCGTACCCCGGGAAATGCCGAGTTCTAATTACTACTTCCACTTCCAATCCAATTGCTGGACATAAGGAATCTCCAGTCGTTCTGCTAAATGATGAAGCATACTTTCTGTATTACCTGAATTATTGTTGTGTTTCTTTGGCAGGACAATGGATTGGCCGTTATTCAACTTCAATGAATATAATTGGCTTATTTCATAAATAATTTTTACTTCAGACAGCGGAATTCGGCCTACATTGGCGCCATCTGCCATGGTGACATAATCTTTTTCAAAATGCAAGGTAGTCACAGGTGATTCCCGATCCCTTATTTGTTCTTTTACAAAAGCCCTGATGTGCTTTTGGTATTGTTTAGCCTCCATGCGGGTGTAAAAGATATACATTGGGATACAGGCCAATAAGAAAAGTCCACCGATAATTGCCCCACTTTGAATCCAGATGAACACACCTGCAACGATGTATATGACGACAAGAAAAACACGCCCTCTTCCTCTTCGCTTTCGTACGCTTTCGGCGTTGGCGGTAGCAAAAAGCTGTTGGGTTAATAGGTCTTCTTCTGATATTTCAAATTCAATTTTCATCTGCTGATCCTGTATTGAGTTTCGCCTTATGGGTTTTTATCTTCTCCGAAATAACCTTTACTTTCTACTTTCCCTGTAAAGAAATTAAGAAACATTGCTACAAATACAATGATCAAGGTGGATTGAAAGCTAACTAAAAACTTACCTACCGGGGTCACAGGGTGAAAGTCTCCAAATCCAATCGTGGCAGCTGTAATGAAACTAAAATAAATCGGGTCAAACCAATGGACAAAGGCTTTATTAAGGTAATTGCCATAGGAATAGATAACGGCAAAATCCATGATGATTTCAATGTAATTGATAAATAAAAGTAGCATGGAGCGCCTGTAAGATCTTGGCTTGTCTATAATATCTGAAGCAAATATCAATCTAGGAACGTAGAGCATAGTCTCAATCATTAGCCAGATTAATATGAAAAGGCAGATTCTATTGCCTGCAAATCCAATTGTAATTAAGACAAACGGAAAGATGAGCTTCAAGAGAACGTATACGTCAATCGCGAGATCCTGGTAGATCGCATATTTTTTGCTAAAGAAGTGCTTGATATATAGTCCGGGAAAAAAGAATTGGGAAAATGCCAAAAACAGGCGAAGCATTTTTTCTATACCGTTATCATCATCAAAGTCATTGTTCCAGATAGCTTTGATATTTTTAAGCCGCATTGCAAGCGTCCCATAGGTAAAGGTCTTTTCTTTAGCATGTGGATTGATGAAAAGTTTTTCCGGATGCGGTTTCATAGAAGTATTATTATGCGTGTATATATTGCCAACTCATTAATGTCTGCATGAGTTGATTGCCCAGCTAAGATAATGACATTCTAATGGTAGTTCAATGAAACAGGTGCGTGTTTGGGAATTGGGAATAATGCGGGACTCTTTATAGCCAATCAGGCAAGCCGGCGGTCAATATCTCTTTGTACATCTCGCTCCTTTATCGTATTTCGCTTATCAAATGATTTCTTCCCTTGGGCAAGCCAGATTTCACATTTGGCATGGCCTCGTTCTGAAAAGTAAATGCGATAAGGGACAATGGTCAGTCCTTTTTCATCAATACGGCGCTTCAGCTTTTTTAATTCAGCTTTGTTGAGCAATAGTTTTCTGGTGCCTTTAGCTTCATGCTGTAATCGACCGGCATTTTCATATTCGTTGATATGCAGGTTTCTGATATACAGTTCATCATGGCTGAAAATGCAATAGGCATCACTCATATTGGCTTGTCCAAGACGCAGTGATTTCACTTCTGTTCCTTTCAATACGAGCCCTGCCTCAAATTTGTGCATGAGATTGTATTCATGGCGTGCCTTTCTATTTACGATTTCCAAGGGTTGTATAATTTGAATGCAAAACTAGTGAATTGTATCTTTTATGACTTTGAAGGTGTATTTTGAAAGGTAACAGGATTTTCCGGCAACAGATGCTGGTTTAAGAAAGAAGTCATTTTAGTATAGAGGTGCCTTCGGGCATTATTGCCGTGTATGCCATGGTTTCGATTAGGGTAGTAATAGGTGTCAAATTGCTTGTTGGCTTTAATTAATGCAGCAGACATCTCTGCGGCATGTTGGAAATGAACATTGTCATCTGAGTTCCCATGAATTAGTAAGTAATTGCCTTTTAACCGTTCTGCAAAATTGACCGGAGAATTTTCTTCGTACCCTTTTGCGTTTTCTTTTTCATCCCGCATAAAGCGCTCTGTATAGATCGTGTCATACCACTTCCAGTTGGTTACGGGACCAACTGCGATAGCTGAATTAAATACATCATTTCCTTTTAGCAGGCAGAGGGTTGACATATATCCACCATAACTCCATCCAAAAATCCCAATACGATTGGCATCAGCATAAGGAAGATTGCCCAGGTATTTTGCAGCCTCAATCTGATCTATGGTTTCGTAGTGACCGAGTTGCAGATAAGTCATTTTTTTAAACTCTTCTCCTCGTCCGCCGGTACCCCGATTGTCAACACAGGCAATGATATATCCCTGCTGCGCCAAAGACTGATACCACCAATAGTCATTGCCAATCCATCTATCAATGACTTTTTGGGAGCCAGGGCCCCCATATTGTGTCATAAAGACCGGATATGCTTTGCTTGAATCAAAATTGAACGGTTTGATCATATAGCCATTTAGGTCTACACCTTCTGACGTGGTAAAAGAGAAAAATTCCACCGGCTGAGTGGCAGCTTCTTTTTGTAAGGAAGAAATTTGATGATTGTCTTCCAAAGATCTTATGCGTAGTCCATGGCGATCATATACAGTATAAACGGGAGCAGTATTGATGGTGGAATGATTTAAAACAAAGTAGTCGTAGGTGGTGGAAAACTGACCTGAGTTGACGCCTGGTAGTTTAGTGAGTTTTTCCTTGCTTGCACCATTGATACCAATGCTAAACAATTCTCTTTCCATCGGAGAAACAGATGCGCACTGATAAAAAATCCGCTGACTTTGTTCATCAACACCATAAAAAGCAGTCACTTCCCAGTCTCCTGAAGTAATTTGTTTTTTCAGTTTCCCATCCATTCCATAATGGTAAATATGATTAAATCCTTCTTGCTCACTGGTCCATATAAATCCTTTGTTGCCTTGTAGAAAAGTAAGATTATCATGGATTCCAATGTAATATTTGTTGTTCTCTTCCAGCAGCAGGCTGGTAGTGCCGGTCGATGCATTAGCCAATAATAGTTCAAGGTGATTTTGATGTCTGTTCATCCAAAACACACATAACTTCGAAGGGTCATGGGTCCACTGAATCCGGGGGATGTACCCATTGGGCTCGCTTGTCCGATCCACGACCTGTTGCTTCTTTTTTTGCGCGTCATAAATGTGAATACTTACTATCGAATTATCCATCCCAACCTTCGGATATTTAAAGGTTTCATACACCGGATACAAAGCACCGGTATAATTTGTCATGGTAAATTCCTTTACAGCGCGTTCATCAAATCTGTAATACGCTAAATAGCGATTGTCCGGTGACCAAAAGAATGCTTTTGTGAATGCGAACTCTTCTTCGTAAACCCAATCACAGGAGCCATTGATGATCGAATTCCGCTTTCCATCACTTGTTACTCTTAGGCAATCTCCTTTTACCAGATGCTTGATATAAATATCGTTTTCAAACACATATGCAACGTTTTTTCCATCAGGCGAAAAGGTGGCATGCATTTGTTTGCCATCAGTTTGGAGTTTTGATATTTTTTTTGTCTTTAAGTCATATACATAGTAAAATGCTTTCGACGAACGACGATAGATCGACTCGCGATCTGTACTGAGTAGTAAGGTTGATTCATCAGCACTGAAAGAGTAGCCTTGAACAGGTTTATTGACCCCCTCGATATTTAGCAGGTTGATATCTACCAAAGTATCGGTAAGAAGGCCCGAGGTAAAGTCATATTGAAGTATATAATTATCCTTTAGGGAAGTATAATGTTTGCCATCATTCATAAACCTGAACCCGGGTACGTCGTTGATTTGGTAGGTACCGTTGCTCCAGAGATTGTCAAGCGTGATCTTGCTTTGGCTTGACGTATTGTTTATGGGTAAGAGAAATGCAATAAAGGTGAATAATGCAAAATGCAGTTTGATACGCATGATAAACTATTTGTAAAAAGTGTATTGGCAAAGGTCGGTATAAGATTTCGCTGAACAAAGGCCGGCTTGTTATTGACGTCTAATGAAACCGCTTAATTATCGATTAATTAACCCTATACTTCGAAATATAGAATTCCGGTCAACACGAAAACTGTTTAGAAACTAAGTGGGGTGCGCACACCTGCCTGAATCGAAGTGGACACAAGATGTTTACCATTGTGATTACTGAATCTAAGGTTTGGTATTTGATATTGATAGATCGTTTGAAGGAAAAGCGTTTTCCTTTCTGCAACAGCATATTCAAGACCAAGACCAAGGTTGACGGAAACAAAGCTCTTCGAACTGAAAGGGGCTTTGTGGCGGAAATTTTCACTCAATCGTTGAGATTCCTTAATGTTTTGCGCTAAGGCGGGGTGATTATTAGGATTTTCTCCTGCAGGGAGAGATTTGAAGTTGTAATCCACATCTATATCGATATCAGATTGAGCGATTATATGCATGCCGAAACCGGCTATAGCATATGCCCTAATACGTTTTTTCGCAGTGAACTTGTATCTGAATTGAAATGGTATGGAGATCAACTGAATTTGCATCGCTTCAAATTCAACGCTACTATTGTCAGAGCCTTCGCCAACGGTCAAGCTGCGTCCGGGCTTAAAGGTTTTGGCGTTGTAGATGACGCCAGATTCAAAAGCCCAATGTTCATGTGTAACGCCTAAAGTAAATCCTGCGCCATAACCTACGCTAGGAATACCTTGCAGTGGAAAGATGAATTGTTTGCGATTGGTATATAAAATATCCTGAGGCATTTTTAGGGTATTGAAGTCCATCTGTGCGAGCATCCCAAATTCGATGTGCCCTTTATCAGCTGGCTGCACAAAAGTGGGATAAGGGATAAGACTTACTGAGGCGTAGTCCATATTCACATGCGTCAGTGAAAGTGATTCTGTGATATATCCTTGTTGATGATCAGAAGGTTCGATAGTGTTTATTAAGGATATCGCTTCTATCCTTGAAGACAACGGCTCTATCCTTGACGATGCGCTGAAAACATTCTTGTTTGCAGGATTTGAAATCGCCACATCGTCAAATGTTAATACGGGTATTGAAGAGAGTGGCAGGAAAGCGACAGCCTTTGGCGAAGCTGTTAAGGTTTGATCATTATTAACATTATTAATTGATGTATTGCCATCAACTTCTTGAGTTGTATAGTTAATTGGTGTGGACTCACTTGTCAGATCATCACGATGATTTGCTGTTAAGCTATTTGATGGCCCATTCAATAGGTCCCCTGAGAGTTGATTTGTTAAAGCGTTTTCACTTGACGGAATAC
>JBBKWA010000197.1:0-10071 GCA_037968695.1 Saprospiraceae bacterium
ACAACTTGGTGTGGACCTTGTAAAATGCTGAAGCCAATTCTGGAGGAACTTCATATAAAAGCAGGTGATCAGGTGAAGATTTTGAAGGTCGATGTGGACAAGAATCCTAAAGCTGCTGAGGTTTATAAAATTAAAGGAGTGCCTACGATGATCTTGTTTAAATTTGGAAAAATCGTTTGGACGCAATCAGGTGTAGTACCAGTAGCAGCTCTTCAAGAAATTATTAAAAAGTATAAATAATTAATTCATGAAATCATTAACCGCCATATTGTTGTTTTTTGTGATTACATCTTGTCAATCGCAGGCCACTCACGAGGTTTTGGATGCATTGGATTTTAGCGAGATGATTACCGATGTCAAGCACCCCGTGATTCTTGATGTGCGTACACCCGGGGAATATTCGGAAGGGCATATTCAAGGGGCCAAAAACATGGACTTTTATGAGGATGACTTTGAATCCAATCTCGCGAAACTAGATAAAACGAAAACCTATTTTGTCTATTGTGCAGTTGGGGGAAGAAGCGGTTCTGTAGCTAAGTTGATGCATTCAAAAGGGTTTGAACATTTTTATGACCTTAAAGGAGGAATCAACAATTGGGAAAACCAAGGGTTGCCTATTTCTCTTGAGACTGATGAGGATTGATCTTAAGTATTCCTGATCAGGTAGGATCGTCCCTTATTTGAACATTCTGACCAACTTATTTCCCAGTACCCAAGCCAAGGAGTATAGGGCGTAGAGCAAAGGGTAAAAAAACAATGTGATTTGTAAGAACATTGATTTCTATAAATATTTTTCATCCCCAGTCGCTCTAATCCCGCTGCAGTGGGAGTTCGACTAACCAAATGACTACTTTTTATATTAGCATACTGAAGAACAAATAGTAGCGTACAAAATTTATTTTGGACACTACTATTTGTAAGTTATAACTACCTAAAACCGCTACCTTTGAAAGATGGAAGTTTTTGAGCAATTTAAGACCCTGTTTGAACCTGAATTAGTTGAGGCAATAGACAAACACGCGACACCAGTTTTTATTAAGGAAGGTGAGACGATTCTGGATGTCGGTCAGGTCATTCGAACAGTCCCTATTATTCTAACCGGCTTGGTAAAAGTCTCCCGCGTGGAAGAGGATGGTAAGGAATTGCTGCTTTATTATGTCAATCCAAATGAAAGTTGTGCCATGACCTTTACCTGCTGCATGCAACAGCACGTAAGTGAGATCCAGGCCGTCGCAGAAGAAGATGTATCGATGCTGGCTATTCCAATTAATATGATGGATGAATGGCTCGTGAAATATCCGACCTGGAAGAATTTTGTAATGAAAACCATTCGGAATCGATTTCATGAGATGATTCAGGTGATAGATCAAATTGCTTTTCAGAAATTAGATACTCGTCTCGTCAATTATCTTAAAGAGAAATCAAAAGTTACTGGTTCCACGCTCATCAATCTATCTCATGAACAAATTGCCGGAGAATTGGCAACCACACGAGTTGTGATTTCAAGACTTTTGAAAACACTGGAAAATGATAAAAAAGTTTTGCTTTATCGCAACCAAATCAAACTTCTTCGAGATTTGTAACATGAGATACAAAACTGAATTCTTTTTACCCTGATCTTTAGCCTAAACTTATTGTTATGAAAAAGAATATGGGTGTTTTTGATAAAGGACTCCGCTTTGTCATCGCGGTGATTATTGGTGTCCTGTATTTTGCCAATATTATCTCAGGTACAGTGGCATTGACTGCACTCGTTATCGGCGTTGTCCTTATTGTGACGTCACTGATTGGTACTTGTCCCCTCTACCTTCCATTTGGGATTTCTACGGAGAAGAAGACAAAGGCGTAGAATCTATCGATTGTAAAATTGGGTTTTAGGCTATCGATGGACAGGATTTGGCAATACTGGTTCCCTTTATTAATAGGCACTATAAGCCTTTAAGCAGGTCGTTTCTTGATATTTTGTAAACTTTCTTTGTATCTTGAATTCCTTCTTTCAAGTCAAAAGGGAGAAAGTTTAAAATCAACCAAATGCTGAGTAGAACGAACCCCTTAGGTGTAATTGCCTTTATCGTACTTTGTATGCCTACTATGTACGCGCAGCAGAGTATCAATGCATCAGGCGGAGAAGCCGATGGGATAGGTGGGTTAATGTCTTACTCCATAGGGCAAGTGGCCTATACCTCCATCAGCGGTGCTGCTGGAGATATCAGTCAGGGTGTGCAACAAGCTTATTTGGAGATTATGGTCAGTAGTGAAGACCCAGGCCATAAAATCGATATTCGTCTTTTTCCCAATCCATCCGCTTCCTACACTTCCATTGATTTAGGCGATCATCTTTCTGTATCAGATTTGTCAGCATTTTCGTATCGGCTTTACGACCTGTATGGTAATCACTTATGGGCTCAATCTATACAAACTTCAATTAGCAAAGTGCCAACAGCACACTTGGCTTCAGGGATGTATATTTTAAAAGTATTTCATCTTAACCATCCAATCAAAACCTTTCGGTTTATTAAAACAGAATAAACAATGAAATATATGGGACGTAGTATTTTTTGTGCGCTTCTTTTTTCTTTTCTGGTGACCACATGCATCACTGCACAATCGCCGGCTAGAATGAGTTTCCAGTCAGTGATCAGAGATGTAGAAGGTGATTTGGTGACAGCGCAGCAAGTAGGTATCAGAGTAAGTCTACTTAAAGGAACTCCGGATGGCGAAGTCATCTATGCAGAGACCCATGACATAATAACGAATGCAAATGGCCTGGCATCTTTGCAGATTGGCGGCGGTGAGGTATTGACAGGAGCGATTGAAGCTATAAACTGGGAAGAAGGACCCTATTTTGTTAAAACAGAAGTCGATCCGGAAGGAGGTACAGATTACACCATTTCAGGTTCGAGCGAATTGTTGAGTGTCCCTTTTGCTTTTTATGCTGCTAACGGTGGCGTAACTGGGCCAGAAGGCCCACAAGGCGAACAAGGACCTGAAGGGCCTCAAGGTGAGCAAGGAGAACCTGGCCCACAAGGAGAACCCGGCCCAATGGGGGAGAAAGGAGATCAGGGCGTTAAAGGAGACACCGGAAATCCAGGAATGCAAGGACCAAAAGGAGAGCCTGGAACAGTTGGTGGTGAGCATACGCAGGTCATTTTTAATGATAATGGGGATGGCGCCGGAGATCCTGAATTTATATATGATAAAGAAACCAATCACCTTGCAATAGGTACAAATGAAATAAATCCTGATGCTGCTTTAGAGATAAAATCAACGGATGGTGCTTTGATCTTACCAAGGATGACGACACAACAAAGAAATAACCTGACGCCAACAGAAGGCATGATGATATACAACACAGAGTTGCAAAAGTTTCAAGGGTTTGTAGGTGATTCCGGTACAACCGTTGTGGCTATGAGTGAAGTTTCTACGGCCACTTATTTTCTGGGTAATGATGGGGAGAATATCGATCACCCGGCACAAACGTTTACATCAAACTTTCCCGGACAACTTCAAAGTCTTTCATTCAACATCAGCAGCTTATCTCCCGGATTTCAACTTTCGGTGGAAATCTATGAAGGAGAAAATCCTGGATCAGGAAATTTGGTTCATCAACAATTTTTTACTGTGGATGCACTTTCATGGAATACAGTCGTGATGCCTCCAAATGTTTTAATGTCAGGCGGAATCGTGTATTATTTTATCCTCAAACCGGCTATTGAATCTTCTGAATTTATTGGCTTATTGCAAAGTAATGGAGATCCCGCCGGGGAACATGACGGTGGAACTTTGTTTTCTTACAATTCAAATATGGATACATATACCCCTTCCGTGGTAGATGATTTGGATTTTATTATTGAATTCCTAATCAACACAGAGAAATGGGTTGACCTCCATTGATACTATTTTATTGTGCTTTAAGCTTCCCCTGACCATTCTGCCAAAATGCTGTTTAAGGCATCGTGGATGCTGTTAAGTTCATGCGTCATTTGATAATAAATGATTACCGAAAGGAGATTCATCTCCCCTCGTTCCAACTCATTTAACAACTCTTTTTCATACTCCTTGTATTCCTGCGACTTTTCCTCGAGGCCTAGCGTGAGATCTTTCCATTGGCTTTTTTGAAATGAACTTGTTTGTAACAGTTGAATAATTCGCTTGAGGATGACGGTGGCATCATTTATCCGGTGAAGCGTGATGGATCGTTGAGAAGGGCCATACCAAATCCGCTGCGCTCGTTTTTCATTGATGAGCTTGAAGATGTTCTGGTAATGTGTTCTAATATGATCTACCAGTTGATTGATCGTCAAAAGATTCTTGATTTGTTTTGAAGTCACTAACGAACTTCTATTTTCCATCATTCGAACGAGGTATTGATTTGTAGCCTGTTGATTTGTGTTGAGGGTAGTGAATAAATCATCGGCATGTGTGCTATGTGTTTTATAGGCTTCATCCGAGGTGAATATGATGATCTTGTTGAGGATGGCATTAAGGGTTTTAATACGTTGACATTGCTGCATAATCTCCTGAAAGGCGATGGGCAGAGAAAGGTCAGCAGTGTTGATGCCTGAACCGATAAATGGAATTCGCCCTGATAGCTCTATTTTCGCTTTAATTGTTTTGGAAGCTATTTTGATAAACCAGGGCATAGTGATAATAAAAAATGCTGCGCAAACCAAATTGAAGAGCGTATAGAAAATAGCTAATCCTGTCGGCATCGCCCATTTGTCAAGAAAAGGATTGCCAGTTTTGATGACGTAAACCATCCCCCAGGAGATAAACGAAAGGACCAAGGGAAGAAAAAGTAAAAAAACCGCAACACCAAATACATTAAAAAGTACATGAAGTCTCGCTGCTTTTTTTGACTCAAGATTACCTACCCAGGAAGCAATTTCTGTGGTGACAGTAGTCCCTATGTTTGCCCCAAGTACCATGACAACAGCAACATCAAATGGTAACCACCCGCTCAAGCACAGCGTAATGGTCAAGGCCATTAAGGCACTTGACGATTGGATCAAGGCGGTAAAAATGATCCCAATCGCCAGAAAAAGAATGATAGACAAAAATCCTTTATTTCCCAGATTGGAAATAAACCAGATAATCTCCTCTTGTTTCTGAATATCAGGTACGATACTTTTGAGGAACTGCAGCGAAATCAACATTATGGAAAACCCAATGATGGCTTCCGCCCAGAACCGATATCGTCCGTTTTTAATAAATACAAATGGCATAGCAACAGCAATCATGGGCAGACATAGCGCAAAAAGATTGTACTCGAAGCCAAACAACGTAACGATCCATATTGTCACCGAGCTCCCTACATTGGCCCCGATAATGATTCCGGCAGCAGCCGTTAAGGAGATGATCCCGGCATTGACAAAACTGACCGTCATGACCGCAGCGGCCGAACTCGACTGAAGTACTGCGGAAGTAAAGAACCCAGTAAGAAATGTAGAAATCTTGTTTTGGGTAACGCGCTTCAGGCCATCTCTCAGCTGTGTACTGGCGATGCGTTGTACACCCTCACTCATGACCTTCATGCCATAAATAAACAACGCCAATGCGCCGATAATTTGGAAAATGCCCAGCCAGCCGAGTTCTACCATAACGTCAGGAGCAAAGAAAGCGTTTATAAGGGAAGATGCCTATTGCGGTATGTAAATTCTGAAGTCCTTTACGGAATTCGGATTACAGACCTAAATTGTATACCTTTACACCCCGTAACAACCTTCTCAGGATCATGGTTAAGTATATATTTGTTACGGGTGGCGTGACCTCCTCACTCGGTAAGGGAATTATTTCAGCTTCTTTGGGCAAACTGCTCCAATCCAGAGGTATATCGGTTACGATCCAAAAGTTTGATCCTTACATCAATGTCGATCCCGGAACCCTCAATCCATATGAACATGGTGAGTGCTATGTCACTGACGATGGGGCAGAGACGGATCTTGACCTTGGGCATTACGAGCGATTTCTTGGCAAGCCATCCTCTCAGGATAACAATGTCACCACAGGAAGGATTTATCAAACCGTCATCAATAAAGAACGTGCTGGCGATTATCTGGGCAAAACAGTTCAGGTGGTACCGCATATCACTGACGAAATAAAGCGTAGAGTCCGAGCGCTTGGAAAAACAGGAGATTATGATGTGGTGATTTCTGAAATAGGGGGAACGGTTGGGGATATTGAATCCTTACCCTACCTGGAGGCCATTCGTCAGATCCGCCTTGAATTAGGGGCGTCTAATGCCATTATCATCCATTTGACCCTGATTCCCTACTTAAAAGCTGCAGGAGAGTTAAAGACAAAACCTACGCAACACAGTGTCAAAGAACTTCTTCAGACGGGAAATCAACCGGATATTCTGGTTTGCCGTACGGAGTATCCATTGACGGATGAACTGCGCCGAAAGATTTCTTTGTTCTGCAATGTGGACAGACACTCTGTAATACAGGCGATTGATGCAGGCACCATCTATGATGTACCCTTGCTCATGAAAGATGAAAACCTGGATACCCTGGTAATGAACAAGCTTCATCTTGAAGCTGTAGCTGAACCAAACCTAACGGCCTGGAGGGCATTTCTTAAAAAACTAAAAGAACCAAAACATACCATACGTATTGGTCTGGTTGGAAAATATAATGAGCTCCCGGATGCCTACAAATCGATCTACGAATCCTTTGTTCATGCCGGAGCAGAAAATGAATGTAAAGTAGAAGTCGAACCGATCCATGCTGAAGCGCTGGAAGTGATTGATCAGATAGGCGATTCCCTTGGTGATTTTGATGGTGTACTGGTGGCTCCCGGTTTTGGTGAGCGTGGGGTAGAAGGAAAAATCAATGCCATTAAGTATTTGCGGGAAAATGATATTCCATTTTTTGGTATTTGCCTTGGTTTTCAGTGCGCTGCCGTGGAATTTGCCAGAAATGTTCTTGGTCTGGAAGATGCCTACAGTACAGAAATGAAATCTGATGCCGCACATCCAATAATTGATTTAATGCCTGACCAAAAGAATATTAGGATTAAAGGAGGTACGATGCGATTGGGGGCCTATGCCTGTAACGTAAAAGAAGGAACCATAGCAAGAGCAGCTTATGGAACAGATGTCGTCTATGAGCGCCACCGTCACCGTTATGAGTTGAACAACGAGTACCTCAAAGACTTTCAGGCAAAAGGCATGATAGCTTCGGGGATAAATCCTGATACCAAGTTGGTGGAAATATTAGAGTTGCCAGATCATCCATTCTTTCTTGGTACGCAATACCATCCAGAGTTGAAAAGTACGGTAGAAAAGCCGCATCCACTCTTTGTGGCATTTGTAAAAGCTTGCCTCGATGTACAACTGAAAACTAAAAGTGGTGCCGGTAAAACGATGCAGTCAGCCAAGAACCTTATCGCAAAGTAAACTTTGTTTAAACAGAAGAACTCAGGACAATGAGTTTAGAGAGTTTAGGATAGTCACCTATGCTGACATTGTTTAGAGGGTTTGTTTTTTACTCCTACTAAACATTACTAACTAACCGATAACCGTTGCATGGAGAGCCTGTCCGCCTCAGGCGGATGGTCCTGCGTCTTCACTGACCAATGTGTTATCTCCGAGTTTTACCCCCTTGCCCCCTACGTGTCCAAAAGCCACAGTGCTTTCGGAAGGGGGTAAATGTTAAAAGAGCATAGAGCGAAGGGCTTATAGAATTAACAAGACGGAATGAATGTTCCGTCGCGCTAAACTGTTCGAGCACTCGGATCAGCTTGTATTTCTGCTCGCCCAGTAGCGGATAATGCTATTGGGTTCGCAATCGGAAAAAGAAGAAAGAATGAAAACCAATCTAAAATAAGCTAGAAAGAAAAAAGAGGCAGAAGAGTTATTAGCTTCAGAAATATCATACCCCTTCGTGATTCAAAACTGTCTGAGCCTCCCTACTGGCCGCTTTTTGATCTTCTAGTCAAAAAGTGGTTAGAGTGGAAAAATACTAAGCGAGAAAGCAAACCGGATAACCTTAAAAAAGCTCGAATGTAAGTGCGAGTTTTTTGAATCACTAGTTCCGCTCGAGCGGAATGGTTACTTTTTCTTGTCCTGTACTTTAAAATAGTACAGGATGGCGATCCCGTATTATTATCAAATACAGGACACGTGAAAAAAGTAACAAATCTGTCGTTATTGAAAAAGCATTGTACTAACAAAATCTACATTTTTTAGGCTATTTCCTAAGCGTAAAAATGATCCAGTAGGTAACAGATTACGAAAAGAGAACAAAATGCATTTTGTTCTCTTTTCGTAATCGATCAATGCAACGCTGCTCTCAGCGGAATCGACTCTATAATATCTGCTTCTGTCTTCACCCAATACTTCAATCGATCGAGGACCTTTTCTTTAGGAAAATAATTGAGTGCCATCTTCACATAGACATGGCCATGTTTAGCTTCTGAAACCCAAAGCATTTTATAGAAATTCACCATTTCTTTTTGTGGTGTGTTTTGGGCGATAAGTTTAAAGCGCTCTGCACCTCTTGTTTCGACAATAGAAGCGATCAGCAATCTATCTAAAAGCTGCTCTTCTATCCCATCGTGTTTTGCCTTCATCAAAGCCTTGATATACGGGTCTTCGTGGATGGAGTGAGCGAGTTGAAGGCCTTTCATCTCCATGATATCATATACCTGCTGGAAGTGTTCCAGCTCTTCGATACCTATGGCGATCAGTTCAGGAATAATTTCGACGCGGTTGGGGTATTTGGCCACCAGGCTCATGGCGGTAGCGGAGGCTTTCCGTTCACAATCGGCATGATCCTGAAGAAATGTATCAAAATCAGCCAAAACAGTATCTAACCAGCCTTGTGGACTGGGGCAGCCAACTAAAAGTTTAAAACTCAAATCAGTGTGGGATTAGCTATAGATTAAATAAAGAATAATAATCAGGACAACGGTAACAATACCGGTTGTGATAAAGAATTTTCTTGCCTGCTTATGATCTCTC
The DNA here is from genome assembly GCA_037968695.1 of Saprospiraceae bacterium. Taxonomy (GTDB): domain Bacteria; phylum Bacteroidota; class Bacteroidia; order Chitinophagales; family Saprospiraceae; genus Opimibacter. The sequence goes on from JBBKWA010000197.1 coordinate 8,966, forward strand.
GCTTCTTTTTGAAGCTTACTTTTATGAATTGCCATTTGTTTATGTTTTTGTTGGGACAAGATACAAATTGAAGGGTTTTTAGTCGATAAATGAGCTTATATTTTCAACGTCGATCGTAAGATTCTATGGTACAACGGATTCCGGACGAACCATTATGTACTTTTGGCCATGGTTTATATGGTGATGGAAATACAGGAAATGGTGGTGTTGGACCATGTTTTAGCCTTTATCATATGTGTAGTAGCCCCTGTAGTCGCATTTTCTTCGCAAAGGGTGTCTTTGGATGATATCCAGTTTGACACAAAGGATAAAATCAAGCTTTACCATTCCAATGCGATGTTTCTGATCATTATGGCATTGGCGGTTGTCTCTGTCTGGCGTATTAATGGGAAGACAATTGCGTCGCTCGGATTTGATTGGCCTATTTGGAATAACACCATCCTGGTATTGATTGCCCTTGTTTTGCTATTTTATTGCCTCGACTTGTTTATTCAATATGGCTTGAGGCGGTGGCGTGAAAAGACGATGTCAGAAAAGAACAACACGTTAATGTTTGTTCCATCCAATGCTAAGGAATTGTTTCACTTCTCGACATTAGCACTTGCTGCTGGGATCGGCGAAGAGATCATCTTTAGAGGTTTTCTGATCCAATACGTTGTTTTTTTGGTCGGCAATGATTTCACAGGACTCGTTTTTAGTGCTGTGTTTAGTTCAGCGATATTTGCCTTCTTACACGGCTACCAGGGCTTTAAATCAATAGTCAAGATTTTCTTTTTGTCTTTATTGCTATCAGCTATTTTTATTGTAAGCAAGTCCCTGGTTTTTGTGATCATCCTCCATGCGATTATTGATTTGGTGAGTGGATGGTTTAGTGCTTATATCCTCAACTCCAAATCAGTGAAAGAGGTGCATGATGATATCGAGTAATCAATTCAAAATATTGGAATTTTAGATGTGGAAATGTTTAACTGTTTAAGATTTTGAATTGCTACTGCCTTAAGACATTTTACCTTTTAATTGCCCCTGCCTTTAGGCATGTAACCTTTTAATTGCCCCTGCCTTTAGGCAGGGGATTTTGAGCAGCATATTTTCCATTGTTCTGTCTT
>JBBKWA010000198.1:0-3764 GCA_037968695.1 Saprospiraceae bacterium
CTCTACACGTGTGCTGTCATTAAAGTGAATCCGACAATCACGTAGTTTCTTATTGTGCAGGTTTGCTGACTTCGCGCGTTGATTAGCCAACTTTTTAATACCTGCAATCTCTTTTCGCTCCCGTTCAGATTGCTGAATTCGCTTGAGCATATCCTTAGCAATATCAGGATTCTTATGCAGATAATTATCCAACTGCGTGGTTAAAAAATCACTAATAAACAATCGAACGGAAGGTCCATCCGGCGCTATATTGTTTGATCCTAACTTGGTCTTGGTCTGTGATTCAAAAACAGGTTCTTCTATTCGAATACTGATGGCACCAATTACAGATGCCCGTACATCTTTTGAATCAAAGTTTTTCCCAAAATGATCGCGAACAGTTTTAACTAAAGCTTCTTTGAATGCATTAAGGTGCGTCCCGCCTTGTGTCGTGTGCTGGCCATTGACGAAAGAATAATATTGCTCGCCATAATGCTGTCCGTGCGTTAAGGCCATTTCGATATCCTCTCCTTTAAGATGGATGATTGGATAACGTACGGCTTCAGTGCCCGTTTTTCGGTTGAGGAGATCCAGCAGTCCATCTTTGGATTGGAAGGTCTTGCCATTGAACTTTAATTTCAATCCGGCATTTAACCAGGCATAATTCCATAGTTGCTGCTCGACAAATTCATCTCGATATTTATATCCTTTGAAAACAGACTCATCCGGACTGAAGGTGAATAAAGTTCCTTGTTCGTCTTTTGATTTCTCGATTTTTGATTGAGATGAAATATTGCCTTGCTGAAAGGTGGCCTCTTTGGATTTACCTTCTCGAATAGCTTTTACAAAAAAGTATTCGGATAAAGCATTAACGGCTTTAGTTCCTACTCCATTCAGGCCGACGGATTTTTTGAATGCTTTGGAATCATATTTTCCTCCGGTATTTATTTTGGACACGCATTCCACCACTTTGCCGAGTGGAATACCTCTGCCATAATCACGGACAGAAACAATTTTATCCTTAATATCGATTTCAATCTGTTTTCCAAAACCCATGACGTACTCATCAATGGAGTTGTCAATGACTTCCTTGAGCAAGACATAGATACCATCATCCGGCGATGAACCATCCCCCAGTTTTCCGATGTACATTCCCGGACGCATTCGGATATGCTCCTTCCAATCCAGGGTTAAAATATTCTCTTCTGTGTATTGACTCATGTGCCGTATTGTAAATGGCAAAGATATGAGAGAAAATTTAAATGTGAAAAGGCAGGTAATACAGGGCACAAATGGCTAAAACAAAGAAGGAACCCTTAATTCCCTTTTGCGGTAACCGGAGACGTGCGATGAAAGAAGGTAGGAAAGGAGGCACTGGCACTATGCTGAAAACCTTGCTCTTCAGCTTCAGGGTACTTGTACCCATTTACAAAGCTTTTAAAGAAAGCGACTAAATGGGCTTCCTGAATATTGCGGCTATTGGGTTTAGGATAAAATGCAAGATTAGCGATAGATCCATCCGGATTGAAGTACACATTTAACCACAACTTAGCGCCTTTTATGTCAAAATCCAGGTCGGCAGCGTAATCTTCGATATCCATTAAAAACTCACTCCAGCCCTTATACGCTCTATCTATATTGTCGTTATAAATTGACAATAATGGGATCGGATGTTGCTGAGAAAGATCGAAATAGGAATCTTCATACTGTCCAATGAGGAATACCTCAGGTATACCTGGGGAGAGATCGGCCGTTTGGGCATGAGCGCGATCAACAAAAAGGGTGAGTGTTATTAATATTAGATACTTCAAGGTTTGCGTCTCTAAAACCTAAATGATCTTGTTATGCAGTTACAATATAGAAAAGAAAAACTGATTAACTAATGATAAATGAATTCTATGGGTAATTTTAACTAATATTTCAACGGAGGCCGGGAGCATAATATTTCCGGCGATATGTTTAGATACAAAATCAACGACTAATATTAAATAAAATGATAATAGATATCATACTGATTATCTTCATTGTAACAGGATTTTGGCTTGGATTTTCCAAGGGAATTGCGGGTACGCTACTCAATGTGACGACCTATATCCTCGCCCTCATCCTAACACTTATAATCTCACCGTGGCTAGCTGAATTCTTGTCGAACACATTTCCCATGGGGAAATTATTTGCCTTGATCTTTGGTACCATAGCGGTTTTCATCTTAATCAGTTTCCTGCTCTACTACAGCACAAAGCGATTGGAGGCGCGATTTAACCGACAAAAGCGAAATAAGCAAAGCAAGTTTCTTGGAGGCATCGTCATGCTGCTATTCAGTATCATTATCTGTGGTTTGTTACTTGGCGCCATCAATCAGTTTAATGTGTTCAAGGAAGACGCAAAACAAAAAAGTATAAGCTATCCCTATCTCAAACCAATTCCTGTGCAAGCAGGTGCATTGGTGGAAACATTCAAGCCAATATTTAGAAATTATTGGAAAATGATGCAAGACACCATGCAAGTCAATAAGTCGAAGGAATAGGTATCAAAAATAAGCGCACAGCATTTAAATTGAGTTCAAAACAAATACCGGATAAAACCTTAATTGATCGCTATCGCAAGCGAAAGGATAAGGATGCCCTGGGGACACTTTTCCTTCGGTATATGGAGCTGGTATATGGTGTTTGCCTAAAATATTTGGGGCAACCGGAAACTGCAGAAGATGCTGTCATGGATATCTATGAACATATCAACCGCAAACTACGCAGTCAACAGGTGGACAATTTTGGCGGTTGGTTGTATATGGTCAGTAAGAACCATTGTTTACAGCAACTGCGAAAGAAAAACAACTACTTAACAGTATCACTTGATGACCCATTTATGCAAAATGGGCAGGAAGCGCATCAGGAAGATGAGGAGTTTGAGCTATATATAGCCGAAGATATCGGCGATCAATTGCATGATTGTATCAATCAGTTAGCTGCAAACCAACAAGAATGTATCAGGTTGTTTTACTTCGAGAAAAAATCCTATGCAGAAATTTGTGTGCATACCTCACAAACTATGGATCAGGTAAGATCAAATATTCAAAACGGGCGTAGAAACCTTAAAAAATGTATTCAAACTAAAAGAAGCCTTGGTTCAGGAAAAGACATATAAGTGGATTCAGGCCCGATTGCGGGAAATAGATTCAGGTGCACTGTCTGAAAAGGATTTGGCACGTCTGCAAGAGATCGCCAAAGGAGATCCTTTTGTGGCCGACGCTTTGGAAGGCTTTCATGCGCACCCAAACGCAGGGCATACTAATCGCCTTGATGCTATTGAAGAAAAAATATCACTACAGAAAAGAGAAAGAAGACGTTGGCTCATTCCTAATTTGGCCGTTACGGCTATTGCTGCAAGCCTGCTCTTATTGATTGCTGCTTATGCTGTCATCATGCGTATGGACGATGATCCTTCAGAAACTTTATTTGTTTTTGTAGCGCCAGATTCTCTATTAACACTGGACACGTTTACTGGTGCTATTGCGATGGAGGCCAACCCTGTGCCTACGGATCTTCAGGAAGAAGAAATTGTAGCGGCCCCTTCCGGAATAGCGGAAATTGAAAATAACAAACAAGACCTGGCCGTTGCGCGCTCGAAAGAAAAAAGTAACATTCCATCGGCAAAGCGAAACGTCGAAAAAGATCAAAGTACAAAACCGACGCCAACAGCAATTCAGGATGCAGTCGCGAATCAAAATGAAAGTCCTGTTTCTTCATTAGCCGATGACAATAAAGAGTATAGGATTAAAGGTGTTG
>JBBKWA010000199.1:0-6211 GCA_037968695.1 Saprospiraceae bacterium
AAATCTCACGGGACCTCAGTTTGTGGCATCATCGGCGCTGTCGGAAATAATGGCATAGGTGTCAGTGGTGTTAACTGGAATGTAAAGCTGATGCTCATCAGTGGTGCAGATTTTGAATCCGACGTGATTGAAGCCTATAATTATGTGTTGGAAATGCGGGATCAATACCAGCAATCCAATGGACAAAAGGGAGCCTTCGTTGTAGCGACCAACCTGTCCGGAGGGATTAATAATGCCTGGGCGGTAGATCACCCCCTTTGGTGTGAGATGTATGATAAGCTTGGGGATAAAGGCATTCTAAGTGTAACGGCTGCGCCTAATCAAAGCCTCTCTGTTGATGTTGATGGGGATATGCCAACAACCTGTACCTCGCCTTATATGATTGCAGTCACCAATGTAGATGCCGCTGATGTACTTGTTGGCAATGCAGGTTACGGTTCGACAAGTATAGACATAGGGGCTCAGGGACATGGGACATTTACCACAGCCACAACAAACCAATACAAAGTTTTTCCGGGGACGAGTGCTGCTGCTCCTCATGTAGCGGGCGCTATTGCTTTAATGTATAGTACCCCTTGCCCGGAATTTCTGGATGGTTTAGATGCTGATCCATCCGGGATTGCAGCAAAGGTTCGGGATATTATCTTTTCCACTGCAAAAGCCAATAATTCCCTTACAGACATCACTGTTACGGAAAAGCGTATTCAGGTTGATCAAGCATTGCTGGCGACAACCACTACTGATTGTGGAGCACCGGTATCACCTGGAATTCAGATAGTGTCTATTCAGCCCAATCCAGCCCGATCAGAAAATGTGAATGTCTTCTTTCAGGTAGAAGGAAATGTCTCAGGTGCGTTTTTTGAAGTTTTTGCCTCCAATGGGGTGAAAGTCCTGGAAGTAGGGATAGACGATGGTATTCAACAAGGAGGTGTTATGCAAATAAATGGGAGTGCATTACCGGCCGGTGTTTACCTTGTAACTTTACGTTACGATGGTCGTAAATCGACCAGGAAACTGGTGATTGTCAACTGATCTAAGGCAAAGGCATTGAGCGTGAGGTGGTTTGTTGAAATTATCTATAGCCAGAATATATAATGTCAGGGATAAAATTTTATCTTTGCGCTCCATTTAAGGGAACGGCTTCGTAGCTTAATTGGATAGAGCACCTGACTACGGATCAGGAGGTTGAAGGTTCGACTCCTTCCGAAGTCACGCTGTTTTAGAGTAATTGTTTGAATAATAGTATTTTATAAATAACAAAAAAGCCAGATATTATGGCCAGAGTATGCCAATTGACCGGTAAAAAACCGATGGTGGGACACAAAGTTTCTCACTCTAATGTGAAAACAAAGCGAAGGTTTTTGCCAAATTTGCAAAAGAAAAACTTCTTTATTCCGGAGACGGGACAATGGATTAAGTTGAATATTTCGACTTCGGCCCTGCGGACAGTCGATAAATTAGGTATCTACGAGTACCTTAAGCGATTAAAGGCAGAAGGCCACAATACAGGGATTAAATTGATAGAAAAACAATAAGCATTTAGCGTAATAGCACATTATCATGGCAAAAAAGTCAAAAGGAAATAGAAACCTCATTATTCTTGAATGCACAGAGCATAAGGAATCTGGACTAGCAGGCACATCGCGTTATGTGACCCAGAAAAACCGCAAGAATACGCCTGATCGCCTTGAACTCAAAAAGTTCAACCCGATCATGAAGAAAGTGACTGTTCATAAAGAAATCAAGTAATAAAATCATCATCTAATGGCTAAAATATCCAAAAACGCAAAAGTTGCCCAAAGAGCAGCAAACGTAGGATCCGGAAGGGATTTCGTCAAGGTGGTAAAACCCATCAAAGACCCTGTATCCGGTAAATACTCCTATAAGGAGGTAATGGTCCATAAAGACAAAGTGAAAGATTTTTTCGCTGAGAAATAGCAGAAGACCTTTTACAACAATTGGCATATAGCCATGTTTTGATATCTGAAGCAGAGCACGTGATTTGATCATTGGCTAAGTTTCAGATATCTTCATTTTATACCGCACCGATCGACCATGAGTTTTTTCAAAAAATTCTTTTCCAAGGAAAAAGAGCAAGAACTGGATCAGGGTCTGGAAAAAACTAAATCCAGCCTGTTTCAAAAGATTTCCAAGGCTGTTGCCGGAAAATCTAAAGTAGATGTCGACGTTCTTGATGAACTCGAAGGAGCTTTGATTTCAAGTGATGTTGGCCTCAGTACCACGATCAAAATCATTGAACGCATTGAAGCGCGCGTCGCCCAGGACAAATACCTCAATACATCCGAACTAAATACCATCCTGAGGGAGGAAATAGCCTCACTACTCACAGAGAATAATACTGTCGATCTCGAAGATTTTGACCCGCCTTCAGCGAAAAGACCCTATGTCCTTTTAGTCGTTGGGGTGAATGGCGTTGGAAAAACAACGACCATCGGCAAACTCGCCTATCAATACAAACTAAAAGGGTATTCGGTACTACTTGGCGCAGGGGATACGTTTAGAGCAGCCGCTGTAGACCAGTTAAAAATTTGGGCAGATAGAGTGGGTTGCGCCTTTTTTAGCAAAGGCATGAATACGGATCCTGCAGCTGTCGCTTTTGAGGCTGTGCAGGAAGGCATACGTTCCAACGCGGATATTGTAATTATTGATACGGCGGGTCGATTACACACCAAGACCCATTTGATGCGGGAATTGTCAAAAATTTATAAATCGATCGACAAGTGCCTCCCGGGTGCGCCACACGATGTACTCCTGGTGCTGGATGCGACAACAGGTCAAAATGCTTTTGAACAATGCAGCCATTTTTCAGAAGCGACAAATGTTACGGCACTGGCCTTGACCAAATTAGACGGTACTGCAAAAGGGGGCGTCGCACTCGGCATTTCAGATCAGTTTAAAATTCCAATCCGGTTTATTGGCGTCGGGGAAAAAATTGAACAACTGCAAGTGTTTAATAAGACTGCATTCGTCGATTCCCTTTTTAAAAATTCAGAACTTTCATCAGTTCAAAGTGATAGTTAAGCGACTTGTTTAACGAGGCACTATCCAATGGCGGATCAGGACTGCGCTTTATTTTTAAGGTACTTATTTATTAAAGCGGATCTGAACAACGTACTGTTTTAATGGTACAGCTTTATCAAACTTTATCTGTTTAAAATTGAGTACTTCCTTGACTTTTTCGCAAGTTTCCTCATTCTCTCCTGTCGTATCAAAAATGACTAATTCGTTTTTGGCATTGATCTGAAAATGAATGGTCACATCCTGTGGGTCTACTGCAATAAATTTCGGGTATTGCTTCTTAACGATTTCCGTGATTTCTTTTACAAGCTGCTCATTGCCCGCAACAGTGCCTGCTTTTAGGGTTGCTGTGGTAAACAGACTAAAGCAAAAACTTAGCGCGATGATGATTAATGATTTCATGATTTAGGTTTTTAGCACCTGGGCTTTAATGAAAAGGCCATGTTAAATAATTCGCTATATCAGAATGGTGATATGTCATAAAGACGACAAAACTTTAGCTAAGTTGCAATTGGCACCCAAATCATCGCTGTAGGTGCTTTAAAACTCTACCAATTCATGTGTTTTTCAAATGAAAGTAGATCCATTGACGAAAAGGTCTAAATATTTCAGGAGCCAAAATGACCCGATTAGCCCCTAATTAACCCCGTTCAGCGAATAAGCTATGGCGTAATAAAACCTTTTATGAGTCATATTGGCTATTTTACACTATATTATATTTCACACTAAGAGAATCAATAAGTTCATTATGAAGAGATTTTATACCATTGCAACGCTAGTTGCAACTACATTCATTTTAGTTTCCTTTTCAGCAAACCCACCGGATGGTAAAACAGGCGCTCCCGGAGACGGGCTCTGTATAGAATGTCATACGCCCACCAATCCACCTATCAATGGAATGATATCTGTAGAAGGATTTCCAGCTTCTATTTCCCCCGGTGAGCAATATATACTCACTGTTGTCAATCGAAACACTATAGGAAATGCAGTGAAAGGAGGATTTCAAATAACCATCCTTGGGCCCAATAACACAAAAGCAGGCGATTTGGCACAGCCTTCAGCAAATTCAGTTGTGACTAACGCAAATAGTCGTCAATACTTTGAACATAATCCGGCGCAAGTCTATCCTGATAGCAATGTACTGAAGTGGACTGTTGAATGGACCGCACCAATGATGGATCCCGGATCTGTCATCACCTGGTATGCTGCTGGAAATGTAGCTAATGGAAATTTCGACAATACAGGGGATCGAATCGTGACCGCTAATGGAAATGGATCTATTATCCTGGCAGGAATCGAAGACTTCGTGGAGGTAGATCCTGTAGTATATCCAAATCCTGGAACAGACCACCTCAATATCATTTTAGGAGATGGCTCAAGACCAGATGGTATTGCAGATTTTTATTCCGTCACCGGAAATTTAGTTAGTTCACGAGTCATTCGTCAGGGAAGAATTGTAACCCCGGACATGCCCACAGGTGTTTACCTAATTCAAATAAGAACAAAAGATATTTCACAAGTTGCCAGATGGGCCAAAATTTAATTTTGTTCATCTATTATTTATGACGTCGAAGATTTTTTCCCTCTAGTTTTTTCTTCGTAGTCAATTGAAGTTGCCCAATTTTTAAACATTATAACCGATTTATTATGTCAAGATTTTACTATGTATTTGCTTTGTTAATAGGTATGACCTTAATTCTATCATGGAGTGCAAATCCGCCTGACGGGAAAACAGGCGCACCAGGTGATGGACTTTGTACCGATTGCCATTCACTCGGTGGGGGTAATCAGGATGGAAATGTTGTTGTCACTGGATTTCCTGCAGTCATCAGCCCATCAACAGCTTATGTGCTAACGATTACCAATAGCAATCCAAATGGAATGGCGGCAAAAGCTGGCTTCCAGATGACTGTACTAAATAGCAGTAATAATATTGCAGGGACAATGTCAAGTCCTTCCCCAAACTCTGTAGTAACGCCTTCAGGAGGCAGAGAGTACTGGGAGCACAATCCTGCGCAAAACTATCCCGGCAACAATATGGTCGCCTGGAATGTAACCTGGACATCGCCTGCCGGCCCTGCCGATGAGTTGATCTCATACTATGCAGCAGGAAATGTTGCCAATGGCAATGGAAATAATAGTGGAGATTTAATTGTGACGACCACAGGAAATGGCCTGCTTGATGGAGGTGCCGGTCCTTTAATGGTGGATATAATAGACGTGGAGGATGTATCCTGTGCCAATGGATCAGATGGTGCTGCATTCGCAGATGCTTCTGAAGGTATGGCCCCTTACACCTACCTATGGTCCAATGGGCAAACATCAGCTAACCTTACGGGGGTTACCTCCGGGACGTATTCTGTAACCGTAACAGATGCAGCAGCGGCTACCGTTTCGGCTAGTGTGGATATAGATGAACCGAATCCAATTTCTTTTAATAGTCCGGTGATCACGAATATCAGCTGCAATGGATTAATGGACGGAGCGATCACTGCAAGTGCCTCAGGTGGGGTTGGCGGAATAACCTATGCATGGTCCAATTCTGGAACTGGACCAACAATAACAAATTTATCGGCCGGGTCTTATACAGTCACCGCTACAGATGGTAATGGATGTACTAAGACGGCAACATATATGGTCACACAGCCGAATGTACTCGAAATAGTCCTTGGAAATCTACAACATGAATCATGTTCCGGTCAGGAAGATGGCGCAATTACGATTGAAATATTCGGCGGAACCACGCCGTTTTTTGCTGAATGGTCTAATGGTTTTATTGGTACGACAATTTCAGACTTACCACCAGATGATTACGCCGTTACTGTTACAGATAATAATAGCTGTACGGTTACGGCTTCATATACAGTCAACCCAGGGGGGATAGTTGATGTTGCCCTTAATGTAATGATACACGTGTCCTGCAATGGAGGTAGTGATGGATCAATTTCTGTAACCGCTAGTGGAGGTCAGGCACCGTATGCTTATGCCTGGTCAAATGGAGATAATGGCCCTGATATTTCTAATCTTGCAGCAGGAAGTTATCTCCTTACAGCAACTGACGATCTTGGTTGTGATGTGGTTAAATTATACACAATAACACAGCCAACGCAACTGGTTGTAAATGTTACCACAACAGGTGAAACAGAAGTGGATGCGGATGATGGTACAGCGA
>JBBKWA010000200.1:0-3008 GCA_037968695.1 Saprospiraceae bacterium
GGGGAGCACAAAGGAAAAGTAATGGATATTACCCTATCAAAAACGGCGCTGCTTACCGACGATGACGATGTTGTATTCATCCCGAATAATTTCTTTTTCCTGCATGAAATCATCAACCATTCAAAGATGGGCCTCCGCACCGTCAACATTGAATTCGAAGTGGGTTTGAATGCTTTGGATACCATTGAAGGGCTCGAACAAGACCTCATTCAGAGCCTTGAAGAATTCCATGAAAACATTGAAGCAAACTCGTTTAAACTCAGGATTGTAGAAATTGAAAAAGATAGTTTTTCACTTAAGTTCCAATATGTGCTCAAGCGGACTGATAGACAAATGGAGCGGGAAATTCGAAAGAAGACGGTTCGCCGAGTGGTAAATCATATCCGAAAAGAGGGATGATTTTTTATCCTATTTAATTGATGATTCGACAGTGATGACGCAAGTTGCTGAAATATAAATACTCAATGATATTTTGCCCGCATATAATTTACAGACTCAGCAATGAGTTCACGTAAAATTTCCATGTCTACATCTGAAAGTTTTTTTACATAGAGACATGACTTCCCTGTTTTATATTTTCCTAATTTTTGCATGAGTTCGTCAAATCGTTCGAATCCTGCTATGATATAAATCGTAAGGGCTTGCTTACGGGGAGAGAATCCAGTTATGAAAAAATCTCCTTCCCGGCCGCTCTCATATTTATAATGATAAGTGTCGAAACCGACCACAGCATTGCCCCACATTTTGGGAGTAGAGCCCGTGATTTCTTGCATAACCTTTAACATATTCAGGGTGTCATTGCGGCGCTGGTCGTTTTCAACGTTGTGAATAAAGCCTTCTACGCTTCCATCATTTTTGACTGTTTTATTTTTAGACATAAGGCAATGAATTTATTTAACTTTAATCAGATTCGCTTTTAGCGTGCTCAATTCTTCTTCTGTTAAATCTCGCCACTTCCCCACTTTAAGTTCTTCAAGTTTTATATTCAATATTCGGATTCGTTTTAGGGTTACGACTTTGTAGCCTAAGAATTCACACATCCGCCTGATTTGTCGATTCAACCCTTGTGTCAATGTTATTTTGAAAATGTTGGGTTGAATTTTTTGCACTAAACATTTATGAGTAATCGTGCCCAAAATTGGTATGCCGTTGCTCATACGTTGGACAAAACGGTTGGTAATGGGTCGGTCAACACTTACGATATATTCTTTTTCGTGGTTGTTTTCTACCCTCAGAATTTCATTAACAATATCCCCATCATTGGTTAAAAGAATTAACCCGGATGATGACTTATCCAATCGGCCGATAGGAAAAATTCTTTGTGGATAATTTATGAAATCAATGATGTTGCCCCGTTCTCTTTGGTCGGTAGTGCAAGTAATACCAGGTGGTTTGTTTAGGGCAATATAGACCATTTTTGGTTTTTTTCGTAATGGTCTCTCGTCAATCGTTACGGTGTCATTTTCTTTTACCCGGTTACCTTTCTGTGCAACTATGTCGTTTATTTTCACCCTGCCTTCATCAATCCATCTGTCAGCTTCTCGGCGGGAACACGCCCCGGTACTGCTGATGTATTTGTTAAGACTTGTTGAGCTATCTGGCATTTTATTAACCTTTCAAAAGTTATTGCTGCGATTTTTCAATTGAGCTTGCATGGTCTTTAATGATGTACCAATTACCATTATCTTTTTTGAGGGCATAACTTACAGCCATCCGGTTGAAATATGGTTTTCCATTTCGCTCCGGTTCGCGATAGATTATTTCGGTAATTGCGATGCCCATGTTCTCACCGATCTCAGTATTTAAAATCTTTGTTTCAAAAGCCCAGGTAGTATCCTCGAACCACTCCCGATGGTAGTCCATGAATGCTTTCGACGTATTCATGATTTCTGAACCTGGTAAAATCAGTTGCATTTTCCCATCTGGCGACAGTGTGCTTTCCAAAGTTGAAAGATCTCGATTTGTAACGGCGTCCAGGTGCTTTTGCATGGTGGAAATGAACAGCTCATCATTTAGCCCTTCCTCCTCTTGCACTATGGCGCTATTTTGATTTGTGTCGCAGGATTGAAAAATAATGGATAGGAATATCAATATATAAACTGATACGATTAAAGGCGAGGTCGAATTATTCTTAAGCATAATACTTTTGATTTTATAAAAATGACTCAAATGGTTTATTCCATTGCCAATGAAATAATATTTTAGCCAGTCCAAAACTTAGCCCCCAATACTTTCACAAACAAAGTCTGGACGTATGCCCAGAGCGTCCATCATCAATTCTGCTTGTTTCGAACTTGTATTTCCTGTCAACACAAGTGCGGTATCTGCACCGAATTTATTGCCGCCGATGATATCGGTTTGTAAGGTGTCGCCAACCATAAGGATTTCGTGGGTCTGGTAATTTCCCACTTTTTGTAATAGTTCAAAAGCATACATGAACATACGCCCGTCAGGTTTTCCGAAGTGGATGAATCGCTTCCCCACGATGCGCTGTACCAAATCAGCCACTCCACCTGTGGCGATGGCTACCCTGTTTTTAGAGGAGGGATAGGTCAGGTCTGAATTGGCGACTATGACTGGCACATTGATGTTGCGCAGTAAATTTACGGCCTTGGAAATGTCTTTGTTCCAGTCGAAGCCTTCGTCGTCCAGGAAGATGAGTCCCGATATGTCGTCCACGCTGTCCAGGTCGAGGTCGGAAATCGAGACCGTATCCAGTCCAGCTTCTTGGATGTAATGAGCGGCATCCTCTGTGCCAACATAGGCTACTTTCCCGCTCTTTATTTTTAAGCGCATATATTCTTTGGCCATCATGCCAGAGGAAATAATGTGGGACTCATCAATATCCTTTAAGCCAATATCATTGAATTTTTCGGCTAACAATTGCGGACTTCTACTGGCGTCGTTGGTCAAGATATAAAGTTCCAATCCCATAAGCTGGATGAGCCGGATGGTTTCGTCTGCTCCAGGGATGGCGCCGTCGTGGTTTTTTAATACACCATAAGAGT
>JBBKWA010000201.1:0-4932 GCA_037968695.1 Saprospiraceae bacterium
TTCTAAAACAAAAGAAGAACTTAAGAACCTAATAGCCAGGAAAGGTCCTTGGTTTGTTATAAAATCTATATCTGAAATTCTCCCATCTACATCTCCAAAAATAAATGTTTTAGTTGCTCTAGAAAGTGATTTTAAAAATTATAAAATTAGTAAACTACAGGGATTGCTTTCACATGATGATGATATACTACAACTCGCCAGGTTACGTAAACGAGTGATGGACTTAATCGATAGCTTAGAAGAAGAAGATTTTGATGAAACTACTCGTCGATCTCATCTTTCTTCTGACCATAAGATTCGTAAAGGCCATATTCTTTATCGTATTCCTAACGAGATGCAATTGAATACTGAAACACGTTGCCTTGTTCGCATTGCATTCGATAAAACGATGATACTTGAAGATTTGGATTTAGATGATCCTGATCTTTCTTTAAAATCTGATTTGCGTATTTCTGATTATATGCGGGTTGAGATTAAAGACCCGAGAGCAGAGCCTGTTTTTGAGATTCGTTCTACTAGTAAAGAAATTCAATTTATTGATGAAGATGATTTTACTGAATGGCGGTTTTATGTAACACCCTTACAAGCAGGAAAGCACTCTTTAGAGTTGAAAGTAAGCGTTATTCAGCGTATTAATGGCGAGGATCATGTTCGTGAAAAGACACTGGACGAAAGCATTGTTATTATTACAGAAGAACCTGAGTATGAGGATTCAAGTTATCCGTGGAAAAAAGGCGACGACCATTTTGGAATAATTGTACCTAATAAAATTGACACACCTCTTAGAACGAGGTATTTAATAAATAAAGGTTTCCGAACAAAAATATTGAGTTTAGCTTTATTGATTGGAATAAGTAGTATGATTTATGCTGCGCCATTTATTATCGAATATGCAAGGTGGGTGCTAGTTGATGATTCAGTAGAAGGATATAATTCTTTTATAAAAGATTTCCCTCAAAGTACAAGAATAGAAGAATCTACATATAGACTTATAAATGCTATTGAACGAGAAGGTAACGGAAATAATGAGCAACTGAAAATAGCTTTAAACTCTTATATTCGTGAATATGGTATAAACGGACATTATTATAATGTTGTATTTGAAAAATTGAAAAGATTTAGTGAAAATATATCTCCTAATGATTTAGACTCAATCAAACAAGAAATAAGTACACAGATTTATATTGATTCTGTCAGGAATGATATAACCGCAACCAAAAGTAATAATATAGAGGAGTTTGAACAAAATGAAGTATTAGATAAAAACTCAAATAATGATGCGGAGAAAAAGCGACTAGAAGAAAATGATTCGAACAATAAGAGTACTATCGGTTCAGAGCTAGATTCTTTCAATGTATCGAATGATACAATGTCTTTTGAAGAAAATGATGACCAAGATTTTCTAGACCTAGATAAAGACAATGATGAAATTAATGACCATGAAGATAACTGTCCAGATGTTTTCAATCCAGATCAACTGAATAGTGATAGTGATCGGCTAGGAGATGCTTGCGATCAATGTAAAGTAGAGACAGGGCCTATTTACAATAATGGATGTTCAGTAGAAGGAAATGAAGTCATTTTCCCCTCGATGGTCATAGTTAAAGGAGGAACTTTTGAAATGGGAGATGTAATGGGGGATCAAGAATATAATAATGAGAAAGTACACACAGTCACACTTAGTGACTTTCAAATAGGAATTTATGAGGTTACAGTGGGTGAATACCAAAGCTATTTAAAGGCTATTGATGAAAAGGATGGAGGAGTATATGCTTCTTCTAAGTTAACATTGTCTTTGCCGATACCAGTGAGTTGGTTTGATGCAATCAATTACTGTAATTGGTTAAGTGAAATGAAAGGCTATTCATTGGTCTATATCATTACAAATAAAGAAGTAATTTTTAATAAGGATGCTAATGGTTACCGCTTACCGACGGAAGCTGAATGGGAATATGCAGCTCGAGAAAGAGGACGAAAAGTTAGATTTGGAGATGGTAGAAATATATTAAATCCGAAAAATGTAAATTTTAAAGCATCTAAAAGAGAGGAAGCATCCTATTCACGAACAGGGCCTTATCGAAGTAGAAGCCAAAAAGTAGGGAGCTATAGGCCAAATAGTTTAGGCTTATATGATATGAGTGGAAATCTGTCAGAGTGGTGCTGGGATTGGTATGGTCATAATTATCCAACCAATGGAATTCAAAATAACCCCAGTGGTCCTGATGAAGGAGGCTCTAGAGTTATTAGAGGGGGATATTGGTTTTTTGGGCCTTCTGGATGCCGTGCTATGTCTCGATACAGTTATCGTCCAACTGAGTCTTTTAAGGGGTCAGGATTTAGGATTGCAAGGAATAATTAAAAATAGAAAACTGGCAGTAATCGAGTAGACGGCCCCAACAGCGATAACTGATGGGGTACGCCTCTCACACCACCGTACATCAGGCTGTTCATTAATACGATTTCCCTTGATGATAATAATCAAGAAGATTCATGTAACCTCGCTGTTCTAAGCGTGCCACGGTGATCGTCGTGCAGGATGGGGCTTTGCGCTACGCGCCAGCCTCCCATGCGGGTGCGGCTCCAAGCATAAGCCATGCCTGCTTCGACACCCAATCGGATGAGGCTACGCTTTTTTTTATCGGGTTTCACCCTCAAAAATACTTCCCAACCAGTAACGAAACAGATGCTATAGGTATTAAAGGCATACTCAACCTATTTGAGTGCGGTATGAATTCCTGAACCTATAAATCTAATTAAAATGATTACTCGATTTTTGTTTGCCTGCTCAATTTTAGCCAGCCTTCTCATTGCTTCTTGCGAAGTACCGCAAGAACCTTGTGATTGTGGCGACCCTAAGGTACCCACCCTCACGAACGATGTTCAAGGTGCCGCAGCTACCCGTTTAAAAGGTACGGACGCTGGCCTGCCATTGGATTCGCTTCCAGGGGTGAAATGCCTTACTACCCAAGAGTTATTGAAAATGGAGGAGCCCCCAAAAACGGGCTTGTTTTTGATCGATACCGATTTTGTGCCACAAGAATTGTCGAAAGAATTAAAAGAGGCCGGTTATACGCTACATCCGGATGGAACACTTGATTCAGCGGAGGTTCAAATAGCTCTTTATGTTCAAACGGCTGTTTACAAACTAGACCGCCTTGCAGATCCATCCGATGAAAAACCATCAGGCTCATTGCAAACTCCTCAAGTTACCTCTAGAGCCTTTCCGCAACCTTGGGCGGGCTATTCTTATTCATTCTGGTGGAAGTATAACGGGGGCTTCTGTCGCAGTTATGAAGCACAAACGCGTGCCTATGCTTATGGACCTCCTACAGGTGGTTTTTGGCCTTACACTAATGTACAATGGATGCAAACTTATGCTGCCGTAGGGGGTAGTGGTGATAGCGACCATTGTGCAAATTGTTTCTCAGAGCATTCAAAAGACGATTGGAATATTGGGTGTTTCTGGCCTGCTCATGGCGGTGCTTCTGGGTATCACTATATGTATATCTATGATTCAGGAGCGTCTGCTTTTACGAATTGGTCTTGGTAAACGATAGTGGTAATTTAGAGCTTGTTTGCTAGGGCCTCAATTCGCTTCGCGGCTACTCCGTGATCGACTAACCAGGCCCTACCAAACAAGCTCTAATGATTTTTCGCTGGACTTTCAGGGTCGCCAATATCCTCGTATCGGGTTTTGAAAAGCCAATCCCAGAATGTGCCTGTGAATCCAAAACTTGAATCGGAATTGAGATAGTGGTGGCACATATGCTGCCTTTGAAGTGTGACGAACCATTTGTTTTTCCATTTCATGTTATGCGAGGCATAATGGACCATTTCATAAAACAAATAACCCAGCACGAATCCGGATAAAACCGCATACCAATATACAGGCCCCAAAGTGAAGTACAAAAGCACACCTACCAAAGCAAGGCTCGGAAGGGTGCGTCCCGGTGGCACAACCCTGGCCGCATCGGGATAGTCATGATGGATACCATGTACCCAGAAATTCATTCGTTCCCCCCATCGATTGTCTGGTATCCAATGGAGCATCCAACGGTGCAAGATGTATTCAAAGAAAGTCCAAGCAAACAGGCCTAGAAAGAATAAACCGAAAAAGGATAGGACCGGGGTATTCATTGTCCAGATGCTTCGGTAAATAAAAAAAGCGATCAATGGCAAATAAAGAACCAGTGGCACGATTAGATGTACCTCAGAAAAAATGGCATTCAGGATATTGTT
The DNA here is from genome assembly GCA_037968695.1 of Saprospiraceae bacterium. Lineage (GTDB taxonomy): Bacteria > Bacteroidota > Bacteroidia > Chitinophagales > Saprospiraceae > Opimibacter. Next base: position 4,240 of record JBBKWA010000201.1, read on the forward strand.
TTTGAACAGTCGTGGAGGGGTTTTCTTATTCGATTTATCTAATTGTGCTTCCATAAGTATTTAAAATATAACATTTAATAAATGCTCTTAGCTTAATTCCAGACCAAAGTACATAATAATTTCAGAAAAAAACCGAATGCAGCGCACAGGACCAGGTGACCCCATCCCAAGATCAGATTGCAAGGATCAACACGAAAGATGTTCAATTATCGTCACGACCAAACAAGCGCTAATGGTTCGAGGTCTTCCCCCCATAAGGGACTTGCACCCTCTAGATTAATTATTTATCTTCGATAAATAAACAGATGCCCGTGCCAGGTACACAGTATACAACAATTGAATTAGAAACTTAATGGAAGAATCTCAATTAACTAAATATTTAAAACTACCCTTTCATTTTGATGTGGAAAAATTGAACACTGAATTAGAAACTCTTCTAAAAACCAAGTGGATTCCGCATTTTAATAAAGATGGGTACAATGGAGAATGGAACTCCATAGCACTATATGCTCAGGATGGTGACGAGTCTAATATTCTCGCTGAAAACAATAAGCATCTAAAGTTAAGAGAAACACCGATCTTAGAAAACAGCAAATATTTCAAAAAAGTTATCAACCAGATTGAATGTCCTTTGCTTTCTGTTAGGCTATTAAGGCTAGGGAAAGGTGCGTTTATAAAGCCTCATCGTGATTA
>JBBKWA010000202.1:0-4616 GCA_037968695.1 Saprospiraceae bacterium
GGTTGGTGATGTAGCTACTTTTTCACCAATTGTAAGCAAGGTGGCTTGTTTGATCACACCTCCAATAACTAGCGATCAATTATCTGGTATTAAGAATGTTCAAGTTATTGAATCATCAGAATCGCTGATGCGCATTAGCTATGGAGGGCGTATTGAAATATCTATTCATTTATGCAAAGCAGGTGATTACCTTTCAAAATGGGCTGAGTTGACGATGTCTCCATTGCTATTTGAAAAGCTATCGGTGAGTAATCATCTTAACAATGGTAAGGATTTGAAAACCGCGCTATCAGAGTCTGGTTACGCTGGCTTACCCACCGAGTTAATGGATAAAGAGCATATTGAGCATGCCGAACCAAGGTACTGGGAAAACCTGATTACTTCAGACAAGCTCAAAGGAATATTGCATAACCACAGTACCTATAGTGATGGCATGAACTCACTATTGGAAATGGCGGAGTATGTTCGCGATCAGGGTTACGAATATTTTGCAATATGTGACCATAGTCAAAGTGCTTTTTATGCTAATGGCCTTTCTGCTGACCGTGTATTGTCTCAAATGGACGAGATTGATGCCATCAATAAAAAACTGGCTCCTTTTAAAGTATTTAAAGGCATCGAGTCTGATATCCTCAACGATGGTTCTTTAGATTACGAACCTGAAATATTAGAGCAATTTGATCTCATTGTTGCTTCTGTTCACAGCAATTTAAGAATGGACGAAGAAAAGGCCATGAAGCGTTTGGTTACTGCAATTGAAAATCCTTTTACGCATATTCTTGGGCATCCAACCGGACGCCTTTTGCTGGCCCGACAAGGATATCCAATTGACCACCGAAAAGTGATCGATGCATGTGCCGCCAATGGGGTGGCCATTGAGCTTAATGCCAATCCATTGCGCTTGGATGTGGATTACAAGTGGTTAGACTATTGTATGGAAAAAGGCGTATGGGTTTCAATCAATCCTGACGCCCATAGTCGGGCTCAAGTGGATTACGTCAAATATGGTGTTTATGCGGCTCGTAAAGGGGGGCTCAAATCAAGTGCTTGTCTGAATGCGTTGACGCTCCAGGATTTTGAAAGTTGGCTTAGTAAGAAATAAATTAACACCCTAAGAAAGGATGCTATTAGTCAGAAATGGAATAGGAGGTGACAGCCGTCAATCCTACATCATGCCGATCGCCTTCACGAAATATGTCAATAGAAAAGGAAGCGTCAACCAGAACCATTCCGGGCTATAAATTAGGAGCATGATACAAGCTACTGCTGACACCAGCGTGATCAACCAGTACATTGTCTTGTTTTCCTTTTTTTCGTTTGTTACTTCTGTTTCCATGCGTCGTTATTGTAGGTTGCAAACATAAGATTTCTTTGTCATACAACAAAAGAAAGAACAATGTTGGCTACTTGTAATCATGAATTATGAAATAAAAAGAAGAGTCCCACTGGAGCTGTTGTTGAGATAGTGTAATGCGTTGATTTTTAGATGGTAAGATTGACTTGTCCGTATTCTCTTGCAAGCAGGGTCAGGCATCATCACCGCCATCTCCATCATCAATGATCGCATCATCAGCAAAATCTTCATCAGGAAGTGGAGGAAGAGGCGTTCTGCTATCCGCTGAATCCGAATCTCCTGATTTGGTGACAACTGGTTTGCCCATCGAATAGTCCCCTTCACCAAAACGTGAGGCCTTGTCAAAAAAGTCATCCTTGCCTTTCAAGGTTGATCCATGCTCGTCCAGCTTATCTTTTACCGTTTTATCTGCCCAACCATCACGATTTGCATCAATTTTGTCTGTTTCTTCTTCTATTTTTTTATCCAAAGCTTCAGCCTTTTCGAGCATAGCGTCCACGCCTTGGTCAAACTTTTTACTTGCTTTTGCTGCTGTATCTTTGGCTTTGTTCCATAGATCTTCGGTGACCTCACCAGTTTTTTCCCATGCTTTATCAGAAGTTTCGACTGCTTTACCCAGAATCTCTTTTCCTTCTTCCTTGGCTTTATCCCAGGTCTTACCTGCTTTATCACCTACTTTACCAGCGGTTTCGCCGATTTTCTCGCCTGCTTTAAAAGCAGCTGAATCTTCGTCTTTGGTATCCGGATTCGGTTTCTTCTGAGACCAATCATCCTTTTTTGCCCACATATCCTGCGCTGAATCTTTGGCTACTTCATAGCCTTCTTTAGCCTTGTTGACAATGGTTTCACCCAGATCTTCTGCAACTTCTTTTCCCTTTTCCCAAGTATCACCGGCCATTTCAGCAAAATCATCACCGAACTCACGTCCTTTTTCCCCTGCTTTTTGAGCAGCTGATTTAGCAACAGCCTTTTTAACCCAGAATAATCGCTTTATTTCGTCAAATACGCCCATGATTGGTATAGTTATTGAATTTCGAAGGTAATAAGAATTGTGATTGTTCATAGTAACACAATCCAGTAAATTTGGGTTCTATTTTAACATGAAAAGTTAAATATAATTTAAAGGAGTACAAACCCATGATAGGAATGGTGTCTACTCTGTTCATATAGCATTACCTTTGGACACCTAGTATATCTATTCTGATAATGATTCGTACACTTTTGCTTTTCGCTATTCTCCCGCTACTAAGCGTGATCAACCCTGTTTCGGGTCAGATAAACTGGCTTAGCTGGGAAAAAGCCCAGGAAAAGAATCAGAAAGCACCAAGAAAGATCATTGTGGATGTATACACGCAATGGTGTGGCTGGTGCAAAAAAATGGATAAGGAAACCTTTGTGCAGCCAGAAATCTGTGATTATATCAATAAGCATTATTATGCTGTCAAATTTGATGCAGGTTCTACAGCAGATATTGAACTAAAAGGCAAAGTCTATAAATACATTAAGACAAGTAAAGGCGGGTATCATGAACTTGCCTCTGAAATAATGTTCGGAAAAATGTCCTATCCCACAATCGTTTTTATGGATGAAGACTTCAAGATACTTCAACCCATACCCGGATACAAGGACCCGCATGCACTGGATAAGATCATGAAGTATTTTGCTGAAGACTATTATAAAACGACTCCCTGGAAGAAATACGAAGAGATGTATAATCAAGGGACACCTGTTCCTGTTTCTAGCAAAGGAGGTGGAAATTAAAACAGTGACTAGCCCCTGTTGTCGTTAAGGATCCCCAGGATCGTGTCCGTTCCTGCTTTTTCTTTCCCAATGAGTTTGCCATGTACATTAGGCGAACTTAATCCATGATCTAAAGAGTGCTTACTCTGAATTACCCAGGCTTCATCCCATAGATTTTGTTTGACGAACAACTTATGAAGAGAGGGACCACCTTCAATTAAGAGCATTCCGATCTGTTGTTGATACAGATCCTGAATGACTTGCTGTAGAATGTCATCCCCGGGCTTCAGTTGCACTTTTCGGATGTGGCCGCCTTTGATTTTGTCGTTTTGTGACAAACTATAATAATGGACAGCACATCCATCATTGTTGAATACTTTAAAATCCGAAGTCAATCGGCCGCTCGGATCAAAAACTACCCTTTTGGATGACTTCCCCGGAAAATCTCTTGTTGTTAAAGAAGGGTTGTCTGTTTCAACGGTACGGGCACCTACCATGATCGCATCAACAATTGCACGCTGGTGATGTGACCACGTTTTGGTCGAGGGCTCACTTAGCCAGATTTGTTCTCCTTCAATTCCGGCGTACCCATGTTTTGATTGCGCCCACTTTAATATTAAATGGGGTCTCTCTAAAAGTATGTTTGTGGTAAACGGTCGTATTAATGCTTTTCCTTCCTCCTTTAAAATTCCTTCAAGAGTATTTATGTTGTTTGATTTTAAAAGCTGCATTCCTTTGCCAGCTACTGCGGGGTTGGGATCAAGCATACTGACTCTTACATCTTTTATGCCCTGCTGTATGATGAGATCTGTGCAAGGACCAGTTTTGTTGGTGATGCAACAAGGCTCAAGAGAAACATACAGCGTGCTGGACGAAATAAGATGCCTGTCTTTTTCTGCGACATTGCGAATGGCATTCACCTCAGCATGTGGCCCGCCGAATGCGTGATGATATCCTTCCCCTAAAATGCGATCTTGATAGACCAGAACGGCCCCTACAGGTGGGTTAGGGGAGACATGCCCTATGCCTCGTCTGGCGAGATCGAAACATCTGGAAATGAATAAAACATCAGATTCGCTAATTTTTTCTTTCACAATAGCAAAGATGGGAAATTGATTTTCATTGGACGACATTACCCTTTGAGCATCTTAAACGAAGAAGAAAGAATTGTAATAGACTCATTTAAATAACTTGAACAGATTTTTCTTCCTAAATTCCCCATAAATTAAGGCCGACTCCTTTTTTAAAAACTTACCCTTATGAAGCAGTCAAAAGAAGAGCAAACAGGCACTTTTAGGAAATATGTAGTTGAATTTATAGGTACATTTTTCCTCGTGATGACGATTTGCATGACGATGAGCAGTGAAGCGAATTGGATTTCAGGACTTGCTGCAGGACTGATGCTCATCGCCATAACCTACGCGGGATATCAGATTTCAGGAGGGCACTTCAATCCAGCGGTTAGCGTCGCATCTTATCTGCGTGGAAAACTTGATGCCGGCGATTTGTTGCCCTATATCGT
>JBBKWA010000203.1:0-6838 GCA_037968695.1 Saprospiraceae bacterium
ATTGTTAAACTATTATTAGAGAAAACAGATTCGTTTTTGAAGTTGAATACTATTATTTAATAAATCAATTAAATAAAATAGCCGATCAATGGCTTCTGAAGAGGTCCAATTTCGATCGAATGAATAACTAAAGTGATATCTCTCGCTTTACTCCTGGAGCTTCTTGTGATATCATTTTTTCCTCCCCACAAACCTAATGACTGATGCCGGACCCTGATGAAAGATTCCTTCATCCAATGTTATCACCTCCTCTTTTAATTCTAAAATTTCAAGATTGGAAAAGTCTTGCGCTATCTGATCTAAAGAGAATAATATATTTGGTGCTTTAGGCCCTCCTGCCGTCGGATTTGTCTTTTGAAAAGCTTCGTGTTTCTTGCTAAAAGCTTCCAAAATAATATGACCACCTTTTTTAAGCCATTCAACAAGTCGAAGATGATAGTCTGTTCTTACCTCAGGTGAAAAATGGACATAGAATAGTCCAACGGCATCAAAAGAATCAGGCTCAAAACTCATCTCGCTAAGTGAACCAACATCATATTTGATCCGAACATTATTTTTTGCAGCTAACGCCAACGCTTTTTCCTGCCCTGCCTCACTAAGATCAAAACTGGAAACGTTCCAACCAAGTGTGGCGCCATAAACACCATTGCGGCCCTCACCGTCTGCGGGCATCAGGAGCTCGCCTGGACAAAGTAGGCTTATTTGCTGTTTAAAATACAGATTTGGTCCTTCCCCGTAAACATAAGTAGGCTGCCCGTATCGCTCGTTCCAAAAATCTTTCATAATGGTTAAAATTACTAAACCTTAATTCATACCACTATCCCTCCAATCCTTCAACAGCTGAATCTCGGTATTGCTTAGGCCTATATCAGCACCTGCAGGCATAAAATTGTCTTGCCCCGGGGAGAGATCAACCCTATAAATAATATCATCAATATTTCTTGCGACAGCTTTGTGGGTATCCAAAAACTTTAGATTACCGTCATCAGGAAAGTGGCAAGGCGAACAATACTTCCCAATCAATGGCGCTACGTCCTCAGCATAGGAATACTTAGCATTCGTACCAGAACTTAATGCTGCATTCTTGGTAGTGGTACAAAAGCTAAGCGTCATGGTTGTATATAATAATCAAAAGACATAAGAATTTTTGAAACATAATATTTGGTGTTGAAGATTTATTTTAGTGTTCGATAATACTTTATCCCCATGAGCAATTATTATACCCTTGGAGAAACAAAATGGACCCACTCAAATTGCACAATACTGCCCTGCTAAACTATTTATTTTCTTTACGCTGTATCCAAAAAGTCACAATAATTAATGATATATCACCGAATATTTACAAACTTTTACATTCACTTCAAAAAAGGATCAAATCTTTTACAAATTGTGAATGGCCCTATTGATAAATTCCCCATTTGGCAATTATTGCTACTGTAAAAACGGCCCTGGTTACTTTTGAAGGAAAGTGTTAAATTGAAGCCAAAGGGAAAATTGAAGTGGACTTCGTAGAGCGCACTACTGGCTATGACTGAAATAAAACTAAATTAGTTTAATACATGTATTTTGGTTTCTTATAAAAGAAATAATGCTAAAATCCTGACCAAGCAATAGGGTCAATATTTGGCATTATTGGCAGTAACAACCTATATTAATTCAGACTATTGAGCTTTCAAATTGCCACCATATGACCTACACTTGTACTGTTGACATCAATTTACCAATTGACAAAGTCGCCGTGTTATGGGCCAACGAAGAAAATTTTAAGCATTGGCAGGATGGATTTCAATCCATTGTTCTCCTGGAAGGTATAAAAGACAATGTAGGTGCAAAATCCAAAATTACACTTCTCCAGGGCGGGCGTAAAATGGAGTTAATAGAAACTATCCTTTCCGATAACCTACCAGAAGAGAAATGTGGACGATATGAACACATTCATATGACCAACACACAAACTACCAGATTTGAGAGATTAGCTGAAAACAAAACCCGGTATACTTCAGAAGTTGAATACACCAAATTTAATGGTTTCATGCCAAAACTTTTAGCTAAATTATTTCCTGGTATGTTTAAAAAGCAAAGCCAAAAATGGATGGACCAGTTTAAAGTTTTTGCGGAAGAAAGGCGAAATAGTTGATTTATTTATGCATCTTATTGGCTTAGCCCCCATATACTTTCTGCTGTGAGGAGCACATCACTTTGGTTAAATTTGAAAATAACTCGTTACACCAAAAATACTAATCATGAAATACAGCATTTCAAATACGATCAACAAACCACTGGCGGAGGTGATTGAAAAATTCTCGGATCCGGAAGGAATCAAACATTGGATGGAAGGGTTACAGAAAATTGAAAACCTCTCCGGAACACCAGGCGAGGTAGGTGCGAAAAGCGACATTTACTTTTTGCACAAAGGCAAGGAAATGATTATAAAGGAAACAATTCTGGAACAGAATTTACCACATCAAATAAAGTTTGCTTATGTCAGTCCCATGGGGTATAACGAAGTAGAAATGCAGTTTGAAAAACTATCAGAAAACAGTGTTAAACAAATTAATAACAGTTATTTTGAATTGAAGGGAATGATGAAAATCATGGGTCCTTTGATGAAGGTTTTTTTTAAAAAACAATCCATGAAATATCTCAATGGATTTAAACAATATGCAGAACAATAATTAAGCTAACTAAATGAATAAAGAAGAAATTTTTACTTTCCTATCAGACATCGCCATTACCTACGGACTTAAAATAATCGGTGCTATCGCCGTTTGGATCATTGGATGGTGGGTGATAAAATTGATCAGCGCAGGTTTTGGAAGATTCCTGAACCGAAGAAATACAGATGAAAATATAAAGCCATTGCTTAAAAGCATGGTCAATGTTTTGCTAAAAGTGATGTTGACACTAAGTGTGCTTAGCATGATGGGCATAGCCATGACTTCATTTGTCGCAATCCTTGGTGCTATGGCATTGGCTGTTGGCTTAGCGCTTTCAGGCACCTTGCAAAATTTCGCAGGCGGGATTATCATTCTGATTTTAAAACCCTTCAAAGTTGGACACCTGATTGATGCCCAAGGTTATCTGGGTATCGTCAACGAAATTCAGGTTTTCAATACTATTTTAAAAACGCCCGACAACAAAACAATTATTATTCCAAATGGGGGATTAGCCACTTCCGCCCTCACCAACTTCTCTATTGAACCAACCAGACGTGTCGACTGGACGATAGGAATTGGGTACGGTGATGACTCGAATAAAGCAGATGAAGTCATTCAAAAACTGTGTGATTCGGATACAAGAATCTTAAAAGATCCCCCTGTATTAATCGCTGTTTCAGAACTTGCCGACAGCTCAGTCAATTTCACAGTTAGAGCGTGGGTTAAAGCGGAAGATTATTGGCCGGTGTATTTTGCCATGAATAAAAAAGTTTACGACGAATTTGACCTGGAAGGCCTTAATATCCCTTTCCCTCAAATGGATGTACATCTGCATAATAACTAATTTTCCACTTAAGTATTACAGCCTGCCAGGACTATCAAAAAACACATTCATTTATACATAGCTGTGATGTTAAACGACTTTGATCTACACAAAAATTATTGTTTCATCCTGTTCGTGTTATTCACAGCAGCTGGACAATCACAATCGATTACATCGAACAGGATTGCGTCCACACAACAAAACACTACGTCGATAATTATACTTGGGACCATTCAGGATGGCGGTTCGCCACATATTGGTTGTACCAAAGAATGCTGCAAAGACTTATTTGAAAATCCTGACTGGGAAAGGCAGGTCACCTCTTTAGGGCTGTATGATCACCAGAACAACAAAAGATATTTGTTTGAAGCGAGCCCTGATATGCCTCGGCAAATGAAAGCACTTCGCAACTTTGGCATGGCGAGCAATAAAGAATTGGCAGACGGCATCTTTCTGACCCATGCCCATATAGGTCATTATACCGGATTGATGCACCTGGGAAAGGAAGCAATTGACGCACAAGAAGTTCCTGTATATGCTATGCCAAAAATGTGTGACTACCTCAAAACCAACGGACCCTGGAGTCAACTTGTCAAGCGGAACAACATTGCGTTATGGCAAATTGAAAATGAAGAACCAGTCCATCTTTCTGACAGTATCACTGTTACTCCTTTCTATGTACCGCATCGCGATGAGTATTCTGAAACGGTTGGTTACATCATTAAAGGACCAAATAAAAGCGCCCTATTTATTCCGGACATCGACAAATGGGAAAAGTGGGACAAAGACATTGTCGAGGAAATAAAAAAAGTTGATTATGCATTTTTAGATGCAACCTTCTTTAGCGGAAAAGAAATTAACAATCGGGAGATTGCACAAATCCCACATCCCTTTATCGTGGAAAGCATGCAAAAATTTGAGCTACTGGATGAACATGAAAAAAAGAAAATTATATTTATTCATACCAACCATTCAAATCCTGTGATCGACCCGAATAGCGAGGAGTCGAATCAAGTTCTAAAAAACGGATTTCGAATCGGTCGTATTCATGAGGTTTTTGAACTCTAGATAAAACTTCACGATACAAAAACACTCAAAAAGCATTTGACTATGAAAATTTGTTTCAAAGCTATCCTTCTGCTGTCATTATTTTTGGCTTGTAAATCAGAAGAAGAGAAGCCAATTGAAGTTGATCAAAAAGGAGAACTTGAAATGGTGTTTGATCAAAATAAATGGAGGGTAAAAAAAGGTGACACCTATCCATTCAGAGATCGAATGCTTAAGGACGTCGTGTATAATGATACTATCCGAAGCCTTAATCAATTGGAGTTAACTGATCTTTTGGGGCCCCCTGACCGAATTAATGAAAACCACTTGTACTATACTATAGCCAGGAAAGGACTGGGCGCTTTTACCTTAAATGAGAAAACCATGGTGGTAAAAATAAAGGAGGACAATTCCATCGAGTGGATTAAAATCCACGAATAGACGCTAAAAACAAATTTACAATTATGTTTTACAAACCATAAATCACTTGAAACAACGGATGAATTCAAAAGTTAGCATATCGCGACATAGCAAGTATTTTCATATACTCAGGAGCACCAACCTAATGCTTTTGGTGTGTTTTCTGATGTTTGGCATTATACAACAAGGCTGTATTAAAAACCAAACCTTACCTGACCCGTTGAAAGCCGGCTGGAACAACCAACCAGTTTGTGAGGTTCTGGAAGACAATGCAAAACTAAGGGTACTACGATGTACTTTTCCTCCGGGTGTTGGGCATGAAAAACACTATCACGATGCCCACTTTGGCTATACGGTTGCGGGAAGCAGATTCAGTATAAGAGACACTACCGGCACAAGAGAAGTTGATGTACCCACGGGCAGTAGCTTTTCAAATGATGGCATTATCTGGCATGAAGTACTAAACATTGGCGACAGTACGGGTGTGTTTCTTATTGTTGAACCAAAATAGATCATGTGGTTAAAATTCCGTTTTATGCGTCGTCCGATTTCGCACTACGGCTATACACCCTATCTTTGACCCATGCCCATCAACCTACCTGAAATTGACAAACCCCGTATCGTCATCGTTGGTGCCGGTTTCGCAGGGATTACACTTTCCAGAAAGCTGTCCCGCAAAGATTATCAGATCGTCATCATCGATCGAAATAATTTCCACCAGTTCCAGCCACTACTCTATCAGGTCGCCATGTCCGGCATTGAGCCTAGTTCTATTGCTTTTCCATTGCGTAGGCTATTTCGGCAAACAAAAAATGTACATATTCGGGTAGCAGAACTCGAAGCCGTCGATCCTGAACAGAAATATATCATGACCAATGAGGGACGAGTCAATTACGATATCCTTGTTCTGGCCACTGGTGTTACAACTAATTATTATGGCAATAAGGGTATAGAAGCCCATACCTATTCATTGAAGTCTGTTTCTGATGCGCTATTTCTAAGGAATGCCATTCTAACAGATTTGGAAAAAGCGCTTACGGAGAGAGACATCGACAAGCGAAAAGCACTAATTGATCTTGTCGTAGTTGGTGGCGGGCCTACCGGTGTAGAGCTCGCTGGTTCGCTTGCAGAGATGAGGAAATATATTCTTCCAAAAGAGTACAATGAGCTCAATCCAAAAGAAATGCAAGTGCACCTCATTCAAAGCAGACCAGATCTGCTTCATGGCATGTCTGATAAGGCTTCCGAAAAAGCACGTGAATTTCTTGAAGAACTAGGTGTAGATGTTATGACAGGTGTTCAAGTGACCGGTTATGATGGAAATGAAATCACGCTTAACAATGGCAAAAAATTATATTCAAGAAAAGTCATTTGGGCAGCAGGCATTACAGGAAACAAAATAACTGGAATTCCGGAACAAGTCTATGGTGATGGCAATCGCTTGATAACAAATAAATTTAATCAAGTACAAGGTTACACTGACTTCTTCGCGCTTGGCGATAATGCTTATATGGAAGAACGCGAATATCATGGGCACCCCCAGGTCGCACAACCGGCAATACAACAAGCCAGGCTTTTAGCAAAGAATCTCAATGGTCAGGTCAAAGGCAACCCATTTAAGCCTTTTCATTACAAAGACCTTGGCACTATGGCCACCATTGGACGAAATAAGGCTATTGCTGATCTTCCTTGTTTTAATACGCAAGGGTTTGTCGCCTGGATACTTTGGTTGATTGTCCACCTCAAATCAATTCTCGGCGTGAGAAACAAATTACTCGTACTCACGAACTGGATATGGTCGTATATCACAATGGATCAGGGTTTGCGGATATTGATTCGGCACAAGACCAGAAAAGAGAATCAATAAATAAGTCATTAATTAGTGACCGAA
>JBBKWA010000204.1:0-2863 GCA_037968695.1 Saprospiraceae bacterium
AACGTCAAGTTTTTCAAAATACGGTCCAATACCATCCATTTCCTGAAACACAAATTTAAAAATAACGACGGATAAAAAGCCTGCTATCATTGAGGCAATAGCACCTTTTTCAGTAAAATCTTTCCAGAAAAGGGAAAGAATAATGACGGGACAAAATGTGGCCGCAATTCCAGACCAACCAAATATAATTACCCAAAACACTTGCCGATCAGGGGAAAGAACAGCTATTGACATGGCAATAATAAGAGCCAATACCGCCATTATTATAGTTACAATTCTAGAAAGATTAGTTAATTCAGAATCTTTTAAATCCGGTCTAAATATTTTTTGATAAAAGTCTCTAGTGATTGCTGAAGATGCAATAATCAAAAGTGAATCAATGGTAGACATTATAGCCGATAAGACAATGGCCACATAAATTGCAGTTACAACCAAAGGTAGGAAGTTTTCAGTCATCACATTGAGAACGTCAGTGGCTCCTATTCCGAATATCGACTCCGGATCTTGACCATTTTCAGTAAACAATACTCTAGCCAACACACCAATTGTTACAGCCGCCGCATCGGTTAGAAGTGTAAATATCATGGCAACCCATTTTCCCTTATCAATCTCGGCCTCGCTTTTAATTGACATAAACCGAACATATACCTGCGGAGAACCAAGGAAACCTAGACCTATCATTGAAAAACCGAGGATTGTAAAAACATTCAGCCAGACATCATCATTGCCTCCCCAAATACTGGTTAAAGCAGGGTCAATTAAATTTAGACTTTCAGTTATGGTGCTCCCGTGATCCATGGAGAACCAGACCACAATTGGCAATAAAACCAAACCGGCAAACATGAGTACGCCTTGAAAAATATCGGACCAAACAGCAGCAACAAATCCACCAATAAATATATAAATAAGTACAATCGAGAAACCTAAAATGGCACCGGCAAAGTAATTTAGGCCCATGAAAGATTCGAAAGCTATACCAGTGGCATCAATTTGTGAACTGACATAAATAATCACAAATACGGAGAGAACCGAAGCGGATATTATTCTTAAGGTGTGGGTAGTTGATTTAAAATGGCTTTGCAAATAATCGGGAACCGTTATTGAGCCAAAAGCATCGGAACGCCTTTTAAATCGTTTGGCCATCACAGTCCATGAAATAATGACGCCCAGCAACTCTCCCACGACAACCCAATATCCTGAGAAGCCTGCCAAAGCCCCCATTCCTGTAAGCCCAATGAGTAGCCAGCCTGATTCTCCAGTGGCTCTCGCCGAAAAAGCTACGGCCCAAAATCCCATATTTTTGCCACCGACGTAAAAATCGCTCATGCTTTTAATTCTCCGAGAAGCAAAAATGCCAATCAGGAATAATATTGAGACGTATAATATCAGAATGATAATTTTGATAGTCATAAAATGGCCTTTTAAATAAAGGTTTATTGTTTTTAAAAAAATGCCTTATCTAACTTTCAAGAATTTTATTTTACAAAATTTTCCATTTTGAAAATCGTATTACGGCGTTTTCTAAATCTGTAGGTGGCTTTTACAAGTTTTATTTTAACAAACGTAAATGGTTGTTTGACCTTTTACCATTTTATCCTGAAATAAGGGGATGGAACCCTCACTAATACTACCAGATAATAAAACATGAGGGCGATAATTATCGTTCAATGACTTTCTCAAAAAGTCGAATTCCTTTCCCAATATAGCTACTTCACAAGGAGGATGAATAAACCAAGCCATTAAAATGCCCCAATTTATATAGTATGGCCCACTTTGTATGGCACCTTGTTTAATATTGTTTTTGATATATCAACAATTTTATTAATGAAAAAGTAATGCCCTAGCATTAATAAATTTTTAGCCGTGGAAGAGTTTGAAGACAGCCGAAAGGCTAACAGCATTATTCAACATGTTTTGTCTAACAGCCTTAAGATTTGCATGCCGTATAGCCAGTTCTGCAAAAATATCGTAGGCCCTCCGATCAGAGAAAACCTCCGATCAGAGAAAACCGCTGAGATGTTTTTTGGCACCCGCAAATCTAAACCGCCGCGGTATCCAGGGTAAATTGCGGACGCTATTTCTTGTCCCGGGGAGTCCGAAATCAAGGACTGGAGAGATGAGGTATGAGCTATTCCCATTCGGAAGTTTGCTTGCTCAAGAGCCGGACCGAGAAGTTGTAGTGCGTACCCACTCACACTCCTTTGTATATCAAGGTTAACCTCAGCTTTCTCAAGGTAACCACTCATTTTAGATCTGAGTTCAGCATCGTCCAACAAGTTGAGATTACCTGTCGAAGTATGCGCTTCGATCGTTCTAAGAATTGGCCGTGTTTGGTTTGCTACTGCTGCTAATCCCATCCACGTAAAAAGAGAATCCTATGGCGCCAACTCAAGCGAGTCAAATTGCATGGGCAACATTCCTGCAGCCCGCTCAGCTCTCCTCATGTATTGATTTGCCAATTCAAAATTATCTCTGGTCACTTCTAGTTCAGTGACCACCTGAATCAAGTACGGTTGAGCCCGGGCATTATCCGCTCTCGATTGGCCCCAGAGCGCAATTGAAATCCGATAACAACGCCCAGGACTACGATTATCAGTTCAAGCTCGACAACAAACTAATTTTAGTCTGAAATAGCCTTTCTCTGTCTTGTAAAAATCATGAAACTGTCTCGCAGGAAAACTGGATAACGGCTGGCGGATTTACAGCGAGCGAACGCACGCCTATTAGAAAATTAGTCGATCCGTATCAGTATTGCATAGCCCTTTTAGACTATTCAAGATCGAGTACATTCCTATTCCTGAAAGCACTACCGGCAGCAGATTGTCCGTAACACCTGCTTGTTATACAGATTTTGTGTATAAAC
>JBBKWA010000205.1:0-7929 GCA_037968695.1 Saprospiraceae bacterium
GAAATTAAAGTCGAAATTGCTACCGATAATTGGGGCTACGAAACCTCCTGGACGATAAAAGACCTTGCGGGTACGATCCTTCTGGAAGGAGGTCAGGATGGAGCTTACGGCAACAATACAACCTATTCAGACAGTACTTGCGTGGCTGCTGATGGTTGCTTTTTCTTCGAGATCTACGATACGTTTGGAGACGGGATTTATGCTCCTAATGGATATGAGCTTTATGTGGACGAGATGCTTGTCTCGAGCGGTGCCAATGACATTGGTGCTTATGTTAGCGAAACGGCTTATTGTCCTGACGTATGCACCTATACTTGGGGCGCGCTTAATGATCTACAAGGACACATTAATGGAGTGAACCCTCTTACCATCGACGATCTGAACCTGATCTACAACATCTTCAATGAATTTCCAGAATGTCTTGCAGAGAGCGAGACGATGATTTTACTAGCTAAAAGTGTAGTAGAAGATTATGATGATGAAATCGGAGCACTTTTTACTACCCCTAATACCATAGCAGGGTTCACTAAAACCCTGGGAAACAATTTTGAAATAGAGTTAGCGCGAGCAATGGTAGCGCTAGAGCAGGGGATATTTGATCATGTTTTCACGCCAGATGTATACGCGGAATATCCCCAATACATCGATCAATGGCAATTCAATTCATGTGAGAGCTTTCCTGGATACGTGGCCCCACCTGTAGATCCAGCGGCAAGCAATTCCATGATGATTCTAGCCAATTTTGCAGACCCTGATGGCATGAATCCTTATTATGGGATTAGCGGAAGTGGATTATGGCATGCCCTGCGACCTACCGGGATGTATTTGGCTCCTGGTTCTGTGGCCAAGGTCGATGTTCCAGAAAGCTTGGTTGGCCAGGATTATTATGTTCAAGTAGGATCTCATGATTGGGATTTAAGCAACAGACCATTTTTTAAACGACTTGATAGAATCGCTAAAAGATTCTTAATTGACTCCACCACCATAGAAGTATTCAACCCACTTGGAGGCGCTATCTCTATTCTTGTGCCTTATGAAGCTGACGAAGGAATTGTGGAGGTTACCGTAAGCAATGGTGTAGAAGCCCCCTTCTTTTCGTTGAAATCTTTCTATGAAAGCACAGATGTGAGTGCTGAATTGGACAAACCTGGCCCTTGGGCAGTATTCGAGTCTGATAATGTGATGTACACCATTCCAAAACATTCCATTGTACCTGGTCAATATGACCTCATTCAGACGCTGCAAGATTGGGAAACTGCCCTGAGAGGCGTCAATTCCATTATGGCAAGACAGATTATTCCAGACAAACATAATCTGTACATGATCGCGGATGTAACGATCAGAGGCGGTGCGTATTTTCCTGGTTACCCCATGTCCAACACGCCACTTGATTATTTGAATGTGCCGGGACCGGCCTACTTTATCGATGGGCCGGGACCGAATGACGAGACGAACTTCCATGAACTTGGGCATCAATTGGCAATGTCTAAGTTTCCGGGGGAGGTAGAAGCCCTCGTGAACTTCCCTTACATCATGGCCATGAATTATGGCCTGGATGTAGACTTGGATGAAGCAGTGAATTACAGCTTTGTTCCAAATACATTTGATGTCGATAAGACCGCCGCCCATAGAATGGTGTCTAATACTTTTGGTTCAGAAAGAGTTATTGCAAACGCTACCACAAACGAAGTACGGTACCAACATAGAGGTTACGGGCACTATTTTGAAATCGTCAATATGCTGGGATGGTGTCCGCTCAGGAACTTCTGGAAACAAGAATCCATCGACTTTGAAAATGGGGTCGATTACGGAATTAACGATCAGGATATTGACAGCAGGATCATCAGAATGTCTGTTGCTGCTCAAGCCGATCTGCGTCCATTGTTCCATGTTTTTGGTATTCTGCCCCAAGATTCAATTGCTGTACAAGACACCTTGAATCAGCTAGGTATTGAACCTTCCTTAATCGTATATAATCGACTTCAAGCATACTTCGATCTGATTCCGGAAGACAACGCAGCGTTCGTAGATTATGCCCTATCCGTTTATCCGAATCTGTATACGAACGGCCCTAACGATAATCCTGATTACGGGGTGGGATGGCATTATCTAAAGTCACTTAGCTACGACGCTGTCGAGGCACAGCAAAGAACCGATATCCTTCAGGGGATCATTGACCTGTATTATCCGAATGGAGCACCCGCTGACAATGGAAACCCTGACCTCTGCTGCATACTTGAGACCATTGATGTCGATATGGTGAACGAAGAAGTGATCGTCGCTGGAGGTGTTGAGCCGTATGAGATCTTTATCGACACCCTGGGTAACACTCAAACAGTCACGGTGATCGATTTCGATAACTGCGTAGCCACTGCGGAGTACACCATAACTGGTGTAACAGAGACAAGGCAAAGTGAAGTTCGGGTTTTTCCAAATCCATCGAGCGGTGAGGTGCAGATAGATTTCGACTCCGTTCAAGAACAAGTTGCTATTTCCCTGTTTGATCTAACAGGAAGGTTGATCCAAACCCAACGGGTGATGACGACCGAATTGGTCAATTATCGGCTTCCTGAAGCTAAGGGAGTTTATCTCTTCAAAATTACGTTCTCAGATGGAGGGTATAGTTCAATGATGGTAATAAAAGAATAAGAGCAAAATGTCGTCAAAAACCAACCAAGCACCTCGGAGCAATGTAAACTTATGCGGAAACGGTTGTGTGCCATTCAAAAAGTCAAGTAGATTTTCTCAAGATTCCTTATTTATACGCAAAAGCATATAGGTAGATGGTTTTTGTATAGATTGTATCTAATTGCATATAGTTTTGTATATTTAATTAAATTTATATCTAATTACATATAATGAAGCAATTAGCCGCGTTTGTTAAAGATCGTAGGAAGGAAGTTAATCTAACACAGGAGGAATTCGCTGAACGTGCAGGCGTTGCACTAACTGTTGTGCGTAAAATTGAACAGGGGAAAACGAACATGAATATGGAAAAGGTGAATTTGGTTCTTCGCATGTTTGGACATGAATTAGCTCCGGTGAAGAGAAAAGACTTAAGTGAATGAGAAGCGGAAAGGTGTTTTATAAAGATTACTTGGCCGGAACCATTGTGGAGACCAATGAAGGCGAATATGTTTTTCAGTATGATGAGCAATATGTGAAAGACCATCACAGTGGTTTCATCACCTTCACCATGCCGGTAAGAAATAAACCTTACACGGATAAACGACTTTTTTCGTTTTTTGAAGGATTGATCCCCGAGGGATGGTTATTAGATATCGCTTCGGAAAACTGGAAGATCAATAAGAATGATAGAATGGGATTGTTGCTGGCCTGCTGTCGGAATTGCATAGGCGCAGTGAGTGTTGAACCAATACCTACGAAAGATGGAGCATAGATGTTTGTATTGCTACGAACCCATAGGCAAAGGACAGGATTTTCATGAGAAGTGCTCATTAGAATTCTTTGGAGTGGCAACCCCACCTACAATTGAATATTCGCTAGATCAAATGGATGAACTGGCAAAAAAGGTAGTGGAACGGAGTATTGCAGTACCAGGGGTTCAGGCGAAGTTATCTATGTCGTTAGTAAAAGACGTTAAAGAAAAATCAGACACGAGACTTACTGTTGTAGGTGCGTTGGGTGGGCAATATATTTTTAAGCCACCATCCAATAAATTTCGAGAAATGCCAGGAAATGAGCACCTAACTATGAGAATCGCTGAAAATTTTGGCATTAGGGTGGTTCCTTCGTCATTGATACGATTAGCATCCGGTGAAATCTCATATATAACTAAACGTATCGACCGGACAGAGGATGGAAAAAAGATTCACATGATTGATATGTTCCAGATCACCGAGGCATTCGATAAATACAGAAGCTCCATGGAGAAAGTGGGAAAAGCACTTGATCAGTACTCCGAAAACACTTTGCTAGATAAGATTCTCTATTTTGAATTGACGCTATTTTCTTTTCTAACTGGGAACAATGATATGCACCTAAAGAATTTTTCTATGATTGAAGGCCCTTCAGGATGGGTGCTGTCTCGTGCATATGACCTGTTGAATGTCGCCATCGTATTTCCTGAAGACACAGAAGAGCTTGCGCTAACACTCTGTGGAAAGAAAAAAAAGTTAAAAAAAGAACATTTTGAACAATTAGGCAAAGGGTTAAATCTGACTAATAAACAAACGGGAGGAGCTTTTAAACGGATGTTGAAAAATCGCCCTAAAGCGTTGGATTGGATCAACCGATCATTCCTTTCTGACGAAATGAAGAGCGCTTATAAAGAGGTATTAGAAAAGAGGTATCAACAGATTGGCTTGATTGGGTGAAAAACAGCTCACAACCAATGGGTGGCAATACACGTTTATAAATAGATATAAATAGACAACTAATAAACAATATGTCAAGTCAAATACCAACCAAGCACCTCAATAAAGTATTAGAAAATCATACGCAAGACATGACCGGAAAAGTGGTCGTGATCACCGGAACGACTAGCGGAACCGGCTATGTATGTGCCAAAGAAGTAGCAAAAAAAGGAGCCACCGTTATCCTGTTGAACCGTAAAAGTGAACGCGCTGAAAAAGCGTATCAGCAACTGAAGGTAGAAGTTCCTGAGGGCAAATTCGATCCGATCATTTGCGACTTGCAAAGTTTCGAAAGCGTGCGCAATGCGGCGGAGTCAATCAAGACGAAATACCGAATTGTAGATGTGCTGGTGAACAATGCGGGCGTCATGGCGCTTCCCGATGAGGCAACGCCCGATGGCTATGATGTACAAATGCAAACCAATGCCCTGTCTCATTTTCTCCTGACGAAAGAATTATTTTCCTTGCTTAGATTAAGCGATGAAGGGCGGATCGTGAATCATTCTTCGATGGCGCGTTTGGGCCCACCACTGGCAAGTGAATACTTTGAGAAGAAAGGAGGCGATCTGGGAGGCGATGGTACCGAAGAAGAGAATTTTAGTTTCCAAGGCCCAAGATGGGGACGTTACCATCAGACCAAATTGGCTAATGCGGCTTTCACTTATGGGCTCAAAAACAAGTTGGAAGCGGCCAATATTTCCAATGTCATTCCATTGTTGGCACATCCGGGTTTAGCTAAAACGGAACTTGCAGCAACGAGCGCATCTGTTGGCGGTATGGATACTGATTCCGATTTTATGAAAACGGCACAATCTGCCGAAGATGGTGCTACCGGAATCATCAGGGCTGCGATGGATCCCAGTGCAAAATCAGGAGATTTCTACGGCCCTTCCGGCCAAGGATGGAACGGCTTCCCTGAACTATTGACGCCTGAAGACCTCTTGTTCGATGAATCAAATCTCAAAATCAACTGGGAAGGTTGCGAAAAAGCAGTGGGCTCATTTGAAATCTAAGGTTAGCGCTTAGCTGGACTTTTGCCGAAAGTCCAGCTAAGCGAAACCAACTACATCTGCGTATCATACACCATTGGAAATGGTTCCGGAATTTCTTCTTTGCTTTCTCCTAAATTCTGACGCAAATCAATTTCAATACCTCTGGCGATAGTTGAAATGGGTACATCATTCACCAAGCCTTCAAATGGATTTTCACCGGTTCTGCCAATACGTTCCATGGTGTGAAAAACCCAGGCAACCAAAGCGTAGACGGGGATTGAAAACCAGATAAAGTACTTACCCACTATTGGGAAACTGCTTACTATCTCATTGCCCATTTCGGCAAATTGAGGAACAACGCCTAAGGGAAGCAGCATCACAAAAATCCACATAAAATAGTGGTTCAATGTTGCGAATTGCCTAGGGTACGGAAAGTTTTTAATGCGTTCACTTTGGCCTTGCAGCGTAAGTAGTTCTTGTACGACGCCTTCCAATTCCAAGAAGGAAAATTCCCAAACAACACCTTCTTCCTTTAACTTTTTTAAGTGGTGTGATTGCAGGTAAAGCAGGGCGGTTTGCTTATTATCTTTGATTAATGTATACTCCAAATCCTCCGCTGATAAATAAGGTTTTAAATCATCACGTAAGTCGATTTTATGTTCGGGCGCCATCAACATTTTCGTCCATTTCTCATTGCCGGGCTGGGTGAGCTCTGTTTCCCAGGGCTTTGCTTGTCGCATGGCATGGCGCAAGGCCGTTATCCAGGCTATATGCCGGTAGGTTAGTGTTTTTATTTCATGCTGTAATGCCTCTTTTGAAAGCTTAACTGTTGCATGTTCATTGGTGACCATATCTTGCACAAACATGCCAAAAGTGCGAGAAGTGTTTATAATACCTCCCCAAATTTTACGCGCTTCCCAGATACGACCATAAGCCGAGTTGTTTTGAAAACCGATAACAAACGCAACCGCAGAACCTATAACCGCTAAGGGAGCCCAGGGGATCTTTAGCCACGTTAGCCCCAAATATTCTATAAGTATTACAAAGACCGCTCCTATACTCAAAAATAGAAGCGATTCATATTTGGTCCATTTTATCATTTCGATTGCTGGAAATACCTTTTTAGTATACATAATTTGGGTTAATAACTTTGGTTAAAGAGATTCTACTTTAGCACGGTTTAGGCAGGAGTAGGCGGTGCTATCATTGGCCTAAACCACCAAATTTGACGGCATCATTTACGACCGTACCTTCAGGACGCGCACCTACTGAGGCTTGAATATACGATAACAAATGGTTTAGGAGAATCCTGCCTTGGAGGACTATAACTTCATAAATTTGCTGCTAGGCATCTTACTCTCCTAGTGGGTAGGGCATTGCCTTGACTTATTTCGTAAATTGAAGATTCACCAAACCATCCTAAATAAAATGAAGATTGTATCCCGACTGTCATTACTAATTGCAGTGCTATGCTTTTATGTGAACACCTCCACCGCTCAAGAAGAAACCTTTACGGAAAAATACAAAGAGCAAGCTATTCAGCACCTTTCTCGCTTGATGAATGATTTTTACGTGTTCCCGGAAGTGGCTAAGCAAACGGAAGAACACTTACTGGCTCAATGGAAAGAGGGCCATTTTGATCAATTCACAGATGATGAATCATTTGCTGCGGCTTTAACAGCGTCTGTACAGACGGTCAATAAAGATAAGCACATGCGAATCATGGTCAACAGGCCTTATGAAGCCCCGCCAAATTCGCCCGAAAGAAGGATAGAAGAACGCCTTGATCGTATCGAGCAGTCCAGAAGGTGGAGCTATGGTTTCAACACCGTTAAAATACTGGAAGGCAATGTAGGCTACCTGGATTTAAGAGGGTTTGCCGGATTAGAAAATGCGCAGGCTTCTGCCGATGCTGCTATGGAATTAATGGCCAGAACCGACGCTGTTATCATAGACCTCAGTAAAAATGGTGGCGGTAGCCCACGTATGGTCCAGTACTTGTGCAGTTATTTCTTTGATCAAAAAGTACATTTGAATAGTCTTTACTGGCGGGAAGGAGATGAAACAGAAGAGTATTGGACCTTAGAAGGAGTGGGGGGAGTTCAAATGCCGGAGGTTCCCTTGTATGTTATTACAAGCAGTGGAACATTTTCTGGGGCCGAAGAATTTTCCTACAATATGCAGACGCAAAAACGAGCAACCTTAGTCGGCCAAACAACGGGAGGAGGAGCTAACCCTGGAAGAACTATTGGGATTAATGACAATTTGTCTGTTTTTATTCCTACAGGAACTGCCATCAACCCAATTACCAAAACGAATTGGGAAGGTGTCGGAGTTGTGCCAGAAGTAGTAACATCTGTTGAGGACGCTTTTTCCAAGACACACGAATTGGCACAAGAGGCTGCGGAAGCTTACAGAGCTAAAGTTAACCAAGAGTCCACCCAGTTGTTTTTGGATTTGATTAGCAAACTTGATCGTTACACTGCGGGAAAATCAGAAGAAGAAATTCTCCAAGGTTTAACCGCCTGTCAAGAGACCAGTTTATTAGGAGAAGGAGATAT
>JBBKWA010000206.1:0-18575 GCA_037968695.1 Saprospiraceae bacterium
TTAGGGCTTAGGGCTTAGGGAAAATATTTCCCGCAGATAGCGCAGATCTTCGCAGATATAATACATTGTAATTTCCTGCTCCCGAAAAATATCGGGAGTGCAGACAAAAAACTTCTAACTTCTTGAAATAAACTTACAAAACATTATATAATATTGAAAGCCAATTCCTTAAGTGAAAATGATATTTCTTACATTATTCGGGGAGCTATATTTAAAACATATAATGCCATAGGACCAGGATTGCTGGAGTCAGTATACAAAGCTGTTCTTCGGTTTGAAATAGAGCGCGCAGGATTAAAAGTGAACACTGAGGTAGGCCTTCCTATCCTATACGATGACGTTAAGCTCGATATTGGGTATCGCATTGATCTCCTCATTGAGAACAAAGTTATAATTGAGATTAAATCAATAGAAAATCTTGCACCCGTACACCACATGCAATTGCTTACTTATTTGAAACTTTCAACCCTTAAGCTTGGCATATTGGTAAATTTTAACACGGATAATATCCAAAATTCCATTTTTAGAAAAGTCAATGGACTGTAGATTAGATATCATTCGGTGCAATAATACACTATAAATCAATCTGCGTACATCTGCGCTATCTGCGGGAGAAATTTTTCCGTGAGTTCTGCAGAACTTTTTTCCGCGAGTACCGCGAGACTTTTTGGGTGCGTATTGCGGGAAATAAACGATCAATAAGTGTCGGATATAAGAGTATTCATTCATAAGGAAACGCCAATATGAAAACTTCCGAATAATTGAATAGATGGCCAATTATAAAATATAAAACTTCCTAATGAACATTCAAATAATAACACCTTCCAAAAAACTACTTTTGGTGAGATAAGGAAAAGAGAAAAAAAGAAAAAAGACTGGACACAGCCCAAAGTATCCAGTCTTTTTTATATGAAATCTCAAGATCCTAAAACTTAATGCAAATACAAAAAAGGAAGATGCATCAGTTAGAACAACTATTATAATCCTCAATTAAATCAGTTAGTGTGTTTTCATCATTTAGGCTATATTTCTTTTGATCTGCCTTTGAAACAATAGCAGGACAAAAATCAAAATCCTTTGATAATGCGCCATTAAGACTTAGCAAATACTTTGCAGAAGCAGTAATTCCAAATATTTCTACTTCGTCTGAATCTTTGCTTGGTTTGTATGCATAGAGGTACGCTCTATAATCTTCCTTATTGAGTGTATAATTCATACTCTCATGCGAGGCGTTTCGCATCAGGCCTAGACGTCCATCATCAGATACCATGAGAAGCTCATATAAATTCGTTGGCGTATTCAATGAAAGGGCAACCTTGGTCTCCATGGGTTTTATATACTTGCCCTGATGAATGATCATGAGGATGTCTTTAGATTTTACCTTGATTTCATCATCTACATGATTCAAGGGGTTGATGACCAGATCAATAAAATCAGGGTATTCTATATCCCCTAAATCTCTCATACGATGGAAAACTTCTACATAGCCAATCAGTGTATCACCGGTAATCACAATAACTGTATCCACAGACCGAGAGACTTTTGAACTAAAGTCATCCCCTTCAACTCCATCTGAAACAGCCACAATTTTGGCTGGCAATTTATCATCCGACCCAGGTTGATAGGAAGGCGTATATGCTTTCGTTGAGATATCATCGGATTTCCCCCGTTTAATTAGTTTATCGTATACAATTTCAAGTTGGTCAAATTCATAGTTCTTTCGATCTGCGAGTCTTCCTGCCTGAAGACTTGTGTGAGCTGCATCAAGGTCATTCCAATACAGATTAAGCACAGTGAGATTATAATATGAAATTGCATAAACAACGCGCTCCTTATTGTCCTCTTTGTCAAACTTAGTGCCCTTTGTCAATAAAGCTATAATCTCTGTCTTCTTATCACTATCCCAATCCGCCAACATCGGATTTTGATTTAAAGCGGCGGTTATTTTTGCAAAAGCTTTATTAAGAAATTCTGCATTAATTTTTTCTGCCTTTTTAATGTCAAAAAGGTTCACATCTGTGATAATGAACTGATCATCAAATCTGTTTCGAAAAGATAAAGCTGCATTCAACACGTTCTTTTTAAGAATGGCTCCTAGTTGCTTGGTGATAATTATATTTTTACTTTCCTCCCATGCCTTTTTTAATGCATTCGTGCTAGAATAACTCTCTGATGAAAAGTTGAAATGGTCTGCAGCACTGTAGACGATTTTTTCTTCTATTATATCTCTGGCACCATCTCTCAACTCATACGTCATAGGCGTAATGACCGTGCCCACATAGTAATAGGTAGTAACATCCTTATCATCAACCTTCTTTGAAGATTTCTCCAGTTCTACGCCAAGGAATTCCGGTTCGCCAATAAATACATCAAGATGTAAATCACCATGCTCTTCCAAATTTTGAAAACGTTCAAACTTAAAATCACTGGCAATGATATCAGAGGGTAGAAGCCCATATCTTTTGAGATGCTCTTCTCCATTCAATCGAACGGTTATACTCTTAAACTCAGTTGTAAAAGGTGTTTCTGCTTTCAATTCATATTTGAGTGTAAGTTTCTCATAATCAAATTTTTGCGCATTAACTCCAACTACTAAACAAAGGCATGCAAGGCATACTAATAAATGCATTCTCATATTCTTCGGGTATTTTTATTATTAATAAAGCTTTGTAACTCAGGTTGCAAGATATGCGTTTCAATGAAACTAGTGATTATGGTCTGTTATCAAAAGGGTGGAAAGCGTGTACAGTAAAGAGAAAGCCTACACGTTAGGAAAAGCAAAGCTTCGTTTGAAACAAGTTGGCTTATGGGTGGGTTACAATATCGCCAGCTAATTTTTTATACACATAATAAAATGGTTAGAGGTGTTTTTTGTAAAATATTCACATACCAATAAGACGCAAAAGCAGCGAAACATATCTTTCATCGGTCTTAAGAATAAACCAATAATAATGTATAGACACATCGGCTTATCTCTTTTGCTTTCTTTTCCTTTTATCGGACAAGCGCAACTCACCTACACACTCGACAGTACAACACTGTCGATAGATGTCGTGATCGATAAGGATCGTGTTGATATTCCATGGGAAATTTTGTGGGGACCAGATGATAAGTTGTGGATGACTGATGGACCTCGAGTATTGACATGGGACCCAAATACAGATGTCATCGATACATTACTAGAGCGGCCATATGGAAATGGATTGGGTATGACTTTGCATCCAAATTTTCCCATAACACCCTTATTGTTTGTAGTTTTTGATACTGGACATTACTATGCCAATAGTGCTCAATGTGAACTCATGCGTTTTGAATTTGACCCAATACAACAACGTTTTATCAATGACACTACTTTATTGACTTATTTCCACGGCGGTGAGCATAGTGGCGGAAGGCTGGTATTTGATACTACCGGAAATCTTTTGCTGACTACAGCTGACTATTGGCCTGTTTTGGACTCCCTTGGATTTAATCAAGGAAAAATACTTCGCATTGCGATAGATGGTTCTGTTCCTTCGGACAATCCAACAGCTGATTATACCTGGACAAGAGATCATCGTAACCCACAAGGGATGTGCATCCTTCCGAATGGATCCATAGTCGTCAGCGAACATGGTCAAAGTGCAAATAATGAAATTAATCTTCTAGTCCCTGGAGAGAATTATGGTTGGCCTGTTTGGGATGGCACTACTTGTACTGAGCTGTATCTCGACTCATGTACTTCCCCCACCTACGAAAATCACCTTGCCCTGACAACATTTGATGAACCACCAAGTGGTATAGAATTTTATTCCCACGCGACCATTCCTGAGTTTACTAACAAACTATTGACCGGTATTTTGTGGTATACAGGAATGAAGATTTTTGAAGTCAACAGCTCTTATGATGCTATCACTTCTCAATCCTACCACAGTGGAGGACTATGGGCCGAAATGAGCCGTATAAGAGATATTGCAATTCGGCCAGATGGCAGCTTCTATCTTATTACCAATGATCGTGAGGAATCAAGAATTCGTCATGTCTATAAACAGGCCATCAGTAATATCAATGAATCTCCAAATCAAAACTGGAAAATATGGCCTAATCCAGCTAAGGACATCGTTCAT
This sequence comes from Saprospiraceae bacterium, assembly GCA_037968695.1. Taxonomy (GTDB): domain Bacteria; phylum Bacteroidota; class Bacteroidia; order Chitinophagales; family Saprospiraceae; genus Opimibacter. The sequence continues at coordinate 4,107 of JBBKWA010000206.1, forward strand.
CTCTCAACAGCTAAGACGAACACTGAATTAGAAATAACATTGTTAGATATCCATGGGCGAAGTATAGCTTTCGATTATAGCCAATATAATGAGGAGACGCTTTTGAATCTACCTTCATTTTTACCCAATGGGCTTTATTTTATCAGATTAACCCAAAATGGCAGAAGTTATATTGAAAAAGTAATGGTGAGCAGATAAACCAAGCTCACCCTCTGAATTCGATGAATATCCATTTGTCGGAAACCAGACATGTTCACAAATTCCGATCAAATTGACTTCATTTTCACCCTTTCCGATTATCTTTAGAACTCCCTCTAAGCACTATTCCTCTCTTCTTTAGACTTCGCTCACCTCATATGGCTTTCATATGTTAACTTTGGTATATGCGTTATCTATTCTATTTCCTCATTGTCATGTCCTGGGGGACAGCAATGGGCCAGGGAAGCGGTTTTTCTTTCAGTTATTCCGGACCTACACAGATCATCGTCGGCGATGAATGCGAAGAACCACTCAATTGGGGGCATCCAAACACGCCAACGGCGATGAGCAATATACCCGGGGGGTTCATTGTCTCCTTTGAGATATATTCTATTAGCCCACAGTATGAAATTGATGATCTTGTGCCCGGTGGTACAACGGTCACTGTCTTTTATCAAGCTATTGACAATTTTGGCTTTTCTGCGCTATACGGTTTCACGATTTCTTTTGTGGATTTGACCCCACCCGTATTTGATCCATTATCCTTACCGCCAAACCTTACTATTTCCTGCTCAAATGATGCTCCCCCTCCAGCAGTTGTAGAAGCTTCTGATAACTGTGAAAATGAAAACACAAACCTGACGATCACATTCACCGAGACAAATAACGCAGCATTTTGCACCGGAGGAAATATCATCCGGACCTGGGTGGCGGATGATGACCTTGGGAATTATTCCACCTTCACGCAAACCATTACGGTAACTCCAGACGTAACACCCCCTGTGATCATCGACAATCTTCAGAATGGCATGGCCCCTTGCTCTACGGCAATGGCCCAATACAGCTTGTGGCTCAATGCACAACGAGCTGCATTTTCAGCCACCGATAATGGATGCGGATTAATGACCTTGTCTGATGACGCCCCAAATCCAGCTATTATCACTTCATTTTGTGGTGAGATAGATGTTACTTTTTCTGCATCAGATTCTTGCGGAAACACGAGCACGGTGTTAAAAACATTTAACGTCTTCAACGATGTAGCACCAATTATTACAACACCTGCCACTGGCGCTGAAGGGGATTGTGGCTCAGGCAACATCGCCCAAATCTTTAACACCTGGATAAATAACCATGGGGGTGCGGAAGCTATAGATGATTGTAGTTCAATCTTCTGGTCAACCTTCCCATCGAATCCATCGGTAGGCGATACCTGTAATGCCGAAATAGAAGTTTTATTTATTGCCGGCGACGGATGCAATAATTTTGATACGACATCGGCCATCTTTGTCCTTACAGACAATACACCACCAGACATCACAGGCGAACCATCGACCATAATATTAGGTTGTCACTTATCTACTATTGATTCGTTATTAATGGATTGGCTGGTCAATGGGGGATTCAGCGAAGCGGAGGATTTGTGCACTGATGAAGAAGACCTCACGCTTGGCTATCGATTACAAGGAAATGCGCTTTCGCTGGAAGAAATTTTAGCTGCGTGGGAAGACTCTTTGGCCTCAGGTTGTCATGACAATGTCATGATCGGAGGTATAGGGATAAACAATGTTAAGGGATATCTCGCTGTAGAATTTACCTACACGGATAAATGTGATAATGAAATTGGTGATATCGGGTACTTCGGTATAACCGATAATGGAAAGCCAATTTTTGAATCAAACCCGGTAGATACTTCTTTTGCTTGTGCACAAAATGGGAATTGGGAAGATGCTTTCCTTGATTGGTATAACACGGCAGGGGCAGCAACTTACTCCGATCTTTGTAGTGAGGTTGTGGTCAATGCCAGCATCAGCGCAGATAGCGCCATCCAGGTGCTGACCGCCGCACTCGATACAGCTTGTTTGCAAGGCGTCTCTGTAACCATCGGATTTAGTTTGACGGATGAATGTGGGAATATCAGTGTGGCCATGCCTTCGGGGACTTTCAGCATACAGGACACGATACCTCCAGTCCTCGTAACACCTTCAATGGATGCTTCCTTACCATGTTCTCCTGATGTGCAAATGCAATTGGAATCATGGATTGATACGCTGGCTGGAACAACTGCCGATGATGGTTGTGGGGGATTAGTTTGGGAATTTAACTGGGTAGATACTGCCGGCATGACGCAAACAGGCGTGCCGGGATCAGGACCATATCCTTTACTCAACGAACTTGATTGTGCGGACGGGCTAAGTGTCATTTTTATTGGCTTTGACATATGCCAAAATAGTGTTTCAGATACTGCAATTTTTGCTGTTATTGACACGGTACCTCCGTTCATAACAATAGCAGAAGACTCTGTTCATTTGGGATGTCAGGATACTATTCCAGCAGACTTTCCGCTGGTAGTAGATGAATGTACTGTTGATCCGTTGATTTCTTTTGCAGATAGTATCAGTATGGATTCATGTCTTGGTATTCCAGGGATCGTGATCAGAACATGGACCGCTACAGATGATTGCGGTAATTCATCGACGGCTATGCAATGGTATTTCCGGATTGATACGGTTCCGCCGACTTTTGATTTGCCCGCCGATACAATTGCATTTTGTAGTGGTGATACTATTACATTGCTAAATGTAAATGACAATTGTGATCCCTCACCGGCGATTTCGTTTGAAGATATTTTTAGTGGCATGGTTTGCAATCAAACCCTCAGTCGATTATGGACGGTTACAGATGCTTGTGGTAATACAACGACGGCTGAGCAACAGTTTGACCTTACGGATGATGTTGCTCCGGATATAGTACTCTCTCCCGGAAATTATCTTTTTGCCTGTGACACCTCCTCACTCGATTTACAATCCGCTTATGAGCAATGGATGAGTGCAGTCCTTGTTGAAGATGGTTGTTCTACAAGCGATTATTTTATTGCTGAAAGAGGATCTTATATACTTGAAGACACTACTAGTTGGCCGGGTACGCCTATTCCTGATTCGATTATGGCGATGTGTGGGATTGACTTGTCTCTTGAGGCTGATCTTGTCGCCTTTGATGCATGTGGAAATGCAGTTGCCGAAGAAATCTCCTTCTCAGTGATGGATACGATTAGTCCTGTATTTCTGAATTGCCCTGATGAACTCATTATAGCACCGGATATGGACGATTGTAATGCTTTAGTCACTTTAGAAAGTCCGGATTTTCTTGAAGTATGCTTTCCGGAAGAGGTTACCATCCAGGTTATTATCAATCATGGTGATACCCTTACAGTGAGTCCGTCACCTTCTATTGATACGATGCTTTCGGTAGGCACGCACATAGTTGAGTGGTTAGCTATTGATTGCAATGGAAATATCGGGACCTGCATGACGTCGATAAAGGTTGTTGATGCAGATGCCTTGATTGTCAACTGTCCTGCGGATACAGTCTTGTTTACAACTTTGGAATCTTGTATTTCGCAAATGTCAATTTTTACTCCGGAAACTACGATAGGTGATTGCAGTTCTGGAAACATTTCCTGGTCAGGATATATTGAAGGCATGGCTGAACCTGCTGTTTTTACTTTTGATTCTATAAACCACGAAATTTTGGTTGATTTTTCTGTCGGAATCCACAGCGTATTTTTAATTGCCACGGATACTACCGGAAGTGTAGATACATGTTTCTATACAGTAGACGTAAGAGACACCATTGCCCCTCAACTGGAATGTCAAAATGATACTCTTTTCTTAAATCCTTCCGGTCTCGAGATGATTGATGTTTCCACAACCTCTGTTTTGGTTTCGTCAAGTGATGCATGTGGCATAGATTCCATTACTTTTAATCCCCCGACCGTTGACTGTACAAACAATGGACAGACCATAGCGATTTCGATTATGGTCACGGATGCGAATGGCAACACAAGTCTTTGTGAGACGACGCTTTTTGTCCAAACACAACCATTGCTGCCTTTTTCAGAAAGTCAATTATGTGATGATACGTTGCGTTTGTTTGCAAACTTACCGGACGGATCGGATTCGATTTTTACATTTTCATGGACTGGGCCGGAGATGTTTATTTCAACAGACCAAAATCCTATAATTCCTGATTCGGACACTTCAAATTCAGGTCTATATGTTCTTACTATCATCAGTGAAAACGGTTGTACTGCCTCCGGGAATGTAGCGGTGGTAATAGAGGATTTAGGTGCTCCGGCAATAAACGTAGCACCGGATACACTATGTACAGGTGAAGAAGTAACATTGTCAACACAATCTTTCTCCGGAGATGTAAATTATCAGTGGTTTATTGTCTTGCCTTCTGGTGATACACTAGAAGCCAACACCTCGGAACCGGAGTTTGTTTATTCGCCGGTCGTTGCCGGTACATATAGTGTATACGGAATCCTATCTCAGGATACTTGTATTTCTGAGCCTGGTATTCCTGTGGAATTTATAGTCGTGAATGTCCCTGATGCCACAATCCTTGGAGACTTTCAAACCTTGTGTATTGATGATACTTTATTTCTCGTTCCTGTCATCGTCTTTGACAGTCTTCAGTACACCTGGTCAGGCCCTTCCGGATATGAATCTTTTGTCCCAACACCACCGGGCATACCGGCAAGCGAAATTGATTCATCAGCACTTTATATTCTCTCTGTTTCCAATTCTATTTGTTCATCAGCTCCGGATAGTCTTACGGTATTCATACAACAACCGCTACCAATGCCGATTATAACCGGTGATACTTTTTCTTGTGAAGGTGGCGTGATCATCCTTACAGCGATGTCAAACCATACCAGCTACGAGTGGATAGATCCTCTTGGTAACACTGTTACTACAGACAATGACTCATTGATTATTTCACCAATTAACATGGATCAATCGGGCGCTTGGAAAGTTATAGCTTTTGAAAATGGTTGTGTTTCAGATACTTCTGATGCTTTCTTGATCACCGTTGATTCTGCAATTACCATCACGATTGATCCGATTCCGGTCGTATGCGAAGGAGATTCTATAGTGCTTTCAATTACGCCTACTGTTGGAGGAGATTATGTATGGTCGGGTCCGGATGCGTTTACTTCTGATGAAGCAACCCCTACAACGCAGGCAAAAGCAGGAATCTATTATCTCTCCTTAATGAGTGATACCGGATGCAATGCAGTAGATTCCATAGCGGTGGACGTGGATGCTCTTCCTGTTATCACTTCATTGGTTTCAGATGCATCCAATTGTGTCAATGGCGTTGATGGGATTACCATATGGGCTGAGACCTTGCCTCTTTTTTCTCCGGACTACATGTATGAATGGACCGGCTCTTCTAATTTTATTATACAGGATTCTTCCATTCGATTGGATAGCGCCACCACGCTGATGAATGGTGTATACACACTCGTCATCACAAATGGAACCTGTGTCTCTGATACAGCCATGATAACGATCGATGTAAATGATACTCCTGTTGCGCCAATGATCAATGGCGACAATGTCTATTGTTTTGGCGATAGTATTTTCCTCTATATCGAATCTCCAATGGATGGTGGCATGTATTCCTGGACTTCTTCTGATACAAATGTCGTCATCGCAAATCCTGGTACCTTAATAATTCCCAACGCCACGCCGGGGTGGAATGGCGTCTATACTGTTGATGTCACCTTAGATGGTTGTACATCCACCTCCACCTCTATAGCTGTGCAAGTTAATCCTGCTTTGTTTCCTCCGAGTATCTTAACACCCCCTCAGGTATGCGAGGGCGATAGCCTGGTACTGGTGTCTACAGCTCCACCCGGATCAATGGTTCACTGGATCTCTTCAAATGGATTTGATAGTAACGAAGCACAACCTGTGATCTATCCGGTTGCATTGGATGACGGAGGAACCTATCAATTGGTTTATACCTTAAATGGATGCCCATCTCCACCATCCAATCCTTATGATATTACTGTGCTGCCCGCTCCTTTATCTCCTACTATAATATCCGATGTGACATCCGTTTGCATAGACAATCCAACGCTAATCAATCTGTGTATTGATGATGGGTCTATAGTTTCGGGAGCAACGTACGCTTGGTTATTAAATGGATCACCGGTAACTGGCAGCCCGACTTCTGATAGCTGTATCACCGTACTTGCCATTGCGCTACAAAGTGGAAGTAATAATATTACTGCATTAACGATACTTCAAGGATGTGCTTCTAATCCCAGTAATTCAGTCTTCATAACTGGTGATGAAATTCCTTCTCAAACAGCTGATGCAGGTCTTGATATTACTTCCTGTCCCGGAGAAATGGTTCTGTTAAATGGCTCTGATCCACTTCCGGGTACGGGCCAATGGACGAGTAGTGATGATATGGTGATTTTCTCCGATCCGGCAGACCCTATGGCGGATATCATCGGACTTCCATCGGGCACATTCACTATCTCCTGGACGCTGAGTTATGCCTCTTGCATTGACTATAGTGAGGACAGCGCATTGATTACCGTCCTACCATCTCCAGATGCTTTTCCGGATACTGTCGACGTACCATTTGGTCAATCAACAGAATTTACTGTTGTTTCAAATGACCTTGTTCCTCCAAATGGGTTTACCATCGTTATTGTTTCTTCAACGCAAAAAGGGAATGTACTCAACTTAGGGAATGGTAGTTTTCGGTATTCGCCGAATGTTGGATTTGTAGGAACAGACATGATGACCTATCGTATTTGTTCTATTGAATGTCCTGAGGAATGCAGTGAAACTACCGTTACACTCAAAGTTGGAAATGAAGATGATTGTTTTGTCCCTACTTTATTTACGCCTAATAATGATGGTGTAAATGATATTTTGGTTGTTCCTTGTCTTGAGACAGACCGGTATCCCAAAAACAAGATTACCATTTTCAATCAGTGGGGCAATGTTGTCTATTCAGCTTCTCCTTATGATAACAATTGGGATGGGACGCATTCAGGTTCCCCACTTCCAGTGAGTACGTACTTCTATATTATGGACTTTGGTGATGGCTCTACGCCTAAGAAGACATTCCTAATTCTTGAACGCTAAAAGCAGAAGATTGATTATGAAAATATTTAATAAAAATAATATTCTCCAGATGGGCACGAATGCAAGAAAAACAAAGCAGTGGTTAGCCATCGTATGTTTTTTAATTGGTGCTTATTTTGTGCCGCTATCTGCTCAACAGCAGCAATTGCATACCATGTTTATGTATAACAAATTACTGATCAATCCGGCTTATGCAGGATATCATGACCATGTATGCATCTCAGGTATTGTTCGGGAACAGTGGTTGGGATTTCAAGGGGCCCCTAAAGCACAAGCGCTTAGCTTGAATGCACCATTATCCTCACAACGTATAGGCCTTGGGGTCAATATGCAGCGCCAGTCAATTGGCGTTTCAAGTTCAACCACAGTAGATGGCATATATTCCTATCGTGTCCCAGTGGGAAACGGAACCTTGAGTCTTGGCGTGCAAGCATCCGGTCGTTTTCTGGAGGTGGATTACAGCGATCCCTCCGTGCGCGCAGTCCAGGATATCGGCATTGATCCTGGTATTGATGCGCTTGCTGATAGTAAGTTTATCGCTAATGTCGGTGCTGGTATATATTATAGTACGCCTTCTTTTTATGTTGGTGCCTCTGCCCCTAGATTGATGAGTTCAGATATTGATTTTGAAGTCAACAACCTCTTTACGGCAAAAGAACAACCGCATTACTTTTTCATGACTGGTGTTGCGGTAAAACTTGATTACAGAATGAGTTTTGTCCCGCAAGTGTTAGTACGCTATACCGAAGCCGCACCCGTCAGTGTAGACCTTAATCTGGGCTTGCGATGGGGGCAGGATTACAGTGCTGGTGTTTCGTTTCGCAAAGGCGGAAATGAAGAGCAATTTCTTGAATCAATCGATATCATCGCTTCTGCAAAAATTCTTCGTGGCCTCCGCATTGGCGCAGCCTATGATTTTACACTTAGTGCTCTTCAGCGATATAGCGATGGAAGTGTAGAAGTGATGCTTATATATTGTTTTGGCGAGCCTGCTAAGCCAGCCACATTTGTTAATCCAAGATATTTCTAACTATTCTATGAAATACATATTTACATACTTACTCTGCATTGTTGTCCATTTGGCTTTAGGTCAGGAAACTTCTTATGTATGTTATTACGATGAAGTGGAAATATTTCCGCTCGATAATATCAATACGAAGTCTATAGAGTTTTCACCTGTATATTATCAAAAAGGTATTGTCTATGTGGTCGCCAGAGAAAAAAATAAATTTCTCGATCCTAAAACGGGGAAAGCCTATTTTGATCTGATGTACACTGATCTCGGTTATGGTGGAACGACCGCTAAAAGTGTAAATTTCTCTCCGAATATCCGGACACAATTTCACGAAGGTCCTTGTTCTTTTAGCAGTGATGGTATGGAGCTCTTTTTTACACGCTCCAATCTAAAAGGCGGGGTGGCTGTCAATGATGCTAAAAACGAAGTACAACTAAAAATATATTCCGCTGTGAAAGGTGATGAAGATTGGGAACAAATCACTGAACTACCCTTTTGCCATGATGATTATGCAGTAGCACATCCAGCATTAAGTGATGATGGAACTTCTCTTGTTTTTGCTTCAAATATGCCTGATGGTTTTGGCGGAATGGACTTATATATTGTTCATCGCCAATCCGGAACGTGGTCTGCGCCTGTCAATCTGGGAGCAACTATCAATACTAAAGGAAATGAAATCTTCCCCTGGTTTCATCCAGATGGATATCTCTTATTTTCTTCAGATGGCCATCCGGGAAAAGGTGGTTTAGATTTATTTGTGACTGTTCAGGATACGCACAATATGTTTTCCAGTCTCCAACACCTGAGCGCTCCTTTTAACAGTAAAAAAGATGACTTGGGTATGATCGTGGCGGCCGACGGTACTACAGGTTATTTTGCCAGTGATCGAAAACCTACAAAAGGAAAGGATGATCTCTACCGTTGGACATCTACCCGCTCTATCTTCTGTGCCCCTCCAAAAGATTCACGTCGAAAAAACCTGATGATGGTCGTCGATGAAGAAGGGCAACCCATACGCGATGGTTATGTCTGGTTGATTCCTATGGAACAGGATGGCCCTTCCCTGCACAAGGACAACTTTGAAACAGCGCTTGTCCCTAATCCAAACAGAGAAGGCGATTTCTATTTGCAATGGGGTGTAACGGACACCTTGTCTACCGAATCTGCAGATGCTGTCTCAAACACAAAAGGGGAAGTCGTTGTTATGGCAGATAAGAAGCTAGATTATATCGTCGTTGGTCAACACCAGGAATATATGCCTTATGTTAAAATAGCTAGTGGGGCATACCTCCCTTCCATAATTACCTTAAAGAAAATCGAGATCCCATCCACTGATGTCCCTTCTGTGGAACCAACTATTCCTTCGGGAACTGTGATTGTGTTAGATAATATCTACTACGATTTTAACAAATCCGCCATTCGCAAAGGAGAAGCATCCGAACTTGTTGCCCTGGCTAAAACCTTACAAAAGTATGCTGAACTTACTATTGAACTAACCTCCCATACAGACACCCGGGGGAATGCTGAGTATAACATGGAGCTCTCCAAACAACGATCGGAGTCTTCCAAATCATATTTGGTTCTATTAGGTGTTGATGCATCAAGAATTACCACAAAAGCTGCAGGAGAATCTTCTCCACGAAATAGATGTGTCGATGGCGTTCCGTGTTCTGAAGAAGAACATCAATACAATCGACGAACTGAGGTCAGGATCATTAATCCAGCAGATGACATGCAAATAAAGTATAAGGAGGGAAAATAACTGTGCCCAGGATTTTGCAACTTTTACCGCAATAAAGGGTGGTTATTGCAATAGAACGATTGAATTCAAAGTTTTAGTTAATTGCGTTCGAAAGGCAAGGATATGATTATAGGCCATCGCATTGGCTTTGGAAAAAGTATTTAGCTTTGCCGTCTGTTTGATGTAAAGTGGAGAAGATCATTTTGGAATTGAAAACAATGAAGTATGTATAGATATGTATTAGTATTCGTCATAACATGCCTTTTGGGCGGAAGCTTGTATGCGCAAAGTGAAAAAATGGGATTTGGGTTTAGGGCAGGAGCCAGTTATGCCAAGATTGATGGCCCATCAGAAACTGGTCCTGATGGCGAAAATCTGGAAAGTTTTAGCAACAAAAATGGATTTCATATCGGGGCGGCATTTAGCTATAAATTTACAGACCTGATCGGACTAAGAGCAGAACTGGTGTTTTCACAGCGCGGTTCTATTTTGGATTACAATGGTCCTTCCTATTATATTGTAGGCCGTGACAATGAACTAATTACGACAATTACGGGTACTCGCAATCAGTCCTTAAAAGTCAATAATACATACTTTGACCTTCCGGTGATGGTGTATTACAAATTTGGCGTTCTGGAAATCTCCGGAGGGGCCTACACCTCCATACTAATGTCGTCAACGGGTGGCGGTTCAACAAATTTTGATGGTAGGTCTTCAATTGGAACAAACGTTCTGCCTTTTTCCGTAGGAATGGATAATAATTATAAAAGCGATAAGGCAAAGGAGGCTTCAGCAGAAACTTTTAATGTGAATGTCGATGGGTTTCCTTATGCTGTACCCACAAGGATAGGAGCCTATTATGAGTTTGAATCAAGAGACAAAAACCAATACAAGACTTTTGATTTTGGCTTAGTCGCTTGTGCTTCGTTTTATATTAATTCAGGACTTTATGTCAGTGCACGTTATAACTATGGGCTCACCGATGTGGATCGAAACGAATATGATGTATCCCTTCAAAATTTAAGTCCTGGTAGCACATTAGAAGACCCAATAACGATTCCAAGAGCAGACGACAATAAAAGTCGTTCCTGGCAATTTAGTGTAGGCTTTTCTTTCTAATCCATCCAACCATAACGGAGGCGTTAGCCAAGGACCATTCGTTTCTTGTTGTAGCGAGTATACACTCAATTGATGGATGGCCTTCTGTACATCCTATCTCCTATTCAAATGACTTATATTTGTAATCATTTTTATCCTCCATCCGTTTGGATTTAAGGCTTGTTGTTATTAAAGAAGGCTAGTCCATATTTTTTCAATAACTCAAGAAATCAATTCATAACACAAGTTCAATGGCCAAGAAAAAGACTGCAAAAACTTCAAACAGAAAACTTTTACTTTTTGGCTTGGTCTTAATGGTCATCACGTTTGGTTTGTATTTTCAAATCACCGGTCATGAATTCGTCAATTATGATGATGATACCCTTATCACTTCCAACCGAGTTGTGGTAGATGCCAACTCCCCTTTAAGCGCTTGTTTTGAATGGAACGTTTTCTCTCCTCATTTCAAACCTCTTGTTTTATTATCATGGCGAGCGGAATATCAATTATTTGGGGAAAATCCGGCTGTATTTCACTTTAACAATTTGGTCCTGCACGGGCTCAATGTCCTGCTGGTTTTTATTATATCACTAAGCCTTTTACCTAAATTTATTAAAGAAAAAAAGCATCATGCTTTGGCTGCGTTCTTTATTGCCTTACTGTTTGCCGTCCATCCATTGCATGTTGAATCTATAGCCTGGGCTGTCGAACGCAAAGACGTACTCTATTCCTTCTTTTTTCTTCTTTCCTGGTGGGCTTATATTCAATATCTGGACAAGGAAAAATATTTGTTTTTAATGCTTTCCAGCATCTTTTTTCTTTTAGTGCTTTTGTCAAAGTCTATGGGGATCACCCTTCCCGCTATCTTATTTCTTACAGATTACCTATACAATAGAAAGAATGTTGTTGGTCTGATGAAGGAAAAAATACCCCTTCTGGCCTTACTTGTTTTTGGTGTGATTATTTATGGCCTTGGCAGTTATCTTTCAAGCTTCTTTTCAGGTGGTGTTGTTGGCACCAATACCAACATAAGCGAAACATTGCAGGCTGCTTCTGAAGCAAACCCGCTGCTTCAAATTATACTCATGAGTTTTTTGAAAGTGTTCTTGCTATTTGTGCATGTTTTGGTGCCCACAAATATTTCCGTGATTTATGAAGGGAGTGAAATACAGAAATGGTTTGGCGCATTCATTTATGTTATTCCTTTTGTCCTCGGCGGACTCATCTATCTAGCTTATCGACTAGCAGACAAGAATAAAGTATTCTTGTTTGGACTTTTGTTTTTTTTAATTACTGTTTCACCAGCTATAGCAATTGGTAAATACGGTGGCGTCGGGGTGTTTATTGGTGACCGCTATACCTATACGCCTATGCTTGGTTTATTAATTCCGGTAGTTGTTCTCTTTTACCAGATTCCATTGCGCAGTCAACTGCTGAAAAACATTCTTCTTGGCGCCTTGTGCGCGTTGAGTTTCTTTTTATCCTACCAAGCTATAGGCGTATGGAAAAATGCAGAAACATTATGGTCCAATGCGATCAACAAAACGGTTTGTGCTGCACCAGCTTACAATGGACGAGGGGTCTACTATCTGGACATCCTGAACGAAAAAGATAAAGCCCTTGAAGATTTTAACCAATCGATTGCTTGCGATAGTACACATGCCAGAGCATCCTATAATCGAGGACTCATCCTGCAAGGTAAAAACAGAGATCAGGAAGCATTATCAGATTACAACAGAGCAATTCGTCTTAATCCTAATTACGTTGAAGCCTATGTCAATCGGGGGAATATATACAGAGATCGGAAAGATTTCAACGAGGCGCTCAACGACTATAATATTGCCATCCGATTGAGTCCTGATTTCCAAAAAGCGCATTTCAACCGTGGTGGATCATTCCTGAATCAAAAGAAATATAATGAAGCCATTCAGGATTACACCAACGCGATACGTATCGATCCTTCCTATGCTAAAGCATACTACAATCGAGGATTATGTTATTTCTATATGAATACTAAGGATGAAGCTTGTGTGAACTTTTCACTTGCAGCACAATATGGGTATACGGGATCAGCAAAAACCATAAAAGAGTACTGTCAATAAGTATGCCGCACCTATTTATAAATTTCATCTGAAAGCGTCAATTAAAAAACTCTGTTTAGTATAAAAAATAATAGGCTACGCCAATACTCATGACACCGACCACGACACCCAGATAGACCTCTTTTATAACATGTGCTTTTAATATCAGGCGGGAAGTGCAAACGAGCCCTGCAAGTATAATTGAACCGTAGAGCAGAAAATCAACCGGAATGTTTAAACTATAACTACCCGGCAGGCCAATTTGAGCCTGATCATATCCAAATACAGTTTTTGCCAACACTATCAAAGCCACAAGTCCACCCATACCCGCTGCGTGGACACTTATTTTTGTGAAATTATTGATAAAAAAACATACCCACAAGCCAATGAGTGAACCTAGTACTGCAATTCTTATCGACACAGGGAATGCCTCTGCTTTGGATATATGGAGGTACAAGGAAAGGTACATAATACCTGATACGATGTAAGGCCCTATGCGCTCCTTCTGATCTTCCAGGCTAAAGGAAGATATCCATCCCAGCATTTTCATCATCAATATAGCTATACCCGGAAGCGTTACGGTGGTCATGACAATGATGATCATCAGTGTCCCGGACTCTGAAACATGCCTCCATCCAAACGAAAAAGGGTTTGTCCACAAAAGGATAAGGGACATGTAGGTAAGTATAAAAAGGGGGTGAAAAACTATGGAAAAAAAGTGTGCTACGCCTCTCATAATTCGTGGCTAATCATCATAACTTCGACGCGTCTGTTTTTTTGTCTTCCTTGTTCTGTTCGGTTCTGAAACAAAGCCTGTGTAGCTCCTTTTCCAACGATCCGCATTCGCCCCTTTTCTATTCCTTGAAAGATAAGGTAATCCCGAATAGCACGTGCCCGTTCAACTGAAAGGTCAATCAAGGCCATTTCATCACCGACATTGTCAGTATGCCCTTCAATCAATATTTCCATCTGTGGGTTATCGATCATTTCTTCCCGCAAATATTCCAGAGCACTTCTTGAGGAGGATAATATGATGGCTTTTCCTTTCATAAAATTTATGTTATAAAAGGTGATCCTTTCTTCCTTTATAACAGGGTCATTTTTCTTCGGTGCAAAATAGACCTGCTTCTCTAGTTTTTGTTCGGGTTTTTGGGTTATAATTCCACTTTTGGGTTCAATATATAATATCAAATCAAGCGTATCAATACCTTGCTTTTCCAGGGCCACCGGATCTATGAGAATTTGTGGGGATCTGTGATTTACTTTTCTTGGTTGAAATTTATAAGGTTCGTATTCTGTCAATAAAACTTCAAATTCACCGGTGTAGGTATTAAAGTACTCCATGAATTCATTTGAAGACTTTTGGCCCCACAATAATTC
>JBBKWA010000207.1:0-12143 GCA_037968695.1 Saprospiraceae bacterium
TTAAAGATTGAAGAACAACTAGGCGATCAACAGGGTATAGCCATAATGCTTGGTAATATTGGGATTATATACACAGAGCAAGGGGATTATCCCAAAGCCCTGGACTATAACACACGAAGCTTGAAGATCTATGAACAACTGGACGATCAACTGGGTATAGCCGCTTCGCTTACTAATATTGGGGGCAATTACCAGAAACAAGGGGATTCTCCCAAAGCACTGGACTATCACACCCGAAGCTTAACGCTCAGAGAACAAATGGGTGATCAACAGGGAACAGTCATTTCGCTCAATAATATTGGACGTAATTACCAGAAACAAGGCGATTCTCCCAAAGCCCTGAGCTATTGCCAAAAAGGGTATGACCTGGCTTTGATCATAGGTGCTTTAAAAGAACAAAAAGATGCTTACCAATGCCTGTACGATGCATACAAAGCAATGGGCAAAGGCAATGAAGCCCTGATGTATCTCGAGAAAATACAGGTGGTGGATGATAGCCTCCATTCTGAAGAAACCTCCAAACAACTCCAGCAAATGGAGTTTTCCAAGCAAGTGTTGGCCGATAGTATTACGACCGCCGAGAAAGAGCGCTTAGTGGAAGAGGCCCATTAGGAAGAGGTCCGCAGGAAAGATAGGACCAGAAATATAAGTTTTGTTGTTGGAGCCTTCCTGTTCCTGTTGGCTGGGGGCCTTTATACCCGGGTGCGTTACATCCGAAAATCAAAAGCCGTTTTACAGGTGGAAAAAGACCGCTCGGAGAATCTATTGCTCAACATCCTGCCTGCCGAGATCGCAGAAGAGCTCAAATTAAAAGGCAAGGCCGATGCCCGGGATTTTGAAATGGTCTCCATTTTATTTTCGGACTTCAAAGGCTTTACAGCGCAAAGCGCCAAACTCAGTGCATCCGAGTTAGTAAACGAAATCAACTTCTGCTTTGAAGCCTTTGACGGCATCATGGAAAAGTTTGGTATTGAGAAAATAAAAACCATTGGCGATGCCTATATGGCGGCCGGTGACCTCCCCGTTCCTACCGATGATGCCATTAAAAACACAGTGCTCGCCGCGCTTGACATGCAAGCATTTGTTAAACAACGAAAAGCTGAAAAGGATACTAAAGACTTACCTACATTTGAAATGCGCGTAGGCATTCATACCGGGCCGGTGGTGGCGGGTATTGTAGGGCTGAAAAAATTCCAAAACGACATTTGGCGAGATACCGTAAACACGGCAAGCCGTATGGAAACCAATGGGGAAGTGGGCAAGGTTAATATCAGCGAAACGACCTATGCATTACTGTCCGACAATCCTTCTTTGAGCTTCATTTCCCGTGGTAAAATTGAAGCGAAAGGCAAGGGAGAAATTGAGATGTATTTTGTATCCAAGAAATAAATGAACAAGAAAAACGCCCTACAACAAAGCCTATAAGCGTAAGCACCCGTCTAAGGCGAAAAGCTACTGATCATCGCCAATAACGTTGACGTGCAATTTGAATAAATCATAAATACAGAAATGAAAATTGACTGGAAATATATAATTCTGTTTCTTTTAATTGCTTTTGGAATATCTTATCCAATTCAACGGGGTTATTTAACCGACTTTTTTCTATCAAATACCAAGAATTCTTTTATCTCTGAATCAGAATATCTACTTGCCGGATTTAGTACTTTAATTGCAGCATTAGTAGTATTAAAATTTCATCAAAACCTCTCAAAAAAAATAACCATTTTCGGAGATGATAAAATTAAGAATGTACTCATTTTAGGCCTACCTATTATTGCTTTTTCCATAAGTGGTTTAAATAACAACTTTGGAATGAACAAATCGTTTTATGGATTTTCCTTTGCTTTGATTAATACAATCTATGCGTTTACAGAAGAATTTGGTTGGAGAAGATATTTGCAAAATGCACTTGAAGGATTAAATAAAAACCTAAAATACATTTCTATTGGTGTTATTTGGTGGATTTGGCATTTTAGATTTGAGACGCAATTTGATATTTTCATCTTTCCTTTGATATGTATTGGTGGTGGATTTTTTTTAGGAAAATTGGCGGATGAATTTAAGTCAATTTTACCAGTGATAGCCATGCACACCTTAATTATTCTGACTACAAATTCAGGAAGTTTTGGAAAGAATGAAATTATAGGAATTGGCATCGTAATATTAGGATGGGTAGTAATTGAGCAAATTTGGAAAAAGAAAAAAACACATAACACAAGCTATGGCGATAATGCTCGCTGAAAGGTCGAACTACGTATAGCCAAAACGTTATGCGCAACTGATTGGTCGCTTCGATTGAGCATTTCTGCTTTTAAGCTGTAATTGCTATATCAGCATGGTATCTTTCCTGTATATCATGCAAATGTGTGAATCATGTAACTTATGTAAAAAATTGTGTAACATGCTTCAGTGTCAGAAGAATTACTTTCGGACTGTTGTGAAAACTCAATCACAGCATCAAAAAATAAGATGAAAAAAGTATTAAGTGTATTAGCAATTGTAGGACTTTCAGTTCTAATTTTGTCGAGCTTTACAAAAAGCAAAATGCCATCACCATTTATGTGTGAACTTTGTGGAAAGGACAGCAAAACCCAACAATTCCACACAGCCATGCAACAGTTGTGGGCAGACCACATGATTTGGACATATGCAACCGTTGATGCATTCTTCCATAACCCTACGGCCTTACAACCATCATTAGACAGACTTTTACAAAATCAAAAAGATATTGGTGCTGCCATAGTACCATATTACGGAAAAGAGGCTGGTGATAAACTTGCAGCACTTTTAACCACTCACATCAATCAGGCGGTACCGGTGCTTACTGCTGCAAAAAATAACGATAAAGAGGCCTTAGACAAAGCCCTTACCGATTGGTATGCTAACGCGAAGGCGATTGCCGGTTTTCTGACAGCGGCAAATCCTAAAAATTGGTCGGCAACTGCGACCGAACCCATGATGAAAACGCACATAGACCAAACTACTGCCTACGCTGTTGATTTACTAAAAAATGATTATGTCAATGCCGTAATAAAATTTGATGAAGCAAGACAACACATGTCAGAAATGGGAACTGTACTTGCAAGTGGAATTATTAAACAATACCCGGATAAATTTAAAAAAGGTAAGAAAGCGCATAAATAAAATGGAAGAAAAATTTACTGAAGCTACAACACAACGCCCACAAGGAGTGCGTACAATTGATGCGCCATTAGTTACAATTAACCTTCTTTCTTTTATTGAGCAAATAAGGCGTGAGAAAGCGTGGAAAAACAGTGACCGCAATGCAATCACTGTTTTCAAAACAAATGGCATGAGCATTGTGCTTATCGCATTGCATAAAAATGCTGAAATGATTAAACATTCGGCAGGCGGATTGATTAGTGTCCAGGTGCTGGAAGGGCAAATACGATTTAGAACCGATGAGCAAACTATTAATTTGGGCAAGGGGCAAATGCTGGCATTGCATAAAGGAATTGCACACAGCGTAGTGGCTAATGAGGAATCGATTTTCTTGTTAACACTCACAACTTCATTACAAGAAAAATAATTCAAACATATTATAAAAACATCATGCAACCACATCGGGTAAAAATAAAATCAATTGATAAAGTCACACATGATGTGTTACAAATCGTAACGGAGAAACCGCCTGACTATTCATTCACCCCTGGACAAGCAACAGATGTTTCCATAAATAAAGAAGGGTGGCAACACGAAAAAAGCCCGTTTACTTTCACCTGCCTTCCCGAAAACAATTACATCGAGTTCACTATTAAAACCTATCCATCGCACAAACGAGTTACCAATGAATTACTGCATCTTAAAATAAATGATGAATTGATATTGCATGAAGTCTTTGGTGACATTGGCTACAAAGGCGAGGGTATCTTTATTGCCGGAGGTGCAGGAGTTACTCCGTTCATTTCTATTTTCAGATATCTTAAATCAAAAAATGAAATAGGAAACAACAAACTTATCTTCGCTAACAAAACAAAAGCCGACATCATCCTTGAACAGGAATTTAAAAAGTTGTTGGGCAAATATTTTATCAACATTTTATCCGATGAAAAAACTGAGGAATATTCACACGGCTACATTACAGAAGATTTTATCAAAAAATATATTGAAGCCAATAACAAATATTATTATGTATGCGGGCCACCGCCAATGATGGATGCAATAGAAAAGCAATTAATCAATTTGCAGGTGGATATAAAATTAATTGTTAAAGAAGCATTTTAATTTCATGGAAACAGAACAAGAGCTTAATGCCAAAATTCTAAAATGTATAATGACGATACAGGAAAAATACCCCGAGCTGTATAAATATTTAGGAGAGATGCCGGTTACCATTTCCGATATAGACAGCTCCGAAATAAATATTAACAATTTAAGAGCGTATTATGATTCACTCACATCAATAGTGGAAAAATATATTCGTGAACACTCGGAAATGTAACCAATTGGCATGAACCAAGAAACTGGAGCAACCAACAAGTGCCCGATGAATTTTCAATCGTCACTATCCCCGATGTTTCCACAACCACATTTGCATCAACTGTCATCGCTACAGGAACTGTTGAAATAAATGCGCTCTGTATGGATACCAGAGCAAATTTAATAGTGCAGGAAGAGGCTAATCTGGTTGTTTATGAAGTTATAATAGAGGCCAATAGAAAAAGTCTTATGGTTCATGGTTTACTCACTATCGTTGAAGTGGAAGAAAAAAGAAATCAAAAAGGGACTGTAACGCTTTCTTAAAATTAAACTGAATTCGGAAGTGACATCATTTCTTGGCAGGATCTTGAGAGATCAGGAAGTAAGTTTTGTAGGAGGAATGGAATACCCTACCTGCCCTAAACTTTCAGTATTGTTATTCAGCCACTCCTATGATAGTAACTATTATTGCGCGTGCATGTTAGGTTAATTTTTATCCAACACTTTTTCTTGCCGGCGTGAATTGGAAATATAATAGAATCCTATCCTTATCATTTGCGCCTCTCCCCTGCTCTCGTAATCCGTTGGCGCTAAACCTCAACTTCCAAAAGAAAATCCCAAACGAGTAGGCATAAAACTGCACGCCGTCAAAATCCGGATTAAGGATAGCCTCGCAGATATTTCATTTTCCAATGACTGGTCTGGTTTCACCCCCCACATAACAATTGACACTCGTCATCATTCAGTCCCGCTCAGCGGGAGGAATTAAGAAAAGCTGTAAATTTAGTTGTTCGGGGCTTCGTCCATAAGATTAAGGTGACGACGAGTGTCCCGTAACGAGACACGAGCAAAAAGAAAATTCTATTAATAAGTAACTTTAAATAAAATGAAAAAAGCACTCGGAATTGTCACAATATTAGTCTTCTTCTTAGGGTGCAATATGAATCCGAACAAGGAGGCTAGAATCCAAAAACTAGAAACTGATAATATGCAATAATAGAAAAAATAGACCAATTAGAAAACCGAGTCGAAACCCTTGAAAATATCAATGAAAAGCTCAAAACAAGGATTGTAGAAATCGAAAACCGCTGATATCTGTAATTGGAATTTGTCAACAATTATAATCGGAAAGAAATGAAAACCAGTGTAGAACAATATAGGTACTCTAATGCTTCCTTAACGGTCGAACTTCACATATTAGCAACGTTATCTAAAACAATATAATGAAAGCAAGTACCTATTTAATCTTTTTGATGGTTTTTATATATTCATGTTCTGAAAACCACCCTATTAGCAATGCATCCAAACCTGACAGCAATGTTCAACCTGATAGATATGTTGATATTGGAACCCACAGAGTTCATATAAATGATTTTGGACAAGGAAGTCCTGTTACAGTTTTTGTAACGGGTACAGGCGGAGATATTGATCAGTGGAACAGGCAAGTTCATGAAATTGATAAACATACAAGAGTCTTTATATATGACAGGGCTGGTTTAGGAAAAACTGAAAGTTATTCAAGTGATAGATCTTTAAAAGGCATGGTTGATGAGTTGCATTTGACGCTAGAAAAAGAAAATATCCAAGGTCCAATTATATTGGTTGCGCATTCAATGGGAGGATCGATTATCAGGTATTATCAACACTTGTATCCAGAAAATGTGGTAGGAATGGTTTTTATCGATGCCTTAGGTTATGATTATGCTGGCCGTTACGATAATTTTCCCGAACATGGAATTAGGTGGAGTAATGAAATTGATTCTTTGTCGCATGTTTACCAGGGAGGCGTTAAAGACGAAATGCAATTTCTTAAACATAGAGATGATCGAAGAGATACATTTCTTCAAATTGGGTACCCAAAAAACATTCCTGTAAAAATCATCTTATCAATGCTAGGTGAAGAAGGAGATGTAGGTGAGCAGTATATAAAAAAACAAGATAGTTTATATAGTGAAATGGCCGCAAATGACCCCTTAATAGATCTAATAAAAACAAATAAATCAGGCCATTTTATTCATTGGTACGAACCACGATTAGTCAATGAGACTATAATTGATTTAATAAAAAATGTTAGGAATGAATAATAACTTTGCCTAACAAAAGCAATAGGGCATTAAAACCCCTCTTAGCCCAAACGTTCCTTGTAATCAAAATAATCAATTGTGAATACTGATATTATTAAATAATTTAGATTTAGACTTATATTGCCCACCATGATAAACTTACCTCATGCTGAGAATCAAATTCAATACGTCACTAGTTTTCAAGACCTTGTTTCCACGTCTTTTCATGGAAATATTAACGTGATAAGTTGGACCCGTAAACTAATAGGTGATTTTTCTGAGATTGTTAAACAGGTAGCGCTTAACGAAAATGTAGTCGAACTTAGCCAAGAGGAGCTTCGTGAACTTCAGTTGAGTGAACAGGGGCAGCTAGCCCGTGAAATTCTTTTAAAGGATTTGAAGGTCTTGAAAGCTCATGGGGCAGCGCCAACACTTAATCTGATTAAGTCCTATGAAAGAGATGATAACTACCCGTTTTTCCCAACCGATGTTTATTCTTTTCATGTAGATCGCTCTCCTGAACCAGTGGATACCTTTTTATGCACTTACTATGGCGAGTCAAGTGAAATATTGCCAAATTCACAGGCCCAACAAAAAGTGCTTGTTCCCGAAATACGTGATGAACTTAAAAAAATATATCTTGGAGCAGATGAAGATTTTGAATCGTTTTTAACTGAACAGTTCTTTGATCTACACTATCTAGCGAAACCTAAGGCACACCCTATAAGCTTAGGTGTAGGCCATTTATGCAAATTGGCTATTGAGCACCCTAAAAGTAAAGTCCCCCCTTGTCTTCATCGTGCACCAAAGGAAATAAATGGCCAGATAAGGTTGTTGTTAATCTGTTGAATACAATTGAAATAAATAAAGCCTGCGTGGAATAATGTATACCTGCTTGTACGTAATATCCGATTTATTATAAACAGGGTAAGCTCGCCTTTTGTGGTTACTGAGACCATCATCCATGAAATCCGAATGGATGCTAAAGCAGAAGGATTCACTGAAAAAGAAATTGAAGAAGACATTGTTCCGCTGACGCAACGTATTTGGCAATTCTATGTTGATGTGGCGAATGACACATCAATAGCAAATGGGCCGGAAAGAAATGGCATTAATGAAGCGCAATCAGAAATGAACAAGCATGACCGTTTAAAGAAATGGTTTCTTTTCAGTTCAATGTCGGAATACGATCCGAAATTATATGCCTCTGTTGGTAGCAACTTTTCTTATAACCCACTACCCTATTTAAGAGAAATCGATGTACCAATGGTTTACATTATGGCCGGAAAGGATGTTAATATTCCCACAAAATCCATTGTAGCATTTCTGACTAAATTTAAGCAGGAAGCAAACAAAGATATTACTATAAAAGTCTATCCAGATGCGGATCATTATCTATACCGATGGAATGCATTACCGATTGAAGGGCTCTATGAATCCGGCTATTTAGATTTCTTATCAACCTGGGCTAAAAATCAAATAAAATAATGTCGCGACAACTGCCATTATCGTTGTCAAACAGTAAAAAAGAAGGCATCATGAAAAAGAAATCTCTACAACAATTTCATTCGAGGTCAAATAGTCAAAGGCCTTACCTTGTGCTATTGAGCCTACTTCTTCCTGTTCTCGGCAATGCTCAACCAGCAGCACCTCCCTAGTTGCGTGCTATTACAATGAATAAAAATTTGCACTCCATTGAAACTATCAGTAGCCAGGCTGATGTAACGGTATCCGATGGATTAACTTACCAAACCCATACGGTATATCATGATCCGCAACGAGCCATATTTCAACGAATTTACAGGGATCACTCAGTTGTTCAGGGGGTGGAAGGCAAATATGTCTGGAATTTCGATGGCATCGAAGAAAAAGAAGCTCCTGAATTTGTTGAAAGCTTTGTTTTAGGACATCAATTCCATGCACAAATCCTATTCTTCGATAAACTACACCCATCTTTTGATGCACCTACAACCACAGCATTTGACGGACAATCTTGTAAGGTAGTGAAGAGCAAAAATGAAAGCTCAGAACTACATTTTTATTACAAGCAAGCCGGCTATCCGCTTGGAATGGAAATCATAAGAAAGGAGGAGGAAAATATAATTTTTAAATTTAAAGATTGGCGCAATGTATCCGATATTGCTTTGCCGCATCTTATTTTAATAGACGATGGAAATCGAACCTTTGAGTATACGTATGATCAGATAAAATTCAATAGCGGGTCGATCACCGGGTTTAGGGCACCTGAGGAAGTGCTGACGGAAGAGCAAAAATTACTACGGCACCATAGAGTCATTATGGATGGACATTTTTTTGGGATTACAGCGGATATGAAATCTGAACAAAGTGACTCCATGTATATCGTAAGTGATGGCGAAATATATACGGTTCAAGGCCACCAGCCTGAGGCTATGATTGACCGTATCATGGCCACGCGAGATTATACGGTGTACGATGATTTAATAAGGCCAAAGATTGAAATATCTGAAGATGGATCACTCGGTTGGGTAATCGCAAAGATTTATGCGGAAGGTATAAGATATGATGAAAATGGTAAAACAACCGGGCCTTTAGAATTTACTTGCGCATGGATAGAATTATATGAGAAGGTAGATGGCAAATGGAAAATGAAGGGAAACGTCTCCAATTTCCAGCCCGGTCGGAAATAATGCATATTATTGATGTTGGAATTGACAATAAAATCATTCACAGCATCGTGTATACTATAAGCCCTGCGGGGCACATATTATATATCAACCGTTACAACCAATTTTTGGCCATTGTATAATAATATAAATTTAACATTATGATAAATTACTTAAGAACAAAACAATTGCTGCTTATTCTATTATGTTTAGGCGCATTCATCAGTTGTACGCAAAAAACAGAAGAACCAACAATCGATAATATATTATTAAAAGAGTGGACAGGACCTTATGGTGGTGTCCCCGCTTTTGATAAAATGAAAGTTGAAGATGTAAAAGATGCAATGCTTCAAGGTATGGCATTAAAGCTTAAAGAGATTGATGCAATAGCTAACAATACGGAAGCGGCCACTTTTGAAAATACCATTGAAGAAATGGAGCGATCAGGCCAAGCATTAAGCAGAGGCTATGCCTATTATGGAATTTTGAGCAACAATATGTCTACTCCGGAATTTAGAGCTATTCAAACCGAATTAGCGCCTTTATTTTCTGAGTTTGAATCTAAAATCACACAAAATGAAAAATTATTTCAGCGCATAAAAGCCGTTTATGATGCGTCTTTAGAAAATCCGCTTCCTGCTGACCAACAACGTGTAGTCGATCTTACATATATAGGCTTTGCCATGGATGGTGCAGAATTGGACAAAGAGAAAAAAGCAAGGTATGCCGCCATAAATAAAGAATTATCGAGCCTTTACACTAAATTTTCGAATAATGTATTGCATGACGAAGAAAATTACGTGACTTATCTAAGGGAAGAGCAACTAGGGGGCCTATCCGAAGGGTATATTAAATCTTCAGCGAAAATAGCTACAGATAAAGGTCAGGACGGAAAGTATGCTATTACTAATTCCAGATCTTCTATGGCTCCCTTTCTAACGTATTCTACTCAAAGAGAATTGAGACAACAAGTATGGACTAATTACTATTCAAGAGGTGATAATAATGATGGGTATGACAACAAAAAATTAATTGCGCAAATTTTAAAATTACGCCGTGAACGTGTAGAACTTTTAGGTTATAAAAACTACGCGGAATGGCGCTTACAAGACAGAATGGCCAAAACACCGGAAAACGCCATTGCCTTGTTGGAAGCTGTTTGGCCAGCGGCTATTGCTCGGGTAGCCGAAGAAGTTGCAGATATGCAAGCAGTAGCAAATACCAATGGAGACAACATTACCATAGCGCCTTGGGACTATCGATTTTATGCTGAGAAAGTTCGGAAAGAAAAATATGATCTAAATTCAGATGAAGTCAAACAATATCTTCAGTTGGACAAGCTAACAGAAGCAATGCACTATGTGGCTGGAAGATTATTTAACTACAATTTCACTCCCCTTCCAGAAGGTACTGTACCAGTTTTTCATGAAGATGTAAAAGTTTGGGAAGTCACCGATAAAACCACCGGCGAAAATATAGGCCTTTGGTACCTTGATCCCTATGCAAGAGAAGGGAAAAGATCCGGCGCCTGGGCCAATACCTTTAGAAGTCACACAACTTTTGATGGCAAGAAAAATGTACTGTCTACCAACAATTCAAATTTTGTAAAACCAGCTCAGGGAGAAGCTTTACTTGTTTCCTGGGACGATGCTACTACGTTTTTTCATGAATTTGGTCATGCCCTGCACTCCTTTACTTCTAATGTAAAATATCCAACGCTAAATGATGGTGTACGAGATTATACAGAGTTTCAATCTCAATTACTAGAACGTTGGTTATCTACAGACGAAGTTATAAACACCTATTTGGTGCATCATGAAACAGGCGAATCCATTCCTGCAGAATTAGTTGCAAAAATAAAGAATGCAGCTACTTTCAATCAAGGATTCACTACAACAGAGTATTTGGCTTCGGCCATTATGGATATGAAATTCCACCTTGCTGACCCAACTGATATTGATGTAGACAAATTTGAACGCGAAACACTTGCAGAATTAAACATGCCAAAAGAATTACCCATGCGTCATAGAACGCCTCATTTTAGTCATGTATTCTCAGGTGAGGGTTATGCAACGGCATATTACGGTTATATGTGGGCAGATGTATTGACAGCGGATGCTGCCGAAGCTTTTGCCGAGGCGACAGGAGGTTATTATGATGCTGAAATGGCCGCCAAGCTGGTGAAGTATTTATTTGCGCCTCAGAATTCTTTGGATCCAACTGAAGCCTACAGGTTATTTCGAGGACGTGATGCAAAAATTGAGGCCCTGATGAGAGATAGAGGTTTTCCTGTAACGACAGAGTAAGGAAGTTTTAAAAAGTTAATAGTCGATAGTCAAGATAAGAAAGTTGAAAAAAGCTATAACGATGTATAATGCATTTTGAAACGTGTATTATACAAATCGTTATCAACCTTTAGATTACGTGAATGGAAATAAAATCTCTAAATAGTATAAATTTTGACATACTATATCTTGCCTTCCAGGAGGCATTTAAAGACTATGAAATACATTTAACTAAAAAAGAACTGGATTCCATGTTGCACAGAAGAGGTTTTGTTCCGAATCTATCTTTTGGCGCATTTGAAAAAGACGAATTAATTTCATTCACGTTCAATGGAATCGGGTTTTACAACAATCTAAAAACAGCCTATGACACAGGCACTGGAACGATTGAAAAATATCGAGGAAAAGGACTCGCAACAAAAATCTTTCAATATTCATTGCCCTATTTAGAAAAAGCGAATATTGAAACCTATCTACTTGAAGTATTGAAGCATAATACAAAAGCTACATCCCTCTATACAAAGCTCGGATTCAAGACAGAACGAGAGTTCAATTATTTTGTTCAAAAAGTTGAAAATATTAAAATAAAAGACGAGCAGTTAGACTCAATTTATTCTACTAGATTTCTGGATTTATCTGAATATAAAGCCATGAATAGCTTTTTTGATTTCAATCCGTCATGGCAAAATAGTTTTGATGCCATAAACAGG
>JBBKWA010000208.1:0-10085 GCA_037968695.1 Saprospiraceae bacterium
GTGCAAACTAACTACATGGCGCTCTAAGTTATGTCTTTGATAAGATTCGAATTCAGGAAAATGTGCATGAATTCCATCTAGTTCTTTGGCGTTGAATTCAATAACTTTCGATTCGGTAAGACATTCTACGGTAAGCGTTGCGAGCTCATCAGTATGAATAGCAATGTAATCGCTGATCCACCAGTTTTTGATTGCAAATAGTAAGGTGTGTTCTCTACCGTTTTTATCAATACAGTAAGATCTTAAACAACCTTCTGTAACAAAGAATGTTTTCTTTACCACTTGTCCTTGGCGGATTAAGACTTCTCCTTTAGGAAGTGTTTTTTCTTTCGATATGGAATATAGAAATTCTTCCGCTTCTAGTCTTAAGTGTAACCTGCTTTTTATTTTTTTGATTAAGTCTTCCAATTCCTACGGGCAATTATTTACAACGGTTAGGTGTATGCGTAGTGCTAGCATTTAGGGAGCATTATCGCTTACACAATGTTCTATGCAGTTCTTATTTTATTGACTATCTCTATCTCAAAACCAAAACTCGTTTATTAATTTGTACACCACCAGCCAATTCGATTTGCAGTATATACATACCTTCACTTAGTGTAGATATATCTATTACACGATCAGCTTTTCGATAATGCTTTAATACCTGACCATTAATCGAAACTATTTGTAAACGCTCTATTTGGTTGCTACTTCCTGTCAAATCAATATAGATTTCTGTCGAAGCAGGATTGGGGTGTATTCTTATCCTCTCCTTATCTTCTTCAGACAAACCACTGAGTGTGGAATGAACAGTGGATTCGCATCCATCGAAATCTATCACTGTTACGGTCTGAACATTCCCAGATATATCAATTGAAATAGCATACGGTTCTACGCCTCCCGTCACTATGACCTCTTCATTTACCATGTTGACGTTCATGGTATCCAGCAAGCAGCAAACGTCCGGACTTCCATTGCCTGTAGGTTCACCGTTTGGATAATAGAGGTCTATGATGGACTGTAGGATATCAACCCGGTACTGGGCTTCGGCTGAATCGTAAGTCAATGATTTCTGGTAATGCCAACCTACCCCATAATCAGGATTGGCTGTTGGACCATCTGTGTACAGATTCGGATATACGAACAGGGCGTAATTGATAAATGCCGCGTTGTCTTCGGGAATCAGATCGAAATAGTCTTGTAGTCTATTGTAGATCGTGAGAGAAGGTAGAACATTGATCTGGGCCAATGTGTCTTGAAGAGCAATTGAATCTTGTGGAAGAATTCCAAAAACATGGAATAAGGGACGCAGATCTGCTTGTGCGGCAGCGGACATTCTGATTATCCTGCTGTCAATGTCTTGGTTATTGATACCATGGTCGATTCCGTTTTCAAAGTCGATGAATTCCTGCCTCCAGAAGTTTCTAATCGGACACCACCCAAGCATGTTGACTATTTCAAAATAATGTCCGTAACCTCTATGCTGGTAGCGTACCTCGTTTGTTGTAGCGTTCGCAATATCTCTCTCTGATCCAAAACTATTGGACACCATTCTATGGGTTGCTGTCTTATCTATGTCAAAGGTGTTAGGAACAAAGCTGTAATTCACCGCTTCATTCAAGTCTACATTCAGGCCATAATTCATAGCCATGATGTATGGAAAATTGACCAAAGCCTCAACCTCACCCGGAAACTTGGACATCGCCAATGCATGCCCGGATTCATGAAAATTTGTCTCATCGTCAGGTCCCGGACCGTTAATAAAGTAAGCCGGGCCAGGGACACTGGCATAGTTCAGCGGTGTGTTCGACATCGGATAACCGATTGAATATACGTTATGTCTGATGGTTATATCAGCGATCATATACATATTGTGTTTGTC
Organism: Saprospiraceae bacterium; assembly: GCA_037968695.1. Classification (GTDB taxonomy): domain Bacteria; phylum Bacteroidota; class Bacteroidia; order Chitinophagales; family Saprospiraceae; genus Opimibacter. The sequence continues at coordinate 1,865 of JBBKWA010000208.1, forward strand.
AGGAATGATCTGTCTGGCCATAATGGAATTGACACCCTGTAAAGCCGAGTCCCAGTCCAGCATAGCTTGCATGAGGTCATATTGACCAGGTACAATGGAATGCTTAGGAATGGTGTACATCACATTGTCTGTCTCAAAAACAGCCCAAGGTCCGGGCTTGCTCAGTTCTGCTTTGAAGTCAGGTGTTTCATAAAATGACTTCAGCGACAAGAAAGGGGCTTCCACACCATTGCTCACGCTGATCTCGACAATACCATCGTTGGCTCCGTAGGGAACAAGAACTGAAATTGCTCCTCCAAACGGATTGAATACCTCTATTGTCGTTGAATCGATTGGAAACTTCCTCGATATCCTGTCCAATCGTTTAAATATGGGTCTGATGGTCAGATCCCATTCATGTGAGCCCACTCTAATGTAATAGTCTTGTCCAACCAAGCTATCCGGTACAGTAACGCTGGCTATACTTCCGGGAGATAAATACAGTCCGGTAGGTCGAAGGGCGTGATTGGTTCCATCTCCATTAATATCGAAGTACGGGTTCATCCCATTCGGGTCTTCAAAATTTGCACGGATCAGTACCGAATTGCTTACGGATGAATCTGCTGGCGGGTCAACATATCCAGGGAAACTGTAGCACGAATTGAATTTCCAATCATTAATGTGCTGCGGATAATCTGCGTAAACCTCTGGTGTGAATACATGATCGAATATTCCCTGCTGAAGCGCAAGCATTGCTCGTTCCACTTCCAGGCCTAGAGCGGCTGCAGGATCCTTGGAAAAGCCGTTTTCGGTGTTGGGCGTTGTGAAAAGTGCTCCGATCTCATCATCATAATCGTCAACTACACTTTTACCAAGCAATATTATAGACTCAGTTTCGGCCAGACATTCTGGGAATTGAACGAAGGTATTTTTGATCAGTGTCAGATCATCAGTATTAAGCGTGATTGTTCCATTGATATGTCCTTGAAGATCATTCAGTGCATTAAGTATTATGCCACATGGATCCGGACAATTAACAATATCAATGGCGTAATCTTCAATGTCATTGGCACCGCTAGAAACAAGAATCTCGTTTACATAAAGTTCATACCCGTTAGGAGCATAAATGCCGTCTCCGTAGGTATCATAGATCTCAAAGAAAAAGCAACCATCAGCAAGAACACAGATGCTGTCTGTGTAGCTGGTGTCGTTTCCGTAAACACCTCCTTGGCCACCTTGTATGATGACCGTGCCTATTAGATCGGTCAAGGTCCAGGAAGTTTCGTCGCCCCAATTATCGGTAGCAATTTCTACCCTCACTTCAACTTCATTAATACCACATTGAGCAAAGCTGTAGCCAGTAAAAATCATCAGAAGGAAACTGATTGGTAATATTTTTCTCATTTTTTTTACATGTTAACTGCTAAAATTTGGCGACCTCGTAAAATTCCCGAACCTTCGTGCTGGCAACGGCTCGCACTATGTTTTATATACGTTGTTGGCTGTAGTGTTTATTCCATTTAACAAATCTCGGCTATGGAATATACTTGTTTATTTTATCCTCCACTATTTCGATTGAGGTGTTCAATTGTATTTTTCCATATGTATGGTTTTACTGTTTATTCATCCATTTATTGGTATTACCTGTCCAAGCCCAAAGGATGTTTATAATTTTCCACTCTCCATCTAATTTTCCTAGATGGATATAATCGATAAATTCAAACTTGTTTGTTACAGCTTTTACAGTAGCAATGCCATCCGCGATTTCATAAATAGATATATCTACTTTTAAAGGTGCTTCAGAGTCAACACCCGCTTTATAAAATAAGGTAAAGTCAAAATCTTTGGTATAGCCTATCAAACTGGCGGCGGTCATATTCGATGGAAAATCTTTTCCTTCTTTATTTTTCTCGACAATTCGTTTAGCTAAATCTGGATGCAGAGCTTTGGCAAGTCTATCAGGATAATTGGTATCCAAGCCTTCAAGATAGTTGAGGACAGTTTCTTGTATTTGAAGCGTGTCATTTTGCGTTTGGGCAAACAGATGATCGATAGGTATTGTTAGCATTGCGGCAAATAAATAAAGACAAGGCATTAATTTTTTCATTTTTCATTTTTTAAAAATTTGCCTACTCTGGTCAGTTTTCGGCTTCTCTGTATAGTCGACTATAAATTAATTTGGGTACTCTTTCGGCATTACGGTGAATGATATCGATCGTCTCTCTGAGTTTCGAAGAAATATGATCTGATATCTATTGTTATGCACTTTATTTAATTTTTATAAACTTTATTAATTGATTCTCAATTCTAATGAAGTATATGTTTGATCCCAATTCAGAGATGTCGATAATTTGGTTTCCTGAACCAACAAATCCAGTTTGCAATGTTTCTCCTAAAATTGAGATGATATCGTATTTTATTACTTTTTCCGTTTTGACTTTTACTTTTAATCGATTTATTGCTGGATTTGGATAAACAACTACTTTGATTTCATCTTGAATTTGTTCATTTGGAGAAGTGGTCTGAAAATCTTTTTTGAATATCCATGCCATACTGGTTGATGTCTTGTTATTAGGGTCAAAACCACCAAAATAGAGCGCATTTTCATTTTCAAATGGAGACTTTACATAACACCTATTTGCAACTAAAGCCATGTCATTTATTCCTATAACTCCATTTATTTCTTCTAGTGAATACTGCATATTTGCATCCCTTATGGCGAACAATGCTCCTTTATAATAACCATTCCATGTTGGATATTCTCCCCCAATTATATTTGCTTCAAATCCTACCAAATGAACAGTTTCAGAAGTTACTGGGTCAACATACTCGTAAAATTCATTATAAGCACCAAGGAGATATTTGACATTTGTTTCAGGCAAATAGCTTTCAACCAAGGATGAGAATTTAGATTCAAAAAAGCGGTTAAAACCTCCAGTTCCATCTGATTCAAGACGATAAACTATTCCTTGTGATTGTCCATCAGGACACCACATTAAAAGTAGAGCTTCATTAGTGCTATTTGGGTTTGCAATCGTTGTTAATCCACGAATTCCACCAACTGCTGAATTGATGTTGGCACTAAGGTCACTAAAGTCGTGAGCTACTGTATAAGAGGGAGAAGATCCGTCAATGCGTTTGTATAGCTCATTTCCTGATGAAAAATAGAATGTGTTGTTTGATATACTTATTCCCAGAGGACGAATGCTTACAGGTCCCATTTCAGGTGTAGGATTCCAATCTATCTTTCCAGGAGTTGTTGTGTTGTATTTGCCAGTTATGATTCCTTTGGTTCCGACAGAAATATAAATATTTTCTATGCCTGTTATTTGGTCAGTATATATTTGAATATCTCGAATTGAGTAATTCTCACCAGCAGGTAATCCTCCTTGTAAAATTATAGTTTCATCCCAAGTCCCGTTACTATCATTTCTTGTGAAGCTACTTGCCGTCACGGTACTCGTGATGAAATTGGGGGAATATGCTGCGGCCAATAACAATGTATCGGGATCTGGCAAAGGATTCCCAGACGCATCTTTAGAGAATATTACCTGTTTTAATATTTCAGGTCTCAGAAAACTTGCTCCAAGAGATAAATCTTCTTGCCATTCTCCATTTGATTTATCTAAACGAATAATTTGTCCCCATCCAATGCTAAAATCAGAACCACCATACCAAATATTATTTTCATCTTCCCAGTAGCCAACTGAAGCAAATAAATTGCCTTTATGACCAATTAGTTGCAACACTTCAGATCCACCTAGAAATGTGCTATTTGAATCAAAATTTCCAGCGGTAAAAGATTTACTCCATAATTGTGCGTTTAAGGTATTATTCAGTCCAAAAAGTGAGAGCGTAACGAAGATTAGTAGTGTAATATTTGTTTTCATTTCATTTTTTGATAGTCAATTAAGCATACTACATGGAAATAGTTTTGTCCTTCTCACATTGTTGTTTTATTGTGCATAAAGGTCTCGGCTATGAGTAGTTGCGTGGTTTAGCGGTTAACTTAATAAGCACACACCAAGCTGAAAATCCGCGAGGATTTTCAAAAGTAGGCAGTAACAAGCAATTACTTATAGCCATTGTTGGCAACAGTTGTTTTAATAGACTTTAAAGACCTTAAACATTTTTCTTTCTATCACATTGGGAATCTCAGAGATCAACACATAATTACCTTTTTCAAGTTTAGTTTTGAAATAACCAGTTTCACCTGCTTCTAAATCTTCGACACCTCCTAAAAAGGTTAAACCTTTTGGAGCGGGAGTTCTAAAAGCTTTAATATCGGAGGCATTAATCCAATTACTTAATGAATCTAATTGTGAAATTTCATCAAGTCTTACTAAATTGACATCATGGCCTAAAAGTGTTTCATACTGTTTTTGATCTTTAAACCTTACGGCCAACTGGTATTCACCTGTTTTAATCGAATCCTGGAAAGTTATACCTTGCTCACTTGAGATACTAATTTCGTGATCAGATGAAGGTTCTTTATTATCACTTTTTTCTTCAGTTACCACAACTTCTTTTAACATTCCATAAAATGCGTGAGCCATGCCATTAGGCATTCTAACATAGCATTCCATTACATAAGTGCCTGGATGCATATAGATTGTAGATTCTGCGGTACCCTTTGGAGAAATTAAACCGACACCGCCTCCCATTTCTACTTCTGCCCACCATGCCGGGATTTTTTCAAATTCTTTCATGCCTTCCTCAACTTTATCGTTTAATAGATAGGTAACACCTGCTTTAATAGGTGGAACTAATTCGTTATTATAATTTTCAAAAGTAATACCCTCTGGCATTTTTTCGAAAATGAAAAAATGTGTTTCATCAGATTTGTTGTTGTATTTAAAAGTCGTCCAGCCAGACTTAAGTTGCGACGGAATTTGAAAATCCATCACATTAGTTGTTACTTCTATCACATTTTCCGCTTCTTCAGCAGTATTATTATCTTTAAGCTCGGTTTTCTTTTGGTCATTTTTACAACTAATTAAAGAAAGAAGAATTAATAATATAAATGTAAATACATTTTTGAATTTGATAATTGAATACATAATATTAGAATTTAGTTATTTTACAATTGTTGCCAACGATTGATGTAAGGGGCGTTTTAATGCCCTTTACATTTTGTTGGCAAATCGTTTAATTCTTTTGTTAATCGAATTACAGCTTTCTTGTCTCCCGATTCAATCATCAATAGGAAACTCCTATTGGTTCTTCTGATTTTAATTTAAACAATTGATTACAACGTTTCGAGTATGTGGAGTGTGCTGTTTAAGTACCTAATTTAGTAAATGCAAACCGAATAGGGAATCTGCAGGGTTTTTTATAAGTAAGCTTGCACTAGCAATTACCTTTACAAGGTATTAGCCATAGTTAATAATTTGTTATTGATTCACCTAGAAGTTTTTGAACTTGAAGCGTTAAAGGTAAAAGCTCAGATGGTGTATCAGTCCAAAGTCCATAATTTTTTATTGCAATAACAAAATTATTTTCCAATGCATAATTATAATAATCCCAATTTAATTTAGCCAACTCGTGGTCAGTATCAAAACCACAAGAAGAATTACCAGGTGTGAAAAATGTTTGAGGTACTAAAATCATTCTTTTGTTTCTATCTTGAATTAAAGTTCCAAGAGGATCTAAGTAAGTTTGTTTTATTTCTTCAAAATCAACACTGTATTTATCAACCCCTATATAGTCTAGATTATCAATTACACTAGCAATCTTATCTAGTTGAGAATTAAAACCTGCTCCTAATCCACAATATTGTATATCTGGAGCAAATACAGCAGATATTGGCGTGTTAGGCACATCAGTTTTGACTCTTGATAATATCATATTATAGTCAGTTGAATCTACTCCACCTACAAAAGGTTCATCAAATATATATAGTGTTTGGATCTTATCTAGATTTGGAGAAATGTGATCATCAAGTAGGCTAGACCATAAGGCCTCCCAATTTGCATTTAAATCTACTCCATTACCCCAAAATTGCCACTTTACTTGAAGCACATTTTGATTTAATGAACTAAAATGCTCAGCAGATTCTACAAAATTAAAATTTGTAAAGTCTTCAACTTCTGATAAATGATTTCCATAAGTTCCATTAGCCCAATAATAGCCATATTTTAAAATATGCCCTTTATTATTTTTTACTGTATTGATCACTAAATTATCAAAAGAAGAAACGTGTGCAGATCCAAGCAGAATTTCTGCTCCAATGTATGGATGTGCGCTTTCTATTTTAATTCCGCTTAAAGCGAAGGTGTTTTTTGATATTCCATTTATCACTACTAAAAGTTCCGTAGGTGTTATGTCCAAAACGACATTATAGGTATCAGAAATTTGAAGTGCGCCCGTACTTAATGTTACAGGTATTAGATTTCCATCTTGATAGACTGCTATTTCTCCATTTGATCGAATTAAAAAGCCTAAATCCATGTCAGCAACATGACCATTTTTATTCTCATCATTATCCAACATAAAAGATAGCCATTCAGGGCTGTCAGTATCTCCTAGTACAGGGTCAGTATCGAATGAAATCCTATAACGCCCTTCTGTACCTGGCCAAATTCTATAATCTAACATTAAAGCAGATGTATCTGCATGAAAAGTTAACATGCTAGGGTAAAAAGGATGATTTACTTGAGATAACTCAAGGTAAAGGAGTTCATTATCGAACTGAACTCCACTTCGTTTAACCCAATTGGTGCCTTGCCAATCGCCATAAAGTTGTCTTTCATTAAGATTATCATTAATTCCATAATTTCCATCGAAGACATTAGCAGAATCATAAGTATCAACATATTGAAATACCCAATCTGGACTGTCCTTAAGATCATTGAATGTGTTAGTTATTACGGGTTGGTAAAATATTACGCTGTCAACCCCTGTGTTTATGTTATGCTCTCCAACCACTACGCCTGACTTCATAATGTACATGGTGTCGTTTTGGGCATTCGTTACGGGTTGGTAAAATATTACGCTGTCAACTTCTGTGTTTATATTATGTTGTCCAACCACTACGCCTGACTTCATAATGTACATGGTGTCGTTTTGGGCATTGGTATTCAATGCTAAAATAAACATAACTGCTGCTAAGTATATTTTTTTAATCATTGTTTAATAATTTTCACTGTTTTTACTTCGGTAGCACTGCTGTATTGGCAAATATAAATTCCTTTAGGCAGGTGGCTTAAGTCTAATGAAAGTTCTAATGGATCTAGGTTAATTACTTGTCGGCTTACGAAAGTCTTACCCTCAAAATTGAGTATGCTTAGATTGCCTTTTTCATGGGCTAATCCAGTTAAGTCTATGTTCAGTATATCGCTTGTTGGATTAGGATAAGCACTTAGCATTTGGCTTTGAACCGCTATTGACTCGTCTACACTTGCTACAATTTCAGAAAAATTCAAATATCTCAAGTCACTCAGTGCATAAATACTGCTACTATTATCTGTTTCGGTAACGATGAGATTCCCTGATGAAAAACTCATTTTATATATGTTACTCAATGCATAAGAATCTAGGGTGCCATCGTTTTGGCTTACATGCATGGTTTGTGCCTGTAATCCTATCTGTCCAAATCCTAATAATAGTATTGCAATTAGGTTTAACTTTTTGTACTTCATTTTTAATTTTCTATTTTATTTCCGATGCAGTAAAAGATATAAATTGACTGTCAGTTAGTTAGATTGTTTGCGTGACAAAAAAGGGACGCTGTTAAATTTTGCACTTGTTTTTAATTAATAACTAAACTTTCTAAAGTGAGTTACCTGTAATATCGCCAGCTCGTAAAGTTATAGATTTATAGTAGAAAATAGGAGTAAGGTCAGGTTTTTAATTTCTTACGGTAGATGTATAGTGTATATCGAAGATAGTAGTAGGTGATTACATAGCTACATCGAGGTGTTTTTATTTTTGGGTGATTATTTTCGGTTAATCCATCAATAAACGGCCAATGTTGGAAAATCATGAAACTCGAATTGACAATTCAATTCGGCATGTTTGTATTGCGAAAAAAATCAGGTTAATTTACTTTTTTTGAGTAGAAGTAATTTCATGTTTTTAGTTATGTATGCCAACGTGTGTGGAGACGCAGTGGCGACGTTTAGGAGCCATTATCGTTCTCCACGATTGTTGGCTGCCGTTTACTTAAGTGATTTTATAGTTCTAGAGCAATTGGCAATTCATATTGACGGCTGCCATCCTTAGCGCTAGATTCAAATAAAAT
>JBBKWA010000209.1:0-18134 GCA_037968695.1 Saprospiraceae bacterium
TCCCGATACATCGGGAGCCCTTCCGCCTTTCTGCCTCTTTCTTAATCCAGATACAAGGCTAATCCTTTCAAATAATGACCTTCAGGATGAAAAATCGAAACAGGGTGATCCGCTGCTTGCCCAAGTTCGTGAATGATACGCGCTTTTCGCCCCGATTCGATGGCCGCGGCTACAATCGTATGGTGAAAAAGTGGCTTGTCGACAACTTGCGAACAAGAAAAAGTAAATAACATTCCACCTTTTTTAACTTTTGCCATCGCCATCATATTTAAGCGCTTATAAGCTTGTATGGCATTATGTCTTTTTTTAAGACTCTTAGCAAATGCAGGTGGATCCACTATGACGATATCAAATGTACTTTCTGCATCTGTAAGCCAAGTAAGCACATTCTCTTTAATGCTTTCATGGAAGCCTTCAAAAGAATTAATTTCAAGGTTTCGCTCCAATAGTTCAATTGCCGCTTTAGAGCTATCCATCGAAACTACTTTCGTGGCACCACCTTGTAAAGCGTAAAGTGAAAATCCGCCCGAATAACTAAAGCCATTGAAAACTTCCTTTCCGGATGCATATTTTCGAATAAGCTCACGATTCTCGCGTTGGTCCAGAAAAAAACCTGTCTTCTGACCTGTCTCTACGTTGACCTGAAAAGCTATTCCGCCTTCATGTACAATCAACTCTTCCGGTGCTTGCCCTTTAAGCCAACCATCCGTCACCTGATGTGCGAAATCAGAGGGCAAGGAATCTTTACTTTTAGAATAAACAGCATTTAGTTTAAGGCCTTCAATTTGGAGAAGCGCATCTGCTATTTCAGGTAGCGCTTTATACATACCAATCGAATGCGCCTGGACGACGGCTACCGCACCATAGATATCAATGATGAGTCCCGGAAGTTGATCACCTTCTCCATGTACCAATCGAAATGTATCTGTATAGCCTTCTTTTCTAAATCGTAGTGCGTCTCTGCAGTTTATTGCGCTCGTGAGTCTTAGTTTCCAAAAAGCTAAATCAGTAGTTACGGCTTCGAAGGCAAGCAGACGCACAGACAGACTGCTATTTTGATAGTGCCCGGTCCCTATGATACTTCCTTTGAAGTCCTGCACCAGGATCGTTTCCCCATCCTCGAGGTTATCTGCTCCTGAACGAATTGCTCTTGAAAAAATCCATGGATGATTGCGCAATACGGATTGCTCACGACCTTTGTTTAGAATAATTGTTTGCATTTCGTCTGCTTGGTATCAGGGTGTATAAAAGTCAAATTACAAATCAAATTTTTACGTTTCTCCAGCTCGACCATTACTTCGAACGGGTCAGCTAAACGTTGAAAAGAGAAACAAGGCATATTGCTATTTATCATTGTCCCCTTTATCCGTATTCTGCTCTCCTTAAAAACATTTAAAGTACTCGAAAGGCTCGAGGCACGTCAAACACTTATATGAAGCTTTACATGGTGTCCCACCATAATTGCTGATCAACTCCGTGTCCGTAGAGCCACACTGTGGACAGTTTCTAGGTTTGCCTTCATATTCCTGATCGGCTGCTTTCCCATTCGGTGGAGCGATGCCATAGTCCAGGAGCTTTTGATTTCCCAGATCACTAATCCAGTCTGTGGACCAAGGCGGTGAGATCTCCATTTCAATATGGGCGTCTCCAAATCCTGCTTCGTGGAGGCTGGCTTTCACAAGTAAAGGAATGACATCAATTGCCGGACAGCCTGAATAGGTTGGGGCGAGATCAATTCGCCAGTGCCCGTTTTCAGGCCTGATATCTATCACCATACCCAAATCGACGATAGAGATAATGGGGATTTCCGGATCAGGCACATCGTGCAGCAACCCGGCAATTTTTTTTCGAATGATATGTACCTGGTTTTTTTCCAAACTAAGTGCTCAATAAATAATTCCTACCAATTCATCTCCGGATACGTTCGCTGCATGTATTGCAACTCCGTCAAAATATATCCCATATGTTCTGTATGTTTTCCTTCTTTTCCACCGAGCAGCATTACTTCATTTGCAGGGATTGATATTCCGGCTTTAGTCGTTATAGCTAAAACCCGGTTTTTCCATTCTGGTTCAAGCAATGATGAGTCAATGGAATAACCTTCTTCCTTTAATTCCTTTTCATAAGAGGCCATTGCGAAAAATTCGCCAGTATATCGCCAGAGCTCATTAAATGCGTCCTGAATATAGGCATGACTTTTCTCCGTTCCGTCCCCAAGACGAATCACCCATTCACTGCTATAACGATAGTGATATTTAATTTCTTTTAACGTTTTAACAGCAATACCACTTAACTTCTCATCTGTATGCTCCGCCAGTGCCTGGTATTGGAGCAGATTGAACGTATCATAAAGGAATTGTCGCACGATGGTATGTCCAAAATTTTTATTGGGTTGCTCTGTGAGCAATAGATTGAGGTATTCGTTCTCGTAACGTGTCATCGCCAGTTTATCTTCATTGGTAGATTGGCCCGGCAGTGATGAAATGTATTGAAACAGCAATCTGGCTTGCCCAATCAGGTCCAAAGATGTATTGGTTAGAGCAATATCCTGTTCCAGGACGGGACCATGACCACACCATTCTGCGATTCGCTGACCCAAAATGAGTGGATTGTCAGCAAGATGAAGGAGGTATTTGACTTTTGCTTCCATGTCTGTTTGTTGAAAATAGTAGGGCAAAAATACCTCCTATATCGGACAATAGCCTCCGATATTGCCAAATAATCAACTGTGATCCTTAAAACCAAACAAAATATTAGATCCAATAGATGTTGTTTATTTCAGATAACAGCGCTGAACTTGTAATAATTGAATGAAATATTCCGCTAAAATTAATCTTAATAACTGATAATCTATTATATACATATATCATAATAATATATGTTAATGTAACATCCTACTCATTTTGCGCAGCTATAAACAGGATACGACAAACGTCCAATCTTAATCCGGTTTAAAATCACTTTACATCCAGGTTGAAGTCCCTGATGCTATCCCTCCTCAACTAGAATCCCTAGTAAATGCAAACCCAATTATACCCTGGCCATCTTTTTCATTTACTTTGGGGCCGGAACGTACCAAAAGAGCAACTTTCACATTTAGCTTTGCGTTTAAGCTACTTAGCACAATAATTTAAATGAAGTTTAGTCTACTATTCTCTTTTCTTTTCCTGATAATGACTGTACAAGGCTATGGCCAAAACCCAAAACTGGCTGATCAGTACTATCTGGAAGCGGAATATCAAAAAGCAGCTGATTTATATTTCAAGCTGCATGAAACCGCCAAGAAGAATAATAACTACGTCTATTTCAACAAGTATATTGAGTGTTTATTGGCGCTCAAGGAGTTTGATCTGGCGGAGAAAGAAATCCAAAAACAAATGGTTGCTGACCCCAATGATTACAGTATGTTGGTGACCCTGGGCAATGTTCAGGAGCGAATAGGAGATTATGATGAAGCACAAAACTCCTACCGGATGGCGATTGAAAAATTGCCTGCCAGAATTGATGCCATCACCCGGTTGGCAAATGCATTTTTAGGGCAAGCCAAATATGACGAGGCGATTGAAACCTATGAAAAAGGGGAAAAACTTCTTGACAAACCTGGCATCTTCTCTTACCAATTGGCCAATCTCTATCAGCGCAATGGCGATATCCCAAAAATGATTGAGCAGTATTTATACTCCTTACAGGCCAACCCCGCGCGAATCGAGAATATCAAAAACATGTTGCAACAATCGCTCTCAGAAGAAGATTATGATGAGTTGCTGTCACAGACCTATCTTTTTATACAAGACTATCCAGAGACAGATTATTTCCCGGAATTACTGGGGTGGGTATTCATCCAGCAAAAAGATTATAGCAAAGCCATGCGACAGGCAAAAGCGCTTGATAAACGACTGGAAGAAAATGGCCTGAGAGTTTACAGACTTGCCCAGATCGCTGCCAATGACAGTGATTATGATACCGCCATTGATGGATACGAATATATTTTGGCCAGCCAAAGTCCGGGTTCACCGTATTATCTTGAAGCGAAACGCTCAAGCCTGGCTACAAAACGTAAAAAAATTACGAACGATTACAGTTATTCGATTGAACAACTTCGTGAATTAGAAGCCGAGTATTTGGTTTTTATTGAGGTCAATGGAATCAATCCAAGTACGGCGTTGATTGTTTCCGAGCTCGCCAAACTTGAAGCCATATTCATCAATGACCTACCAAAAGCGATTTCACTATTGGAGCAAGTCGTAAATCTTCAAGGCATCAACAACTATATACAAGCGAATGCAAAACTTGACCTGGGTGATTACTATCTGATGTCTGGAGAAGTCTGGGAAGCGACACTGTTGTACTCGCAAATAGACAAAGCATTTGTTGAAGATTTAATCGGTCAGGACGCGCGTTTTAGAAATGCCAAACTCTCCTACTTTAACGGCGATTTTGAATGGGCTCAGACGCAATTTGATATATTAAAAACATCCACCTCTAAGTTGATCGCCAATGATGCCCTTGATCTGAGCATCTTCATTATGGACAATCTTGGACTGGACAGCAACGCCCATGCGATGACTGAATTTGCGCAAGCAGAGTTGTTGATTTTTCAAAACAAATTGGATGATGCGATTGAAAAGTTGACCATCATTGGAAATGTCTATTCCGAACACGGACTCAAAGATGATATTCTCTATCTCAAAGCAAGGTTATATGAGAAGAAGCGAAACTACCTGGCGGCAGAGGCATTGTATCAGGAAATAATTGATGATTTTCCGGAAGAAATCCGTGCTGACAATGCGCTTTATAATCAAGCTAAATTGTATGAAAACCAGTTAAAGGATCCTGAAAAAGCAATGGCCTGTTATGAAAGGATTTTCATGGAGTATACAGACAGTACTTTTGCTATTGATGCCAGAAAGCGATTCAGAGCCTTGCGCGGAGACTATAACGAAGAGTCTTTGATGCAGTAGGTGGGGAGCATAGAGCATAGAGTTCCGCTTAAGCGGAAAGCAAAAAAAATCAAACTCCACGCCAATGCAGCTTTGATTGAAATGTCTTTGGGTAGATTTAGGCAGAAGAGCAGCTTAATAAAAAAGGACTGAATAGCAGAATGTTTTGGAATCTGTTATCAACTGTCCGGAGTCTATGTCTTGTGTCTGATGTCTGGAGTCTAAGTTCTGACATCAATCCTCCACCTGGTCCTTTTCAATCAACCGAAATCCGTTGCCATGAATATTGCTGATCTGAAGATTCGAATCTTTGCTTAAATACTTTCTCAACTTGGTGACAAAGACATCCATTGATCTGGCGGTAAAATAATTGTCTTCACCCCATATCTTCGCCAACGCTTCCGAACGGGTTAAGACATCATTCTTATGCTGACAAAACATTTTCAATAAATGCGCTTCCTTAGGCGAAAGTTTTTCTTTTTCATTTCCGTTATCTCCTTTATACGTCAGGACGCGCAGGGGATAGTTAAAATGGTATTTCCCTAGCAGGAACTCCTTTACTTCGTCTTCTTTTTCAGCACCTTTATTGACCCTTCTTAGGATTGCCTGAATACGCAGGAGGAGTTCTTCGGAATTAAATGGTTTGGAAAGGTAATCATCTGCCCCAATTTTAAATCCTTCAAGAATATCTTCCTTTAGATTTTTTGCAGTCAAAAAAATAATCGGCATTTCCTTATCATTTTCCCGCACTTCTTTAGCCAATGTGAAACCATCTTTACGCGGCATCATGACATCAAAAATGCATAAATCAAAAGAACCATTGCGATATCTTTCGAAACCCATAATACCGTCAGAAGCTAATATAACTTCATAATCATGCATTTCCAGATAGGACTTTAATACATCCCCAAAATTCTGGTCATCTTCTACTAAAAGGATCTTATTACCTGACATACGTTTATCAATTTTCAAGTTCAGTACAAAAGATAGCTATGCAATGTCACTTTGGGTATTTATGATAGACCGGAAGATAAAGAGAAAATTCACTTCCTTTTCCGAATTCACTTTTTACATTAATCGTTCCCCTATGGGCAAGGGCAATTGCTTTTACATAACTCAGTCCCAATCCAAAGCCTTTCACATCATGAACATTTCCGGTGTGCACTCTGTAGAATTTATCAAAGATATGCTTTTGATCTTCTTTAGACATCCCTATTCCTTTGTCAGAAACTGTTATTTCTATGCCATCAGCAACATTCTTCGTGCGAATCAAGATCTCTGGAGCACCCTCTGAATACTTATTGGCATTGTCCAACATATTGTATATCAGATTGGAAAGGTGTGTATGATCTCCTTCAATCATTGGTTGCTCCGCTTCCAGATCTACAGCGATCTGCCCATCACGCCGCTGTACCTGCAGACTCAAATGATCTACTGCCTGTTGTATCACAACGTGCATATTGACCTGGGAAATTTTAAGCTGAAAGTCTTTTTCATCCATCTGTGCCATTTGAAGCACTTTCTCCACCTGTCGGAGCATTCGCTTATTCTCCTGCTGTATAATCCCAAGAAATCGATTAATCTTGGCCTCATCAGAGATAACTTTTGGACTTGCAATAGAATCTGCTGCCAATGAAATTGTGGCTATAGGTGTCTTAAATTCATGAGTCATGTTATTGATGAAATCCGTTTTCATGGACGAAACTTTCTTTTGCCTCAAGATCACATAAATGGTATAACTAAAACAAAAAAGAATCAGGCATGTAAATAACACGGCGGACAACATCGTTGGCAGTAAAGAATACCATAACCAGCCTGCTTTATTGGGAAAGTGGAGCGTGAGCCATCCAGGTGACTTCTTTAGATCGCTTCGAAACAAAGCAATATGATACTTTGAGTTGAAGAGACTTCTTGAATTGGGGTCACTGGCATGTGTTGCTTCCGAATCATCCGTACTCCCAACCACATAATTTCCATTGATAATGATAAAGCTACTATCGGTGGATTGAATTACACCATATTGGTAGGGCAGATTGATTCCACGATTCTCTAGTTCTTCATTTATCAAATAATCCAGCTTCTTTGGCTTTATCCGCTCTGAAATATGTGGGGGATTGTATCGCCTTTGTTCGTCCCACATCTCCCAATAGGTGCTTTGTCTTCGCCAGTTATCCATGCTGTCTAGAAGGGAGCCAAGCAATTCTGAGGAAAACATACTGTCATTGATCGCCTCGAGATTTCTATTCATCTCAGTATTCAACATCCCCGATTCTTCAATAAACTCAGCCATCTCTTTTTGAATCATCGCGGAGGGCGCATGATTCATGCTATTCAGGATTTCAAGTGGCGCAATAGCTTCACTGGCAGTGAGGCGTTCTTCTACATTATTTAAGGCCTCGAAAACACTGGTTTCAAATCTGGTTTCCTGTTGTTCCATAGACCAATTGAACCAATACACTTGAATCAAGCTCGATCCAAGAAGTCCAATAGTCATCAGAATGATGATCAACCAAATTGCTTTTTTACTCATACAGGAAGATGCAAATCTACAACCATTGAAGGTTCCTTTCTAAATTTAACGGTGTCTTAACCTTCTGATGATTATACTTTTTGCGACAAAACCTCACTCATTAACGCTGAAGAGCTGCTGATTATTCGATGATACGATGAAGGTGGTCGGTTGCCCCCAATTTATCCTAAATAATCATCCTTTTGCAAAACAGCGAAAGTAGTTTCCGTTTTTGGATTCAAAATCGCTTTATTTTAATATTCCTAAACCAGACTTTATCGCCATGATCCTGCAAGGATATTTTTCCTGAAGCAGCACGCCCAAAGTCTTCCATATCCTTAAACTTTGAATTCTTTATCATGGCAAACCACGCCTCGGTATTCATTTCAAACTCAACCACCTTTACACCATTTAACCAATGTTCAACATATCCATTGCTTTTTATTAATCTTACTTTATTCCACTCACCGGCAGGCTTGACCGTCACATAACTACAAGGGATCATGTCATACAGATCCCCGGCGCGATGCGAACTATACCTTGTATCCGGATGACATGCATCATCTAAAATCTGCATCTCCGGACCGGTAAGCCAGGGATAGCTATATTTTTCAGACTCAACAACATTATAGATAATCCCACTATTTCCACAAGGTGAAATTTTCCACTCTATATTAAATTCAAAATTTTCATACGCTTCCGTTGTGAGAATATCTCCACCATCTGGAGCTTGCCAATGACCATCTGGGCTTTTGCGTGAATCAAGCATCAAGGTTCCATCTATGACGACCCAGCTCTTTCCAATAGTCGACTTATTAAAATTATGCCAGCCATTGGTTGTTTTCCCATCAAACAATAACTGCCAACCGTCATTCTTTTCAGCAGTAGTTAATGTGTTGTGTTGCAAGCGCGGCGTGGGGCTGATAGTGACTGGGGACCCGGAGGGAATCTGATTCATTGTATACCATGCTTCAGTTGACCATAATGGGAGCCCATTGTCACTTATATATGCATCGTTTATGTGAACATACAGGACATGCCCTGGAAGCATACCATTCAACTTGAGGGATACTTTTGTTCTGTCTTCAGAAACAGATACCGATCGAACCATTAATGTTTTGTTGTCCAATTTGGGTCCACCATAATCTGCCGTTGGACGATACCGCCATTGACTTATTTCCCAATCTTTAGCATTCCAGCCTTCCCCTTCTCTTAAGGGCTGTGTAAATTCAATTTCTATGCCATTGGACTTTGCCCGAACAGCAAGCATCTCAAAAGTCGGCTGCTCATTATATTTAAGTCTTTGAAGACCATACCATAGTTTATCCGTTTGTTGCCAATTACCCGGATTCCCGATACCACCCACATACAATGCGCCATCGGGTCCCCACACCATTCTATTAACACCTGCTTCCAGTCCCTGTGTAAATCTAAATACGGCACCCTGATAGGCTCCGTTTACATTTTCAACAAAAACTCTTTTAATTCCACCATGGGTTACTTCCCCATGAATCATCTGTCCCGCATAGGGACCATCCTGCATGTATAGCGGGGTTGACGGAGAATTCCCAATTTCATCCTGCGGAAGCCAAACCACCGGCGGTTTTTCTTGCATAATTGCTGTGCCATCAAAGTCAACCGCCCGGGATCCGAAAAAGGCATCCTGTGTAACGTGAAGAATTTTGCTGCTCGGCAGCCAGTCACCCTGATTATCTGCAACAAAGAGTTCGCCATCTACACCAATGCCAATACCATTTGGTGTACGAAAACCACTGGCGACATAATGCAAATCACCTGTCGGCAAATCAAATCGAACTGCTTTTCCACGGCTGGACATCTGATTCAATCCGGAAGCACCTCCAGGTTGAATTGCTATCGCGAGTGTAGCAAAAAGGTCTCCCTCTTTCTCTGCAAGGCCAAAACCAAACTCATGAAAATTAGCGGAGGTAGGCCAGCTATTATTGACACATTGGTATTCATCAATGATTTGATCACCATCCACATCAACAAGTCTGGTGAGTTCCTGTTTTTGCATCACATAAATGGTATCATTAATCACCTTTAACCCTAAAGGCTCTGCAAGCCCGGAAGCAATTCGTTTTACGCCAATTTTTTCGGGTATCCCTGATGCTGCATTTGTTAACAAATAAACTGATCCTGAAGGATCCCAAACGCTCACCACCAAAGTCCCATCAGATAAAAAGTCCATACCGCCAATCTTTGGTAAAAAGTCATTAGGCCTGGCTTGTGAGAGATCATAGGATGGATGCACACTTAGTAAAGCAGACTGATCCCCTGGAACAACTTTTCCTAAAGCCATAGCCAGTGATTTTCCTTCTAAAATATTGTGGTCGTCGGCCGAATGAATCAGCACTTCTGAAGGTATGGCTGTCCACTCTGAAGCACCATCCGGCTTCCATTCCAATGAAAGATACCTGCCTCCTTTCCCCTGGAAATAATCCACTAGAATGGGATGAAAACCTTTTTTTAAGAAAAGCGCCACCTCTTTCATTTCTGTTCCATGTAGACCATCATTATCCAGTATGACTTGTCCATCCATCGTGACACGTGATCCATCATCACTTAAAATCCTTATGCTTGTCTTTAAATCCGCTGCTGCATAAAGAAACCCTCTTGCACGCAACACAAAATCTTCTGCCAGTCTGCCAAATCCTGTAGCATCCAACCCATGAAAATCGATAATGATGCCAGCTTGTTCTCCTCTTTTGCTCAAAGGAAAGTTTGGCAATTTGTTATATCCTTCCTGATCAGTCCAAACTTCGACAAGCAATCCGGGAAGTATATTATTCACTTCTGTGATTTCCGAAGCTAGTATTTTCGCAGATAATTTATCCTTCCCTTGCTGAGCTGCATCTGTAGTATCAAGTGACAATATGTAACGCGCCATCTCGCGGGCATCCGCTATAGAAAGTTCGGGATGCGGACTCATGGCCGGGCTTCCCCAAAAACCTGAACCTCCCGCGATAACTTTGTTGGCAAGGCTGATCACGGTTTCTTCGTTCATCGGGTATCGCTCTGCGATTTGCTTATAGGAAGGACCAATTGTCTGCACTTTTTCATTATGACATGTCTTGCAGTCATTAACACCAATCAAGCGTTGTCCCAAAGGCAATGAATCAGCAAGATCATTACCTGCTGAATGACTATTTGGTATGGTTGGTTGATTTACGAAGTATACTTGGAAATAAGTTTCTTCCGAAGGCAGTAGAATAAGCCGGCCATCTAATGTCAGCACATGCTTTCCCTTGAGCACCTCTTTTACTTCAGAGGTTACATGCCAACTACCATTGGTTAATAAATTTTGAGGAAGTGCAATAGAACTTACACGTTGTGCGACACTCACTACTGCCCCCACCGGCACATTGTGCATTGTAAAAATTCGAGCAAAACCATGCTGGTGGTCTTTTTCCAGAAACTCTGGGTTCTCCTCCACTTGAATATGGCTGCCATCGCTGCAGATGAGGTTGTATCGCAAGCTTACACTTCCATCTTTAAAAACATGTCCCAGGTATTGGACTTCTTTCAAAATCTCTTCTTCGCCACGCATCACGCTCCATGGATTTTTAAATGGATTGATTATCCAGGCATCGCCGATAGAAATGGGTTGAGGTCCATGGGCATTGTCATACACTGCACCTTGCAAATGGACAGACCCTTTCCATACTTTATAAAGCGAACAGCTGTCAGTGTGGTAAGCTACCCAAACATCATCGTGAAGTGCAAGCGTAAGCATTCTGGGCTGATCATCAAGCACGGATCTAAAAGCCCATGGCTGGTAAGGGCGCTCTATTTGTTGGGATGATGTTCCATTCTGATCAGTACATCCTATACTATTTAACAGAAGCAGAAAGACGAGAAAAGTTTTGAAAAAATGAAAGTGAATAGCCATTTTATATGCATTCTATGATTACAGGTGTCAATAATACTGAAATTATAAGTAGAATTGGATTACATGTTTTGTATGTCTTTCTTTAACTTTGCGATCTAAATTTAAACTTTGATGAAAGTTATTAAATACATCTTACTTGCTTTGGGCATACTGGTTGCCGTAACCATTGTTTTAGGACTTGTGGGGCCAAAATCATACAATGTTAATCGATCAATCGTTATCTCCAGTGGCGTTGATCAGGTTTGGCCATATATAAGTTCTGCAAAAAAAATGCAAGATTGGTCACCCTGGGTTGGCAAAGACACCACCCTCCGAATTGAATATTATGGAACGGAAGGAACTGTTGGTTCTGGTTACCGATGGGATGGTGAAATACTAGGTAGTGGGGAGCAAACTATCTCAATGTTAGAGTTTCAAAAACGGGTACTGACTGATCTGAAAATTGATATGCCTTTTGGAAACGATGTTTCTACTGCTTATTTCAATCTTCAGGACACGCTTAAAGCTACTAAAGTCACTTGGGGGTTGCGAGGAGATAATGGTTTTGCAGGTAGAATCTTTGGGATGATAATGAACTATGATGAGATGATTGGTCCTGATTATGAAGCCGGGCTGGTTAATCTAAAAAGACTTGTTGAATCAAATACGGATACGGTTGTTTACCGTATCGACACAGGACATTTTCCGGGTGGTCAATACTTTGGCATTCGCGGTACAGTTCCGTTCGCGGAAGTGATTCCTTTTTATGATTTTAATTTAGAAAATCTCCTGCGTCTTCTTGAGTTTGAAGCTGTAAAACTTGCAGGCGCTCCGATGGCTATGTTTTACGATTGGAATGTTGAAAAGGGGACTACTGATATGGTCGTTGCCATAAACTATACCAGTGGTGTAAAAACGCTTCCGGAAGGTATAGAAATGATCACGCTGCCTGCTGCTTATTATGTTACGACAGATTATATTGGCGGGCATCATGGTATTCGAAAAGCACACGTTGCCATTGAAGCTTACCTAAAAGATAATAATGCGGCTTTTGCTCCCCCATTTCTTGAGGCCTATATGACGGATGGACAAAATGAAACGGATTCTACAAAGTTCCTTACCAAGGTGGTGTATTTTGTGAAGTGATTTTTTGGACTTCAGACTCTAGACGCCAGATACTAGACGCCAGATACTAGACGCCAGACATTAGACGCCAGACATTAGATTCTGGATTAAGTGTTCAGACAAATTTATTTTTGAATCCATTAATCATCTTTTGGAGTTCACTAATTTTTAACAAAACATGTTCGAGCTTGTCCTTATCAGAATAATTCTGCCTTATAGCTACGTATATCTGTGTTTCTAATTCATAGGCAGATCCTTGCGCTATGTTTAAAAATTGAACGAGCTGTGGATCCGTTCCTCTGCCACATCCTTCCGCTATATTAGAAGGAATTGAAACGGCTGATCGCCTTTGTTGTGCTGACAAACCATATAATTCTTCCTTAGGAAAGTCTTTGGAAATTGTGTAAACAATAACTACTATTTCCATTGCCTGTTGCCAAATCTGCAACTCCTTAAAATTGTGCTTTCCCATGACAGCTATATTCTCTTTAATGATAAAATTCCTTACTAATTATATCGCTTCTACACCTAAAATCTTCCACCCCATATCTAGTGTCCCTAATTAGCGATTTTGTGACCCGGTGAGGTTTTTTGGTGAAAGCGTTTTTAACTTCCGCTACCTCCTTCGAATCCCCCAAGTCTAATATCTGGCGTCTAGCGTCTGATATCTGGCGTCTAATGTCTAACGCTTCCCTTTCATGGTAAAATTTGCCCATTGAATCGATCCTTTACCCCATCGTCTCCGGATATGATCAAGTTGTTGGAACAATGAAATTTCTTCTTCCGTATTATCAAAGAGATCGAGTTGGATATTGCCATTGACGAGGCCACTAAACTTGACGCCGATCAGGCGAATAAGCTGGCGGCGTTCGTAGACATCAGCAAAAAGTTCGAGGGCATGGGCGATGAGCGTACGTGTCTGTGCAGTATAAGCTATGCGACGTTGTTTTGTAAAGGTGTTGAAATCGGCATAGCGTATTTTGACCGTGATACAACTGGTGAGCCTCGCATCCTGACGGAGATCGAAAGCAAGCTCATCGACCATTCCACCGAGCATACTGCGAATAAATGCCATGTCCAATGTATCCTCACTAAAGGTGCGCTCTTTGGACATTGATTTTTGCTCACTGTAGGGAATGACCTGGCGACGATCGATAGCATTGGCACTCTCCGACAGATAGCGACCCATTTTTCCAAACTCACGATCCAGCAAGGTGTGGGGAATTTCACGGAGCACACGATTCGTCCGCACACCCATAAAACTGAGCTTCTTATAGGTCTCTTTACCTATCCCTGGAATCTTCGCGGTGGAGAGCGGAGCAAGAAATTCGCGCTCTTCTCCGGAGCGTATCTCGCGCATACCGTTCGGTTTAGCTTCACCGGTACCTACTTTAGAGACCAGTTTATTGACCGATAGCGCACACGATATAGGAAGCCCTGACTCTTTGATAATATGCTCTCGTAATTCCGCTGACCACTTATAGCAGCCAAAATACCTGTCCATCCCGCTGATATCGAGATAAAACTCATCGATAGAGGCTTTTTCAAAAACCGGAGCCTGCCCATCAATGATCTCGGAAACAAGCATGGAATGCTTCGTGTAGGCATCCATGTCCCCACGGAGCACAAGGGCCTGAGGACATAAACGCAGTGCCATCTTCATCGGCATCGCGGAATGGACACCATAGCGCCTTGCCTCATAGCTGCAGGAAGACACTACCCCACGACCCCCGATGCCCCCAATGATGAGCGGCTTGCCCTTTAAGCTACTGTCCCGAAGGCATTCTACAGACACAAAAAAAGAGTCTAAATCCAGGTGAAGGACTGCTTTATCATACATTGCCCAAATATACGTCCATATTTGGACTATTTATTAGTCATTTTGCATGTAATTCACCTGACAGGCAGGAAGGTTTCGTAAAGTCTTGTATCTTCCTCCTGACGGCCAGCCAATACAGCAATAAACTGAGAAAAGTATTCCGAGTATCATGGAAAACATTATCTTTGCCGTCCAATTTTTAAAGAAAAGAAAGTATGGCACATCATAAATCCGCCAAAAAAAGAATCAAACAGGATGCTATAAAGCGTCTTCGTAACCGCTATTACAAGAAGTCTACACGTACCTCTATCCAGAAGTTACGGGAGATGACCGACAAAGTAGAGGCAGAGAAATTTTTGCCAAAAGTGGTTAGCATGATCGATAAATTAGCGAAGAGAAACCTCTTCCATGCAAATAAAGCAGCCAACCTAAAATCAGGTTTAGCAAAAAAGGTTGCACAACTTTAACACACCCATTAAGGCAGCTATAGAATAGCCTAATTAGTGAGCCAAGCTGGGAAACCGGTTTGGCTTCCTTATTTAATACCTATTGCTTCAGGAGTCTTTTTCCTTTCCATCCCGCGAATGCCCCAACGATTGCCCCTCCGGCATTTGCCACCATATCCGCTACTTCAAAACTTCTGTTGCGTGCAATATAGAACTGTGCAAATTCTAAGGCGACCCCAATCAGACCAACCACCAGCATAGAAATGAAAAACGCATTGCGAAAATCGAAGCGCAGCGCAGATCCCGCCCCTCCCGATAGATCGTGAGGGCGGCGGGAATTAAAAACGAAAAGACCGGAAAAAGCATAATAGACCAGGAGTGCCCAAACAGCATACATTCCGAAGTGCCCTATCTTGTCAAAATGAGGTATCCCAAATAACATCAGGTCACTTTGCCCTCCAGGCATAAGCGACAGAATAAATATTAGCGTGCCCCAAAGAATGGCAGGAAGCCATCGAATAACCTGACTTGAACGATCATTAGTCACAATGAAGAGGAATTGTGTAAAAAAGAAGAAACAGACTAACGGCTAAAGAAGATCAAGGAAATACAGCACAATAAAATCTGCCCGAAGGCCAGTGCCTTTCACTTTTCGCTTTTCGCTTAATTAAGCACCAACCAGTTCTCTGTAAGCACCGACGCCTAAAAGCATATCAATCTGACTTTCCTCCGTTAAGGCTATCCGAACAATCCAGCCGGCACCATACGGATCGGAATTGACCACACCAGGGTTATCACCACCATCTTCAGAAAGCTCATTATTAAACTCGAGCACTTCACCACTCAGGGGCATAAAAAGATCAGAAGTAGTCTTTACAGCTTCCACAGTACCAAAAACGGCATCTTTATCAATCGTATCACCAATGGTATCAACTTCAATATAAACTAACTCCCCAAGCTCACCTTGCGCAAAATCAGTAATCCCAATTTCGGCTATCTGACGGCCGTCATCAGTTTTTGCGCCAGTAAATCGGACCCATTCGTGTTCAGATGTGTATTTGAGATCGTCAGGAAAATTCATATGGTTTGTCATTAATGTTTAATTATGCAATGACCAAAATTAGAAGAATTTATGAATCTAATGTAGGATTTCAGATAATTCACTGTCGCAGCCTATTTTCGCCTGATTTCAGACTGTCATGATAAGCGACGAAAATCATCATTTCCCATTCAATAAACAAGAACCTAAAATGGTCTAACTTAATAGAATCACCTATTTAAAAACCCAATACACTTAGGTACACTACAAGTCCAACCCTAACATAATGCAGTATAATAATGCCCATTGGCCTTCTTTGTCGATTCATACACCGACTTCTTCTATACTATGGGACAGGTTAATTTCTTTTTCTACTTTGTGTC
Source organism: Saprospiraceae bacterium (assembly GCA_037968695.1). Lineage (GTDB taxonomy): Bacteria > Bacteroidota > Bacteroidia > Chitinophagales > Saprospiraceae > Opimibacter. The sequence goes on from JBBKWA010000209.1 coordinate 16,151, forward strand.
TCCACAACAATTAATATTTTGAATACATGAGGAAAATACTCCTGATTTCTGGTTTTGTCCTTTCCACCTTTCTGGTCATTATTGCGCAACCTGTAGAGGATAATATGCCCCAAATTACCGGATGCATCGCTTTACAAAATGCTACCATCGTTTCGGCTCCGGGAAAAATCCCAACAAAAGGAACAGTCATCCTTCGAGATGGATTGATTACTGCGATAGGCCCTGAAGTAAAGATTCCTGCAGATGCCTACCGCATTGCCGCAGACAGCCTTTATGTCTATTCCGCTTTTATCGATGCATTTTCCTATATCGGGGTAAAAAATCCTGAGTCGGATAACAATAACAATTCTCAAGGCAATCGATCACGCCCAAAATTTGACGAGGAAGGTAATACCTCACTGGAAGAGGCAGGCATCACACCTTTTAACACTATCAGGTCCTCGTTTGACCCCAAAGACAAATCCATTGGTGAATGGCGTGAACAAGGATTTGCATTGGCACATGTTGTTCCTTATGGAAGGATGTTGCCGGGAATGGGTGCCGTCATCATATTGTCAAGTAATGAAGCTGATCAAATGATTTGGAAAGAAAATATTTCAATGTATGGTCAATGGTCCGGCGCAAGAGGCGCTTATCCTCAAACACTCATAGGCATCATGGCGAAATGGCGCGAGCTATATCAAAACGCGACCCAGTTAATGGCCCATCAATCTTCCTATCAAAGTGCGTCTTTTGTCTCAAGACCTAAATATAATCGTGCCCATGAAGCCCTCCTCCCGGTCGTAAAAAAGGAAATGCCTGTATACTTCAGAGCCTCCGATGCAAAAAGTATAAGTCGCGCTATTGCTTTACAAAATGAGCTCGGGATGAAAATGGTTATTGCCAGTGCTGAAGAAGCATGGTACTACCCCACCAAATTCAAATCGGAAAATTTATCACTTGTCTTGTCAATGGCACTTCCTGAAGACAAAGCAGAAAAACCAAAATCTTCTGATAATGCTAAAACGACTCCAGCAGATTCCACAGCATCAGTTTCTACTGATACAGTTGCTGTTGCAGAACCGGTTATTGTAGATATCGAAAAAGAAGCATTTGAAAAACGACGGGCCGAAAGCTTACTAGCACACAGACAGCAAGCAGGTGTTCTCGCAAAGGAAAAGATTACATTCTCATTTGGCACAATGAACCTTAAGAAAGGTGACTTCGTGAAGAATATCAAATTGATGATTGAAAATGGGTTGAGTGCTGATGATGCATTGGCAGCACTGACCACCAAACCATCCAAACTTCTGGGAATCGACAAATATTGCGGTACTGTAGAAGCCGGAAAAATGGCGAACCTGATGGTGACCACGAAACCAATATTTGAAGATGAAGCTGCAATCCAATATATGATTGTGGAAGGCGCGCTATACAAATATGAAATAAAAGAAAAGAAGAAAGCAAACAGTAAAGAAAATTTGACTTCATTAAACTTAGTCGAAGGGACATGGACCTACACTATTGATTCTCCCGATCAAAAAAGAGAAGGTACGTTCCACTTCAAGGCATCAGACGGTGATGTGATTGGAACAATTACTGGTCAAGACATGGCGTCCAGCGGGAATGGTGATTTGGAAGATATTGTCATTGAAGGAAACTCGATTGCTTTCACTTTTGACATAGACCTCGGCGGACAAATGATGAAACTTGAGTTTGATCTCGAAATAGATGCTGACACTTTAGACGGCACCGTAGCTGTCGGAGAGTTTGGGTCCTTTAAAGTTACCGGACAACGTACTGACAAACCAGAATAATAAGCTTAATCACTTTACAACGATATGAATAAATTAATCCTACTTGCTTTCCTATTCCTCAGCGCAGGAATCCATGCTCAGGTACCATCGGGTGACTTACTCATTCGAAACGGAACTGTACTTACGATCACCAAAGGAGAGCTCGAAGAAACTGATATCCTTGTTGAAAAAGGAAAGATAAAACGCAT
>JBBKWA010000210.1:0-7799 GCA_037968695.1 Saprospiraceae bacterium
GATAAGGAAGAAATGTTTGATCAGTATAACGAATTAAAATGGACCGTCATTCGGCATTATGAATATTACCCGTAATAAAATAACTGGCGACAATACGAGTTTTGCAATTGTGGACGGACAGTGCGAATAGAAACAACCAAGTAATTAATTTAACTTGGGGCAGGCAGACTTGCTTGCGGATTAAAAGCCTGCCAACGCCAAGTGCCGTTAAGTCAGGCATAACATTAAACGAAATTTACACCAAATACGTCCTATCATGAATAGATTTTGCTTCTCCCTACTACTGGTTATACCTCTACTTTTTTCATTTTCAGAAACAACCAATAATAATGTAAATACTGCTATGCAGGCTGACTCAATGTACTCCCTCTTTGTTACATTACATGCTAAACCTGATAGCATCATACAATTTAAAAATGCGTTGCTAAAAGTTGCCCAAGCTACTGTCAAAGAACCTGACTGTTTTCGTTATGAAGTCATGGAGGACAAGCGTGATTCTACCGTATTTTATATTTTCGAAGTGTTTCGCAATAAAGAGGCTCATTCAAAACACACTGAGACTGATCACATTCGTGATTGGTGGACCACATCAGGAAAATTATTTAATAGTAAACTTGAAATTATTGAGATGAGCACCTTATTTCCCAGTAAAACCGGATTTGAATCTCAGAAGCAAGGTTTAGTTAATTGGTTAAACTAATTCTATGCTAACTAAAAAATAAGCGCCATTAAAATAGGGAGTTATTCAGATTGATATCGACTTAGAAATATAAAACACCAATAAAATGAACGTACCAGAAAAATTAATCAATATCCTAATTGTTATCTTATTAGGAAATATACTAGCCATTAGTAATTACCTAAGCCCTAAAGTAAACATTGGGTCTAATTTAACTGAAAATATTATGTATCGAAACATTGAATTTACTTCGCAAGGGGCAACACTTAGAGGAAGGCTTTATTTGCCCAATAACAAATCAAGCATAAGTCCTGTCGTTATTATGGCGCATGGATTTACGACCACAATTAATGGCATGACAGCCGATAAGTATGCGGAAAAATTTAGAGAAGCAGGTTTTGCGGTCGCATTATATGATCACCGAAACTTAGGAATAAGTGATGGCGAGCCGCGCCAAGAAATAAATTTATGGGTACAGTCCAGAGGATATATTGATGCCATAGATTTTATAGCAACCCAACTCGAAATTGATGCTGATAAAATTGCTGTTTGGGGGGCAAGTTTGAGTTCCCGTGAGGCATTTCTGGTTGGAACTATTGATGATAGAGTCAAAGCTGTTATTTCTATGATTCCTGCTTTTGGGGAAGAAATTCCTAAAGAAGATAAAGGTGGAAGTTTATATGCTTTTGCAAAAGAAACTCTTTTACTTGTGGATATAAAGAGTATGCCGCATACAACGACTGAACAAATGCCCATAGTTTCGACAGACCAAAAAGGAACACCTTCTGCATTAGCAGACTTAACGGCATATAACTGGTTTATTGAATATGGTGGTCGGTTTGGCACCAATTGGAAAAATGTAGTTTCATTTTCAAACATTGACGTTCCCGATGATTTTAACCTGGGTCAATTTGCAGCCCAATTAAAAGCTCCAATACTAATGGTTGTTGCAACGAATGACGAAATGAATGGTGCGAACCCAATAGTGACACAATTTGTATATAATAACATTACACAACCAAAAGAATGGGTTGATATTGACGGTGGACATTTCGGGCTATTATATTATCCAAGTTCTATATTTGATAAATCCAGTAACGCACAAATAGCTTTTCTTAATAAATATTTGAAATAAAATAAAACGTTTTACGATAAAACATATAGTGCATTTATTGCTTAGTGAAAGAGGTATAATGGACTCCATAAAAAGTATCTCAATGCTTTCAAAAGTAAAGAAAGTAAAATTGACGTTGCACTTACTTTAAGGTAAACGATCGCTGACTCAATATTCAATAGATATGAGAGCGAATTTGGTCTTGGCAAAACGGTCTCATACTCATTTACTTCTATTCTAAAGAATATAGCTCAATGCTATTAATTTGGGAAATGGCTACCCGATATGCCTCCACCCCTATGCTTATGACTATGTAGTCCACAGCTTTTATCGTTCATGTACATGATGGATTTGGAAAACAGGAATTACCAATGCTTTATTCTGCCATCTACTTTGGAATTCCAATTGCAGAAGCAGTTAAAATTACAATTGATAATTAGCTATACCGTATATTTAATCCGTAACCGTTACTATTTGAACGCTTGACAAATGAACAGAAAGCACTTTTGAAAAACACTCGCATTATTGCCACTAACTTCAGCAGTAATGAAACTAAACGAATTAAATAAAATCACTGAACCATTGGGCAGAACGGAAAAAATGCCCGTGCTGTTTCTTGGTCCTGGCAGCCCAATGAATGCCATTGAAGAAAATGAGTTTGTTTCGGCATTCAAAAAATTAGGTGCAGAACTTGTGCGACCAAATGCCATCCTTTGCATTTCGGCTCATTGGGATACCAAAGGCACATAGGTTAAAGCGATGCAAAACCCGAAAACGATTCACGATTTTGGTGGTTTTCCTCAAGCGTTGTTTGATGTTCAATATCCTGCTCCGGGAAGCCCGGAATTGGCGCAACAAACCAAAAACATAATTACCAAAACAGCCGTCGGCCTGGACGATAAATGGGGTCTTGATCACGGTGCATGGAGCGTTATTAAACACCTTTACCACAATGCGGATATACCGGTAATACAATTGAGTATTGACTATACCCATCGCCACAATTCCATTATGAATTAGCAAGCGAAATAAGCAGCCTTCGCGAAAAAGGTGTCTTGATTATAGGAAGTGGGAATATGGTGCACAATCTGCGTTTGGTAGCATGGAATAAATTAAACGAACACATTGCTATCATGACACCTCCTGAATTACCCTCATTTTTTAATGCCTCTTACTGACGAAAAAGACTGGAGTTGCTGTTTGTGCTGTGCGGGTCATTAGTATCATACGAATGCCATACAGCAGGTCCGTTATAGCCTTCTGACGGATAGTGCCCAGACATTATGCCTTGCGATCTACCTGTCCTTATGTAATAAAAGGTACTTTTAATGAATAGTACTACCTGTCCTGAACTCAAAATCACTTCATGCGGTTAAAATGGTACGACCGTTAGAATCAGTTGGGGATATAATCAACTGCCACTTCTTTAGGGCCTATTCGACTCCTTCATATGACAAAAGAACCTAAAAACGTATTGCAGCGTGGACTGGAACATATCCATGATCCTATTTCCAGTTTCATTCGTGGCCAGACCACTTCCAGCCTAGTGCTTCTGGTCGCTACGATCGCAGCCCTTTGGTGGGCCAACTCAGCTTATTCTTCAATCTATCAGGAGCTGATACACACCCCGATAGGATTCTTTGTAGGGGGCCTTGAACTAAGTGCTTCGCTCAAGCACATTATTAATGATGGTTTGATGGTGATTTTTTTCTTCTTGCTCGGTCTTGAGATCAAACGGGAAGTCCTTGCCGGAGACCTCGCCCGATCTGATAATCGACGGATGCTGATCCTCTGTGCTATTGGTGGAATGGTTTGTCCTGCTTTGATCTATAGCGTATTCAATTGGTCACTTGATTCACAGATTGGATGGGGCATCCCGATGGCCACAGACACCGCGTTTGCCCTAGGCGTACTTACTCTTGTGAGAAAACATATACCGGTTAGTCTGCTGGCTTTCATCGTTGGCCTCGCCATTGTCGATGATGTCGGTGCGATACTGGTTATAGCCATATTTTACACACAGGAAATATCCATAATCCATCTGGCAAGTGCGCTTGCACTGATTGCGTTTTTGGCCATAGGCAACTATGCTGACGTTCGCCAGCCGATATTCTATGCACTTATTGGTGTTGCTGCATGGTGGGCCATGCTCAAGTCCGGCGTTCACCCTACGGTTGCGGGTGTTGCTATTGCCTTAACCGTACCCGCAAGACCTAAGTTAGCTTCAGGAAAGTTGCTCAATAAAGCAAAATCTGCCATCAGCTCAATGCAGGCAAAATCAAAGGATGTGGATGTTCTCGGTAGCAAAAGCGACCACGATCAAGTATTAGAGATGCGCGATTTTGCAGAAGGCGCCAGTACACCCTTGCGTCGTTGGGAAGATGCACTGGTCTTACCGGTAGCTTTATTCATCTTGCCGCTGTTTGCGTTGACTAATGCCGGCGTCGTATTTGGTTATAGCGCATTTATCCATAGCCTCCAACAACCAACTGGATTAGGTATTATTACGGGTCTGGTCGTTGGTAAATTTATCGGTATTTCCGGTGCTTGCTGGTTGGGCCTGCGGTACAATTTTGGATGCTTGCCTAATGGCGTTAGTATTCACCATGTCATTGGCGCCTCCCTTGTAGCAGGGATCGGTTTCACCATGTCTACTTTTATAGCCACACTAGGTTTCGATGCGCAGCCAGAGCATCTCCACAACGCAAAGACATCGATCTTGGTGGCCTCAGTGCTTTCCGCAATTCTTGGCGTGTTGTATCTCTGGATCCTATCAATAAAAAGAAACAACAAATCACTCCAATCAACACCCCAGGCGACCGCGAATTAATAGATAAGCTAATGCCAATTATACCAACATGAAAATTCCTGTGATGACCCAAATAGTTGGATTGAAGGCCACTCTTCAAGTCAACAAGAAAGTCTTAGGGGGTTACTGAACTTAATTGTTTAAACATAAGTTGGTTGAAGGAAAGAGAATAGCCGGTATCTGTTTGATCAGATTTAAAGAAATTAGGCCAAGGGTGCTCTTTGAAGAAGGTTTGGATTTGGGAAACACGCATCACAAAACATCTTCCGATCATGGCTAAAGCGTTTGGCGCACTATCGGGAACACCAAGAAACGAAAGTGAAACTTTATTAAATAGACTTTCCGCCAATTACAAATTGGAAAAACGGATTTATTCCGAATAATTTAAACCAAAGCAATGATGATTAAAAACATTTTCAATCCAGGCCGTTATCCCAAAAATATTGATTTTGTGTTGTTGCTACTCCGCCTTGCGGTCGGAATTTTTATGTTGACTCATGGCATCGGCAAATTTTATAACTTGTTTGGAGACGACCCGATAAAATTTGCTGACCCTATTGGGGTGGGTGCAACGGCATCATTGATACTTGCCGTTTTTTCAGAAGTATTTTGTTCGATCTTGTTAATTTTGGGATTGGCTACCCGATTTGCAGCTATTCCTTTGCTTATCACCATGTTGACCGCCGTATTTATAGTACATGCAAATGATGGATTTGGCAAACAGGAATTGCCAATGCTTTATTCAGCTATTTACGTTGGAATTGCGATAGCTGGAGCAGGTAAAATTTCAATTGATAATTGGCTCTACATTAAATTTAATCGGTAGCAGTACGTATATTAATGCATGAATAATGAAAAGAAAACATTTTTTAAAAACACTAGCATTATTGCCATTGACTGCAGCCACAATGAAACTAAACGAATTAAATAAAATCACTGAACCATTGGGCAGAACGGAAAAAATGCCCGTGCTGTTTCTTGGTCATGGCAGCCCTATGAATGCCATAGAAGAAAATGAGTTTGTTTCGGCATTCAAAAAGTTAGGGGCAGAACTCGTCCGACCAAATGCCATCCTTTGCATTTCGGCACATTGGGAAACCAAAGGCACATATGTTACAGCGATGCAAAATCCTAAAACGATTCACGATTTTGGTGGTTTTCCCCAAGCGTTGTTTGATGTTCAATATCCTGCCCCGGGAAGCCCTGACCTGGCACAACAAACCAAAAACATAATTACCAAAACAGCAATCGGCCTGGACGATAAATGGGGTCTTGATCACGGTGCATGGAGCGTAATTAAACACCTTTACCCCAATGCAGATATACCGGTAATACAATTGAGTATTGACTATACCCAATCGCCTCAATACCATTATGAATTAGCAAGGGAAATAAGCAGCCTTCGCGAAAAAGGCGTCTTGATTATAGGAAGTGGAAATATGGTGCACAATCTGCGTTTGGTGGCCTGGAATAAATTAAACGAACAATATGCTTTTGATTGGGCAATGGAAGCCAATGAAAAGATGAAAAGTTACATAATAAGTGGAGACCATCAAAAACTTATCAATTTCAAATCACAGGGCAAATCCTTTGAATTAGCCATTCCGACACCTGAACATTACCTCCCATTACTTTACGCCTTGGCATTGAAAGAAGAAAATGAAGAAATAACTTTATTCAACGACAAGCCTATTGGCGGCTCACTTTCGATGACGTCAATAAAAATAGAATCTAATTGATATATTGTTAAAAGGCAGCTGCTAAAAAGCTCTATGAAATCATCGGACCCAGAGGGATGCTGCACTTTATATACCACATTGTTGACTAATGATATAAACAGAGAAAGAAAAATAACGGGAAAGCCGAAAAAGGATCAGCATAGGCACTAAAAACTAACCCAAATGAAAAAAAGCAATCAATTAGGTCTTGTCGTATTCTTGTTCACTTTGATTTTTTCTATTCAAAGTTGCAAGCAGCAAGAAACAGAAGTTCAAAAGGTAGACGTAAAGAACAAATCTCAAATTCCGAAGAACAAGCAATTCAGTACAAAGCTGGAAATCCAGATGATTTTCCTGAAGCGTTAGACGCTGTAATTTCCGCCCCTAAAAACCATAAGATTCTATTGGAAAACGACAAAGTAAGAGTCTTAGAAGTAACGCTTGCACCCAAAGAACTAGAACCTCTACATCATCACAGATGGCCTAGTGTCATTTATATTATGGAAGCTGGTGATTTTATTGATCGGGATAAGGATGGAAATGTTATATTGGATACGCGTGAATTGCCCAACCCTTTAGTATTCCCAATGACGATTTGGAAAGACCCGGAAGCACCTCATGCTGTAGAAAACTTAAGTGACACCATAACAATTCGGCTGATTAGGGTGGAAATGAAAGAATAAAATTGTCTGTATCGGATAACAAAACGAACACATTGCTATAGTGAAACGACTAATTCATTTTGTACTTTATATTATTCTCTTCGGCTGTTTGACAGGTTGTAACGGACAGACTAAATCGAATTCAACAACACAAATAAGTACCGATACAAAAGTAATAGTTGGTGGTGGTTGTGATGGTTGCGAACTTATGTTTGTTGGTATGCCAACAAATATTTTCTCAATTGACACCAGTGAAGGTTGGCCACAGAAAGGCCAAAAACTTTTAGTAACGGGCAGGGTTTATAAAATTGACGGTAAGACGCCGGCACCAAATGTTATCATTTATTATTGGCAGACAGACAACGACGGATACTATTCGCCAAAACCGGGCATGAACGAAAGTGCCAAACGGCACGGACATATTCGTGGTTGGGTAAAAACTGATGAAAATGGCGGTTATTCAATTTACACCATTCGACCAGCACCCTATCCCAACAACATTATTCCTGCTCACATCCATATCTCCATCAAAGAACCAACTATTGACAATGAATACTACATTGACGAATTTATTTTTGAAGATGATAAACTTTTGACGTCCGAAAAAAGAAAGGCGCTTGACAATCGAGGTGGGAGTGGAATTTTGCGCGTTTTGTTTTCAAGTGATTTACAAATTGCAGAACATAATATTATTTTAGGATTGAATATTCCAGATTATCCAGAGGGAAAAGAGGAAAACAATAAGTCTGGTCGAGAGATAGGAGAGGATGTACTATCATTTACGCCTTTTCACGCTTATGGTCTAGATAAAGGTTCA
>JBBKWA010000211.1:0-7933 GCA_037968695.1 Saprospiraceae bacterium
TAAAGACCATCGGTATTGTCATTTACATAGTGTCCAACTTCCTCCATATTCTTCTTCATGAAGTCATAGGAAACACCTTCTGGTGCGATGGCGATCAACATCATATTGGAGCGATCTTCAACCGGTGCTAATTCGGAAGGAAGTTTTTTTCCTACATAAAATATTAACACACCTGCTCCGAGCAAGAATGCCCAGGCAAGCCAACGATATTTCATAAAGGAATTCAGAAGGTTGGCATATCCGTTATTTAATCCCACAAACATGGGTTCGGTAACTCGATACAACCAATTCGGCTTGTGCTGCTTTTTTAATAAATAGGCACTGAGCATTGGAGAAAGTGTCAGCGCTACAAAGGCCGAAACCAAGACAGATCCTGATACTACAATAGCAAACTCTTTAAACAATTGTCCACTGATCCCGCCCATGAAAATTATCGGAAGAAATACCGCTGCGAGTGTAATCGTTGTAGAAATAACTGCGAAGTAAATCTCTTTCGATCCTACAAAGGCAGCTTGAACAGGCGTCATGCCTTCCTCTACCTTCTTATAAATATTCTCCAGCACCACGATCGCATCATCGACGACAAGTCCGATGGCGAGTACCAATCCTAACAGTGTCAATACGTTTATAGAGAATCCCCACAAATACATGATGAAGAATGCAGACAAAATAGAAACAGGAATGGCGAGCACAGGAATGATAGTCGAACGCCAATCGCGAAGAAAAAGAAAGATGATCACCACGACTAATCCAAATGCAATGAAAAGTGTCTCTTCTACTTCTTTGATAGATTCGCGAACAGGTTTTGTAAAATCAAATCCCACAATTAATCTATACTCTGATGGAATGTCCTTTCGAAGCTGATCCAAGCGTTTGTAGAACTCATCTACTACCTGGATTGCATTTGCACCGCGCTGAATCTGGATGGCAACTCCGACACCCACACGATCCGCTTTATCAGTTCCGTTGATAATCGCGTTGCGCTCATTGACTTCACCCAGCTCGGCATAACCAACATCCTTTAATTGGATGACTGTTGATCCGGTCTGTTTGATGATCATGTTATTGAATTCTTCAGCAGTAGTAAGCCTTCCCAGTGTACGCACACTCAGCTCATTGCTCGTTCCTTCGATTCTTCCTGAAGGCAAGTCCATGTTTTCGCGGTGTAATGCAATCCGGATATCTTCAGGGGTCAACTGAAAAGCTGCGAGTTTGATCGGGTCAAAGCGTAATCGCATGGCATACTTGTGTTCACCGACAATACTCACACTCTGAATACCGGGAATAGATTGCATTCGCTCTTTGATAACAGTCGAGGCCAAATGACTCACTTCTTTAATATCCCGAGTATCGCTTTCTACTTCCAGAAATGCGACCAGGTTATCAGGCGAACTTGCTTTCTCAACGATTGGAGGATCAACATCAGCTGGAAGCTGATTTTTCGATTTGGAAACTTTATCGCGAACGTCATTCAATGCATCTTCAAGATCAATATCTCGATTGAACTCAATGGAAATAATACTCACTTGTTCTCTCGATTCCGATGAGATAGTTCTCACCCCACTGGCCTCTGCAATAGCTTCTTCCAATGGCTTGGTGATTTTGGAAGCGATCACATCCGGACTAGCTCCTGGATAAAATGTGACCGCTGTGATCACTGGCGGCTCTGTCAAAGGGAATTCACGTATCCCGAGATACTTCCAGCCTACAATACCCATGATCACGATGAGTGCGGAAAACACCCCAGCTAACACAGGCCTTTTTATACTTAATGATGGTAAGTTCATAGTCTTATCTGTTTAGAATTAGCTTGCTGTGACTACTTGAACCGGAGTTCCTTCACCAGTACGAAGAATATTTGAAATCATTACCGTATCTCCATCTACCAAACCAGAAGTAATCAAAGCATCTGATTCGGTACGGTTTCCAATGGCTACAGAAGATATTTTTGCAACTCCATTCTTGACAACAAAGACACTATAGCCTTGGGCACTGGGGATTAAGGATTCGGTTGGAAGCGTGATTCCTTTCGTACCTTCTGCGATGGTAGAAAAATAAACCTGCGCCGACATCCCTGCTTTCAAGGCACCACTCTTGTTGTCCGTAATTGCATGGATGGTAATGCTTCTGCTCAGCGCATCTACTCCTGATTCAGTAGCGATTACAAAGGCAGTTTGTTTTTCTTCATTTGCCGGAGTAGTGAATGACACTCGTGTTCCTTTGACCACTTTGGCAATGTGTTTTTCGGATAGTTCAAATGTAATTTTGACCTGTCCTTGGTCCTGCAAGTTTACCAAAGGGGTACTTGGACTAACCAACGAGCCGACCTCTACCTTGGTAATTCCAATTATCCCACTGAAGGGCGCGTGTATGGATGCTTTTGATTGCTCGACTTTTAAAAGCTCTTCTGAGGCCAGAAGTGAATGTAATTTTGTGTTTGCTACATCGTATTCCTCTTGACGAACAGCCTCACTCAAAAGCAATTCAGCGAGACGGGATTCATTTAGTTTGGCTAGGGATAATTCTGCGTCTACTTGTTTCATTCGCGCAATGACATCAGCATCATCAAGCTTATAAAGCAATTGACCCTTTGAAACCGCTTGACCATCCTGGAAATAAATCCCAGTTACTTTCCGAGAAACTTCACTCATGATGGTGACTTCTCGTGTTGCCAAAATAGATCCAGCAACTGCTTCTTCCTGTGTGATGGGTAAATTCTTCACCACTTTTACATCGACTGGAAGCTTCATAATCGCAGCTGCATTTTGCTGATCAGTTTCAGTTACCTGCGTAGTGCAAGCACTTAAAGCCGTGCTCAATGCCAGGATACTTAGATACGTATTTAGATGTTTCATAATTATAATTTTTAGTTCTTTTACAGGGTTGAACGCCAGGCTAGTAGTTGGTGATTTGTATATAAACTGATGGGATTTATAAAGTTTACTGCAAAAAAAATGTCCGGTTAGCGCCGGACATTTTTGTTCTATAAAGTTGATTTTAAGCTTATTAATAGTTGGTTTAATTACGTGTTTGTGATCTGAATGCTTGTTAGGAATTCGAAGTAGTCTTTATCGTAAATGAACAAGTAAGCCCTACGCTAAAATTTCTGGGAAGACTTTTAACTCCAAATATTGCTCTGGAGTGCTTTCCTTTTTTGCCTAAAATTTTCACAAAGAGATCTGAGGCTCCGTTCACAACGAAAGGCGATTCATCCCAATTTTCTTCTGACTGAAAAAAGGCATCTAAGTGGTTAAGACCTATTATATTTTCGAAACCTATTTTGGCATGTGCCTGTGCTAAAACGTTGAGTGCGCATAATTCCATCGCCTTATATCCTTCCAAAGTTGAAACTTCCCCGCCTAGGCTTCCCAAGTATCTGAACTCACTGTTCTGAATCGGAAATTGAATTGCAACATAAGCAACGGATCCTCTGATATTAACGGATTCGTAGGAACCTCCCGGAGTGGTTGGGGTGGGTAATTCAAGGTGATGTATTTGGAGATTTTCCAAAATTTCCAATGGCATTTCGAATTGAGTTTGTTTCTTCATACGACAAAATTAAGGTCAGTTTCGAAGCTCATATCGAATGAAAATACCTTTGTTATGATGTGTTCTCATTTCTCGGCCATATTCATCTACATTCAAGGCTAAACCAAATTGGAGGTTTTGAACTCCAAGTCCAACTCTGAAATTCTGGTAACTTCGATTATGATGGATTGGTCCATAATTACTCATGATTTGAACACGGCTATACAGACTTATCCGTTCAGAAATGGGTGGCCGGTACTCAAGCAGTGACATAATCTCATATGCAGAGTTTTTCCACAAGTCAACACGCGGCACCATAACGAAGAGCAAGTTCCTTTCTCTAAACGTAAATTGAAGTGCTCCAGAGATTTTAAACCCAGGTTTAGTTGCGTAAAATGTCCCAACTGCGATTTTCATAAACGAGGTGATCTTGTAGGTCAAATAAGATTGACTCATCATCTCATTCTTTCCTTGCTCCTCATATACGATATGCATGGATGAGGTGTGAAAGAAGCCAAAGCGTGAATCAGTTTTCAATTCTTTAAAAAATGAATGCTGGTAAAAGTAGCGTTCATTTCCAACCATTGATTCAATGGGGATTGACTGACTTGTTACTGTATTGATTGTAAATACAGAAATGACAAGTAACTGTAGAACAACTATTGAGATTGCCTTCATTACTCGGTTACTGGTCTGGTGACTGAACAAACACTCTATCCACTGATAGCTTTCCTCCGCCCAAAAAAAGCAATGCAGCACACATGCCTAGTACCAACACATGGAATTCAAATCCTTCACCGGAATTTTCACCAGACCAGTTCATGTAGAATCCATGATCTACATGTTGAAAGGCCATCCCGATGAAAATTCCTAATAAGCCCAACGCAGCTACTCGAGTGGCAAATCCGGTTACCAACATGATCGAGCCAAAGAATTGAATGCAAATCACTGTCAGTGCCACTATCCAAGGAAGTGAGTAATTCGCAGTTAGAAATTGCAACGTAGCGGTGATCCCATAGCCACCAAACCATCCAAGAAAATACTGAGCGCCATGCGAAAAAATCACAATACCCAGGACCATTCGAATTACAGTTGCTCCCCAGTTTTCAGAAGTTTTAAATACTAGATTTTTCATAATTTTAGTTTGTTTAGATTCTATAAAGTTTTGCTAATCGCGTGTTGCCGGCATGTTTCCTTCGATTAACTTTAATTGATTTTACAAAGGTTGTGGAAAGCAACCCGCTTAGAAATGAACTACATTATGAAATTGACTTGAACTAGTTCAAGATGAAAACAGAGTTATTACTGCAAAGCCTTGAGAAACAAATCTTCCTGTCATCTTCGGACAAGGAATTGATCAATTCGTGTTTTCGCGAAAGGCAGGTAAAAAAGGGGCAATTTCTCGTTCATGAAGGTGCTGTTTGCCGGTTTACTTATTTTGTAAATGAAGGGAGCATACGCACTTATTTCATTGATTTGAACGGGCAGGAGCACATTGTCCAGTTTGCAATTGAGGGCTGGTGGATTAGTGACTTAAACAGTTTTATTACTCAGACTCCGGCTACTTTTAATGTTCAAGCCATGGAGGATAGTGTTGTATTGGAGCTATCCTCAGAACAATTGGCATCGCTCTATGATAAAATTCCTAAAATGGAACGCTACTTCCGGATTGTCACACAGCGTGCATTTGTATCCTTTCAACAACGCATTGTGCAAAATATAAGCATGCATGCTGAAGATCGATATTTGGCGTTCCGACAAAAATTCCCAAGAATTGAATTGCGATTTCCTCAAAAAATGGTTGCTGAATACCTGGGTATCACACCCGAGTTTTTAAGCAAAATTAAAAAGCGACTGGCAGAGAAAGAGCGTGGCACTAGTTAGGTTTGTCAAAGCTTCTCCCTCCAAAAATGGTATTGTGCTATAAGGGAGATTATAGAAATTAAAAATGCCCGGTGAAAGCCGGGCATTTTTGTGATTTCGGGAAGTAATAAGACTCCTCTATTTAAATTGCTTGATCCCAAAGAAAGCGATCACTGCACCCAATCCGCTTATAAAGGCCGCCGCCCTAAATGCGGATTGAAATCCAGCGTTAAGTGCTTCGGTAGATTCAGTAGTTCCGGATGCAAATCCGTTCGTTGTAGCTATTGCAATTGCCACTGCAATGGCTAAACCAATCGCAGAACCAACTTGATACGTTGTGCTTACTAGACCCGAAGCCAATCCTGCTTCTTCTGGTTTCGCTCCGGAAATGGCGGCCATTGTTCCAGGTATATAGGCCAACGACATTCCAATTGCACCAAGTAATGAAGCGCCTAAAACATGTGTTAGAAAATCTCCAGAGACGGGAACAAATGAAAACCATATTAGCGAAGCTGTTAAGGCTATCAGGCCTAAGATCAGGTTTAGTTTATACCCAAACCTTTCAATCAGTTTACCGGTAACCCCTACCATAAGAATCATTATGGCTATAGTCATAGGCAGCAATGCTAAACCCGAGTAAAAAGCAGAGTACCCAAGTGTTTGTTGCAGATAAAGATTTAAGTAAAACCATAATGGAATCCAGGCACCTGCCATTAATGCCATTACAATATTTCCACTCGAAAGGTTAGGGACTTTAAATATTGAAAGTGGAAGTAGCGGTGATTTTAAGTTACGCTGAAGGATAATGAAGATGGTGAAGAGTAAAAGTGAAACACCAAGGAGTCCTAACGTAGTTGATGAGGTCCATGCATTTTTATCCACGGTAACAAGTGCGTACACCATTACCATCGTAGCAGCAGTTACTAATAATGCTCCTAAATAATCGATTTTATTTTTTTGACGATTTCCTGCTACAAGAAGAGATGCCCCAGCAACCATCACTACGAGAGCGATCGGGATGTTGATGAAAAATGTCCATCGCCAGGAAACATACTCAGTCAATAATCCACCTAAGAAAACTCCGGCAGATCCCCCAGCAGCAGCGGAAGCTCCCCAAAAGCCAAATGCTTTACCTAATTCTTTTGGGTCTGTAAAGATGGTCATCAGCAGGGTGAGCGCCGACGGCGCAATGAGTGCTGCACCTAATCCTTGTAAGGCGCGCCCTAAATTCATGGACATTTCTGACCATGCTAAACCTGTTAGCAGTGAGGCTGCAGTAAGAATGCCGAACCCCCACATAAAAATGTTCTTAGGTCCATAAAGATCTGAAAGCTTTCCTCCTAAAAGGAGTACTCCTCCAAACACGATTACATACGCATTGAAAATCCATTGTAATTCAGATGGTGAGTAATTCAGCTCACTTTGAATGGCGGGCAATGCGACCCCGATGATTGAAGTATCCATGATCACGATGAATTGGGCTGCGCATAATACAGCCAAAGCAACCCATCGCTTCTCTTGAAGACTTACTGGTTTGATTGTGATTGTTGACATGGTCGTAATTAGTTAAGTTTATTTATTAGAAATGAGTTGTCCTGTGCCACTCAGTAAGAGGCTTGTATCTTTGATTTTTGTTGATCTTAAATTTTGGTAGTTTTTAATCGCAAACTGTTCCCTAATACTCTTGCCGAGCTGAATACCCAAGTAGTTAGATTCGTGAAATCATCTCTGTCATAGCTTTCGACTGTTGCTGTTTTCGGTAGGGATTCTGCCCTTACCGGAGAGAAAGCAGTGTTCATTTTGAGCACAGGGAAATTCTCACTTTCCCTGGTATCGTTATCCATTAATCGGGGAGTCTTTGGATTGGCAGTCATGTCGTTAGTTGTTTATGATGACAATTATACCACTGGGTCTCTCGTTTGGATTTGTACTTTAACAGGTATGTTTTATAGGATTTTCTAATAGTAGAAATAAGAGGCAGTTTCGGATACATTTGCACCACTAGTAGTGCGTTTACCAACCTGTCCGTCTGTCCTGAACTCGTATGAAAAGGTATAAGACAAGTTTGCGCCACCTTCTTCCAGCTGGTAGGTAAGAGGCAATTTTTTCTGGGCTTTCATGTTGGGAAGGATCTTAACCATCGGGAATGGGTTCTCAACATCTGAGTAGTGTTCAAATGTTTCGGTTTTCACCAAGACATAGTCTCCATTTTGCGGGGTATACATCAATTTTTTGTAGAGATTCCCGTCAAGGAAGTAGAGGTATAAAATGGTGAACTCTAACTTGTAATCACCATTGGCTTTTCGGTAGAAACTTGCTGTTCCGGAAACATTGCCAAAATTATCATAACTGTAAAGCGAGTACTGGGTGACCACCCCATTGTTGACTTCCTCTGATTTGATAATTTCATTGTTCTGCCAAGTATAGACCACGTCTATGTTTTCATATTTATTGATCCGTACAATCCGATGTTGTGAATCGTAATAATAGGTTTCGGTGCGGGTACTGTGTGCAGGGGTTGATTTTTCAATAAGTACTTTGT
>JBBKWA010000212.1:0-20228 GCA_037968695.1 Saprospiraceae bacterium
AAACTACTCAGTTTATAAATACAAGATAAAACACTTTAGCGAAAAGTAAATATTTCCATAATGAAAGTTTTAATTAAATTATTGATCAGCAATTTGAATTTGGAGAACTTTGGATACGGCCTTTGTTATTTTGTCGCTTTGAATGGCAGAAAAAATATGTTAAGCGTTTTTTTGGCATCCTGTATGAAAGTCTAGAAGCAGCAAGTGGGGAGCTGACCGATTTATTTCTCAAATAGCTGTATCCGATTGCCATCGGGATCAGTAATGATGGCCATTCGTTTGCCACTGCTATCGTCGGTGACGATATCGCCATAGAATTCTGCTTTTTCATTGGTGAGATGGTCTATCCATTTATCAAAATGTGAAACAGAGAATCCGATTTTAAAAAACCCAATGACGCGTAATTTGGCATTGTAGTTAGGAATGGCATTATCAAGACTTACCGCTTGGTCTAATTCAATTAGCTCAATCGCGAGATTTCCTCTTTTTAAATTAGATTGTTTGAAACCTCGATCTTCAGCTAATACAATATTCATCATCTTAAATCCCAGGACATTGGCATACCATGCCATGGACGTGTCTATGTCGGTCACGATCAAAGCTGTAAAGGAAGCTTCGAGGTCTTCATTAAATCCCTTCTGCGCATAGTTTAAAAAAGGAAAGGAAATAATGCATAGGATAACAATTGCGTTTTTCATTAAGCTGAATATTGGTGATGATGGATATTCTAAAAACGTTATTATTGGTTTTTATTGTATTGCATCTCTTTGTAATACAAATTATGTGTCCTTAGGGGTTTGTAATTAATGTAGTTGCTTGCATCCATGCAAAATATAGAAAAATTCAATTAAGCTGCCATGCGACTGGTCGGAACAGTTACTCTTCTTCTGGAGAAAATACCTTCTTTAGTGACCAAACTGAAGGCCGGGATATCTGTATATTCCGCCAATTCCACATCCTCTTCAATGACGCTAAAAGATCCGATCCGACAGCAATCAGGGATCACCACATTGTTTCCGATTTTGCATCCATGAGCGATGTTGGACCTGCCCCCAATGCGCACATTAGTTCCGATACGATTTTTCACACCGATGGCGACCTCAAATCCAATGATGCTATTGGCGCCAATTGTACTATTATAGCCAACTGAGCAGCCCTGATCGAAAATGCATTTTTCTCCTATATCTATTGTTCCGGTACAAATCCATTCCTGATCTGGCGTCACCTGGTTTGTTCCCAATAAAATACCATCGGCCAGATAAGTGCCTTTGCCAATATTTAGTAAAGGCAAGTCGCGCAACCAACTTTGAGGATATATCGTGAAATCAATAGAACCTTTGTATCCAAAAGTGCGGAAGAAGCGTAGTTTGATTTCAGGTGTTGAGAATATAGTGTTCATGATGGCCGGGTTATAAACATAGTTTCGCAATTCGCGAGTATAGATGAGCCGGTCTTTGTATTTCTGATTGTCTTTTCCACGTTTGAATTTACCAACTTTGATATTGTTGACAGCTTGTTGGAAGCGCTCATTGTCAGCTAAAGCCTGAAGTGATGTTATGATTGTGTTTTGATCGATAAAGCTCATGATAATGTTTTTTAAAGTGATTAATGCTTGTTTATCACTTTATCGCGAACAAATCAAAAGGTCATCATGATGGAGGATTAAAATTTCAATTTTTAAATTTCATTGCGGTTACTGTTTACCTTTTATATTTCACTTAACTCTTCCGCTTCCCCGCCAACCGTTCGGGGCGGGATATACGCTTCGAAATGCTCTTCCAGCAAGAAAGTTGCTCCATCTAGGTTTTTCCCCCTGTGCCCCCTAAAGGGGGTCATGAGATTATAGACTTGAAGAAATATTTCTTAATACAAAGTTGGATTTCAAGTGGAAATAATTAATGCGCTTAGTGTATTGCTAATCAACTTACTTCGTTTTTCTTAGTGACGGGTACCCCCATTTCCGAAAGCACTGAGGCTTTTGGACATGGTAGGCGGCTAAGGGGGAATTCATGCAAAGGCGCATTGATGCTTTTCTATCCAAAAGAAGTTCACGCAAAGACGCAATCCCGATTCCCGTCCCGATTGATCGGGATCGGGACGGGAGCAAAGACATGTTTAGTGTTTAAGGTGTAAGGTGGAATGTTTAGGGTGTAGTGTTTAAATGGGTTTTGTTTAATTTTCCGTTCACCGTTCACCGTTAACCCTTTTCCTTGCTCTACGCGTTCCGCCTTTCCGCCTTTCTGCCTTTCCGCCTCCCGATCAATCGGGATCGGTTCACGCAAAGGCATAAAGCAGATTAACTATTTTTCCGTTAACCGTTAACCGTTAACCGTTAACCGTTAACCCTTTCCAAACCACTAAATATTCTTTGTTCCTCATTTAAACAAAATCAAGGGCCATCAGAATTCCATTAGGAATTCGGTGAGATTAATATTAGCGTTCACTTCCAATTTCTTGCGCAACCTATACCGGCTGGCATCAATACCCCGTGGCGAAACATTAGCCAGCAAGGCGATTTCTTTGGTTGAAAGATTCATGCGCAGGTAAGCACACAGTTTAAGATCCCTGGTTGTAAGGCTGTCATAGCGCGCTTTGAGGTTGATAAAGAAATCTTTATTGACTTCGTTGAAGTGATACATAAGATCCTTCCAGTGATCATCGAGATCGGCATCGCGCTGAACACGCTGAACCATTTTGCGTATTTCCAGAGTAGTCTTTTTATCACTACAGCTATTACTGATTTCGCCGAGTTTGCCTTTGATTTCTTCCATTGTCTCATTCTTGTGGATGAGGTGCATGGTAGAGGTGATCAACTCCCTTTTTTTAATTTCCAACTGCTCAGCAATCCGTTCATTCTCCAATCTTTCGATGGTGTTCTTTGACTGGCTTACGGTCTGTTCCACCTCCTCTTCCAGTCGGATGATCTTACGTCGGTTGAAATAGAAAAGGATGATCAGTCCGAAGAGCGCGAGGAGCGTATAGGCGAGCCATGCCACCAATGAGCGGTACCACGGTCGCAATATTTCGAAACAGTATTCGGTAGTACCATGGATCTGCTGGTTTCGGGTAGTGGCTTGCACTGAAAAAGTATATTTTCCCGGACCCAGCCTGGTGTATTCCTTCATGCGCTGGGTTGACCAATCCGACCATTCACTCTCGAAATTATCCAGCCGATAGCGGTATAGCATATCTTCCTGGTGGTTGAATGCAGATGTCCCGAACCGAAACTGTATAGTATTGTAAAATGGGGGGATTGCTTTTCGTTCACCCTCTGGTTGGATCGTACGTACCTGCTTGCCGTCGTAGTATACGCCGTTGAAAAAAATACTGTCTTTCCGCCCTGTCGATCGGACTTCCTGCATAAGGATGATGACCGAAGAGTCTTCCGGGACATTAAAGGAGGGGTCGTAATGGATAAATCCATCCGTGGATGTCAAGAAAACATTGCGTTCATCATATGGGTAAATAAATTCCCATCCGGTATGCATCTTTTTCTTAAGTTTCGGAAAGACCTTTTTCGTGATCTTCCGTTCGAGCCCGATATCCTCCACAGTGAGGATGCCTACCTCTTTGTCCGTGACGAACCATATATTCTTTTGGGCATCTTCAAATAGTCTTCTGATCTTGACATCGTTTCCTAAAAGATCGTCTAGCAAACTATAGGGCTTAAATTGCTTATTCTCTGCATCGAATTCATATACGCCGCGTTCCGGGCAGAAGAGGACTTTGTCCGCAATGAAAAATACGTGGTTGTGGAGATAAGACGGAAGGCCCTGCTCTATGCCGTACAATTCAGAAAGCCATTGCCCGGAGGAATCTTCTGTAAGGTGGTATATCCCTCTGTAGGGATGAGCCATCCAGATGGTGCCATCGCCATCTTGTACAATAAATCGGCTGGATTCATTCATTTCTGAAACCTGGCCGCTCATCACAAATCGCCCGTTTTCATAGTTGCCTCTTTTGATTCCGTTATAGGTGCCCAGGAAATAAGAGTTATCCGCAGTGAGATCTTTCTGCATTAGCCACACACCATTGTCTTGGTAAAATGGCACAGCGATCCCGTCACGAAGCTGAAAAGCACCATTCTGGTGACTTAGAATCAGTTGGCCATCAATGCTATTAAGGCCCCATACCTGGCCTTTGCTGCCCGGTACGGCGATATATCGATTAAGGTCTTCGATATGTTTTTCGCCAGTAATCAAGGCTGAATAATACAATCCATTATTGGTGCCATAATAGATCTTGTCGTCCATAATAGCGGCGGTATAACCAATGCCATCCAGTTGGCCGTCCGGTTTGATATAGGTGAATGGAGAATTCGCTTCGATAAAATTGATCCCCCTGCTTGATCCAACCCATATATGTTGATCCATGCTGACCAGAATGCTCATGACGTTGTTGTTCAACAGGCCGTTATCTACATGGATGTGGTGCTTTATGCCTAAGGTATCATCCAGTAAAATCAGGCCGCCGAAGATCGTCCCGATGACTAAATCGCCATTGGCAAAACCATCTATCTTGGTGATCGCATTATCCCTGAGAAACGCACTTAAATTGCATTCAATAGGGCTGATCTCGTCATCCTGGTATAAAAATAATCCATGGTGTTCGGTCGCGATCAGATAGCCATTGTGATAAGGCAAGCTGCCTAGGATCAGGGTATTTGCAAGCATCTCTGCCCCTTTTATCAAATGGAACGCATTGCCATCGAGTGCGTAAAGCAAACCACTAATAGCCTGTCCTATGACGCGGCCATCCATGAGGTCAAAAAAGTGGAAATTAAAGGAATCGTATACGGTCCACTGCCCACTATTGGAAATATAAATCCTCCCCGCTGACCTGAAAGCAATGTCGTCTTGCTGAATTCGAATATCCCAGACATCATCGAAGTTCAGATATTCTTCCGGAATAGAACCCATTAACGACCGGTATTTCCAATTACCGGTTGGATCCGGTTCGAACCGTCCAAATTCATTCTGCCCCCCGCAATAGACCATGCCGTGGTCGTCAATTTCAACGGAGCGCACGATGGTGCGATTGGGCAGAGGATAAGTTTTCCAATTGGCCCCGTCGAAGGTTAGCATCCCGTCATTATTTGCAAAATATAGTACTTCACGGTCATCCTGCGCGATATCCCAATTCTGCATTGAAGCACCGTATTGATGTGAAGTGAAAGCTGCTATTTGAGGCGTGCCGCCATGACTTTGGGCACGTAAATTCCAACTGCACAGTAACACCAATGCAATGAGCATAATACGGAAGCGTGGGCGATAGATATATCGCCAATCCCGCAGGTGAGTAGTAATGTAGTATGGAATGAGTACTGATTTGATGATAAAAAGCTGAATGTGAGTAGTCAAATCTACAATTAGTTTGGGATAAGCGTTGTATTTTTAAGACCATAAATGGTGTATGTGCTCAAAGGTGAATGCTACACCACAATACAAAGCAGGATTCAAGACGATACTGTTTAATAAAGACCATATTTAGTATTCATTAGTGCGCTAAACTCAATCTCGAATGATAGGCAGTTACCATTTTCCCATTACTATCCTGCTGGTATTATGCATGAGCGCACTGAATGCACAGAATATCACCATTTCCGGTAAAATCACTGACTCAGCGGACAATTTGCCGCTTATAGGAGTGAATATTGTGGAAAAGGACAATCCCGCCAATGGCAGCATTACTGATTTCGATGGTAACTATAGTTTGAGTGTCCCGCTCAAAGCAACGCTGGTAGTCTCTTATTTAGGTTACATGTCGAAGGACTTAGCGATTGGGTCTGCAGACACAGTGATAGATGTAGCACTCGACCTGGATATTGGGATTCTGGATGAATTAGTCGTGGTGGGTTATTCTACCAAGCGTAAAAGCGCAATAAATTATGCTGTTTCTACTGTCAATGCAGAAGAGATTGGGCTTACACAAAGTCTAAGAGTAGAACAAGCTCTACAAGGCAGGGCCTCCGGAGTTCAAATCACGCAGAGCTCAGGATCACCCGGAAATGGACTTTCAGTTATAATACGAGGAGCCGGGACACCACTGAGTAGTCAACCGCTCTATATAGTGGACGGGATATGGGTGGATGGCATCGATTATCTGAACCCAAGTGACATCCAAACGATCAGCGTATTGAAAGACGCCGCATCGGTTGCTATATATGGTGCCTCAGGAGCCAACGGTGTCGTCATCATCACCACGAAGGAAGGAAAATTGAATTCCAAGGCGAAGGTCAGCCTCGATGTTTATTACGGAACACAAACAGTAGCGAAAACACTAGATTTATTGAATGGCGAAGAATACGCTACACTTTTGCTGGAAGCCGACCCAAAAAATCCATTCGACCTAAACGACCCCATTACTTATGGCGAAGGGACGGACTGGCAGAATGAGCTATTTGAAAATGCCCCTATACAAAGCTATCAGCTAAACATTACAGGAGGCGGCGCCAAAACCACCTACGGCATGTCCGGGGGGTATTTCAAACAGGAGGGTATCATCGGTGGAGAAAAATCCGCTTTCGACCGCTGGAACGCACAGTTTAAATCTACGACACACGCTACAAAAGCATTCAGTTTTCAAGCCAATGCAAATTTTACCCATACCACGCGCAACGCACTTCCTGAAAATAATGAATTTGCCTCACCGGTTGCATTTGCTTTAAATATTGATCCTACCACCGCGCCATATAAAGATGACGGTACTTTTAATTTTTCCAAAATCGTCACTGGTGATATTAAGAATCCACTCAACAGAGTGGCGACTACTTTTGATACCTGGGAAAGCGACCGGATCATTGGATTATTTGCGCCCCAAATTGAATTTGTAGAAGGCCTGAAACTTAAATCCAGCGCTTCCATAGACCTCAACAATGCCCGTCAGTTCATCTTCGGCCCCGCATACAATCTTGATCCAAGTGGTGTTTATGTACACGAACGTGTGGATCAAAACTTCGTCTCCAAAAATAACTACCGATGGTTAAATGTTCTTTGGGAAAACCTGTTGAGTTATGAAAAGGAATTCGGGGGTGGCCACAATACTTCTTTGTTGGTCGGTACTTCTTATCGCGACAGGAGCTTTGAACAAATTGGTGTCGGCCTCGCCGATCTTCCCTCTAATGATCCGGATAAAGCATTTATCGTAGCGCAAAATATTACGGAGGATAATAAGGAAACCAGAAATATTTTCGAAGTCAGAAGTGAATCCACTTTGCTATCTTATTTTGGTATGGCCAACTATGATTATTTAGGCAAATATTTTCTTTCCGCATCCTTTCGAAGGGACGGTTCTTCCAGGTTCGGCGCGAATAATAAATTCGCCAACTTCCCTGCACTTTCCGCTGGTTGGATTGTGACTAAAGATTATAGACTCACCAAAAACTGGAACTACCTTAAGGTTCGCTTGTCATGGGGGCAGAACGGTAATGAAGCCAGCCTGGGGGATTACGGATTCACGACGATCATCGACCCTGTTCGTTATGTTTTTGGTGATGATCAGTCCATTATTAGTGGGGGTGCACCTACCACGCCACCGAATAGCGACTTGAAATGGGAAGTCAGTACACAAACCAATGTGGGTGTCGATATGGGTTTCTTTAAAGATAGACTCTCGGTGACCGCGGATTATTTTTACAAGAAAACCAGCGACCTGCTTATTCCGGCCACGATTTTAGCAACTGCTGGTTCAGGTATTGATAATATTTCACCGCCATTCCGCAACGTGGGCAGTATGTCTAACCAAGGCTTTGAATTAGCGGTCGGTTATAAAGCTACTTTGCCAAAAGATTTTAAATATTCCGTGAATTTAAACGCCACTTACATTAAAAATGAAGTGACCGATCTGGGTCCGGCAACGTCCCCATTTTCTTCCGGCTACAACCAAGGCTTGGGTGGTACGACGACAAGAATGGAGGTGGGCAAACCACTGGGCTATTTCTACGGCTATCAAACGATGGGCATCTTCCAGAATGTATTTGAGGTGGATGAATATGTGGATAGTGACGGCAATAAAATCCAACCCAATGCGCAACCAGGTGATTTCCGCTTCGCCGACTTGAATGGAGATGGTAGAATCACTGATGCAGACCAAACTGACCTTGGTAATCCTTATCCGGATTTTTTCTTTGGATTAAGTACATCTCTGGAATGGAAAGGCTGGGATTTCAACCTATTCTTTTATGCTTCGGTCGGAAACGAAATCGTAAATGCCATTACCCGCTACGATATTCGCGTATCAAATTTGACCTCCAACAGACTTGACCGATGGACCCTTAATAATCCCTCCAATTTGGAGCCGAGGATGAGCCTCACTGACCGCAACGGGAATTTTAGATTTTCTGACTACATGGTAGAGGATGGTTCTTACCTCAAATTGAAAACGATCCAGCTTGGGTACACCTTGCCTGAGGATCTGACTAAGAAATTTTCCATACAGCGTTTACGCTTTTACTTTTCAGTACAAAATGTTTTTACCATTACCAACTACTCGGGCCTCGATCCCGAGATCGGTAAGCAGAACGCATTTGACAATTCAATCTCCTCAACACTGAACTACGGGGTAGACCGCGGGCTTTATCCGCAGTCGCGCCAATACATAGGTGGTATCAATATAGATTTCTGATATGAGACGCAATAAAAGAACAATGATCTTTCAAAATGTGATGACGATGAAGAATTTAGCCATTGTGATCTGCACCACCTTGTTCATGATCTCTTGTACAAAGGATCTGGATAAACTACCGGTGATCGGCGAACTCGATACAAATTTCTATCAGAATGAATCGGATGCCCTTTCTGCGCTGACGGCAGCTTATGATCCACTTCAATACAACTATACAACTACCGTTTATCATTTTAGATGGTTCTTCGGGGACCTGCCTTCCGATGATGCGATCAAAGGTGGTTCCGGCCAGACAGATCAGCCACAACTGGAAGAGATCGCCACCTTTTTTGCTAACCCATCAAATATTCATTTGAATGCTGACTGGACGGCGAAGTATATTGGGATTTACCGCGCCAATCTTGTGCTTGAAAAAGTGCCTGGAATTCCGAATAGTGAGATCAATGAGGAGGTACGCCAACGTATCCTTGCAGAGGCTAAGTTTCTACGAGCTTATTATTATTTTGAGTTAGTCACGATGTACGGCGGTGTGCCACTCATCACGACGGTACTGGCCCCAAGTGAGTACAACCAGCCACGCGCAGGCGCCAACGCAGTCTGGTCCCTCATCGAGCAGGATCTTATAGAAGCCGCCGCTGTCCTCCCGACGAAAAGTGGTTATGGTGGTTCGGATTTGGGACGCGCTACGCAAGGAGCTGCCCTCGGCCTGCTGACAAAAACTTATGTCTATCAATCAGATTGGGGAAAAGCCCAAACCGCTGCTGAAGAATTGATCTCCAGCGGGGAATATTCACTGGCAGAAGATTTTAACAAGATATTTAAGAAGGAAGGAGAGAACGGACCTGGATCTATCTTCGAGATACAACGCTCCCCATTAGGTGGAGGGCATTGGGGAAGTGTCAACGGGTCTAATGAAGGCAACCTCACCAACATTTATCAGATTGCGCGCGGACAGTTCGGAGGATTCGGTTTTAATATTCCACAGCAGAGCCTCGTAGATGAATTCGAAACGGGTGATCCCAGATTGAGTAGTACCGTATTTAGGGTAGGCGATGTCATGGGAGACCGTGGTGTTTTTACGAAAGCGGCCACTGGCTTTGATCATGATTATTATGCAAAAAAATACTTCGTCAGCAGAAGCGAACACGAACAAGCTAATATTGGTGATCCCCTGATGAACGGAGAATCCAATGATCGCATATTGAGATATGCAGACCTATTGTTGATGCACGCCGAAGCAGCTTATCATAATGGGCAGGAAGGCGTAGCGAAGGCCTCACTCAATGCTGTACGAGCTAGAGCAAGGCGAAATGCCGATCCTGGCGTACTGCCCGATGTGACATCCTCCGGATCGCAATTGCTGGACGCGATATACCACGAAAGAAGAGTTGAACTTGCTTTAGAAGGGATACGATTTTTTGATGTGGTCAGGCAGGGCAGAGGTCCCGAGGTTTTCGGTCCGCTTGGATTCATAACAGGAAAACACGAGGTCTTTCCAATTCCTCAGCAACAGATATCACTTAGCAATGGAACGCTAACACAAAATCCAAATTATTAAACTATTCTTTTCCAAACCATAAATATTTTATTCATGAGAAAATTTTTTTATTTACTAAGTCTTGCAGCATTAACCATGTTGGTAATGACGACATCATGTAAAAAGGATGATCCTGTCGAACCAGATGAATTAAAATCGCGTTTTACCGCGATGCAAGATGTGAGTGATCCATTTACGTGGACATTCGATAACGCCTCTCTTAATGCTGTATCACATGCCTGGACTTTTGGTGACGGCGGAACTGCTACAGCAGAACATCCGACGCATACGTATGCCTCCGAGGGAGATTATACAGTTACACTCGTAGTCACGGGTGCTGGTGGTGCAACGAATTCTTCAAGCAAGATGATCAGCGTTGTTGATCCCGATGTGGAATTGAAAAAACTAACCGGCGATGTGACCAAGACATGGAAGCTATTGCGCGATGTTAATACAGTAACCGAAGAATATCCACTTAGAGTGGGCCCTGCTGACAGATCGACGATTTGGTTTGCTTTAGGCCTTCAGGCACCAATTGCTTCTCGTCCATGCATGATGGAAGAAGAGTATATTTTTAGCCTAAACGGTGATTATGAATATCGCCCGAAAGATAATATGGTCTGGGCTGAATCTGGTGTTTGGCCTGCTGCGCTCGAGGAAACATGTGTTGATCAGACGGTTCCGAGTAATATGTTGAATAAAGATGGTGTTGATATCAGTGCATGGGGCGCCGGTATGTTCACATTTGATTATAACGTAGCTGCGGGAACTTTGACATTGAACGGAACCGGAGCACACGTCGGAAGTGCTAAAGTAGGGACAGATGCAGAATACACCACACCTCAATTGAGTGTCACGTATAAAGTGATCAGCCTGGAGACGGATGGACCTGTTGGTATGATGGTATTGGAAACTGAAATTCCACAACCAGGTTACTGGCAATTCAGACTTGTTTCTTATGATGATCCTAATGACGAACCTGATCTGCCAAGTGCAGTGATTGCTGATTTTTCTGGAGGTGTGAATGGCAGAGATGTTACGTTTACCAACACGTCGCTAAATGCAACTTCATATTCATGGGATTTCGGCGACGGTGGTACTTCTACTGAAACCAACCCAATGTATACCTACGCTGCCGATGGATTGTACGATGTGACATTGACCGCAATGGGTACAGGTGGATCTGATATGACCACACAAACGTTTCTTGTTTGTACAAATAAAGCATTTACTGCTTCCGACTTGCATGGTGATGCCACCAAGACCTGGAAATTATACCCGGGCTCAAGCGCGTTGAAAGTAGGTCCATGTAAAGGTTGTGGAGAAGGTGGTAATTGGTTTGCCACGAGCTTCGAAGATGTCACTACCAGAGCTTGTACTTTTGATGATACATATACCTTTGACAATGCTGGTAATTTTACCTATGTGACGAATGGCGACATTTGGGGAGAAGCTTATATGGGTTTGCCTGACGGAGCCTGTGCGGCGACATCCGCATTGACCGGTGGAGCTGAACCATGGGGAGATGGTAGCCATACGTTCTCTGTTGTTGACGGAGATCCTGCTTCAATAACGGTTACAGGAACCGGAGCTTTCATAGCACTTCCTAAAGCCTTCAATGGGGGTGAATATTCTTCACCGGCACCTGCAGTGGATGGTTCAGTAACGTATGAAGTACTTTGTTACCTCAATGATGGAAACAGTGAGATAGTAGTGATAACGGTGGACATCAGCGCAGGCCAAACAGGTGGTGCCTGGTGGACATTCACACTTCAAGCTGAGTAATAGTTTACGGTTTTAATGTATTTGTAATTTATCCCCCCGGTCCCTACAAACAGGACCGGGGGGATTATTTAACGCACGCCACTTTTCTGGATTTTTAAAGGGGCTATCTACATATTAATTCTCTGGTATAAAATTTAAATCATGACCATCATGAAATACTTAATGCTGTCTTTTTTGGTTACTCTTATTTGTGTTTCGTGTACCGATGATACTGGTCCATTAAATGTGGGTGATCCAAGATTGGTGGTCTATAATCTTTCATTCGACGAACTCGATGAGACGCATGATGTGACCTATTATATCCGGATGATGGGGAATATCCCTGCAAGTAGTCCGGTGGATTACCGCACATACGATGCCACTGCAATTGCCGGGGTAGATTATGAAGCTAAGGATGGGCAAGTGACTTTTGAACCCGGAGAAACGATCAAAGAAATCAACCTAACGATCATTGGCAACCTGATTGAGGGACCCAAAAGATCATTTACTATCGAATTCACCAGTCCCTTTGGTGACTTTGCCGATGTAGAAGTCAAGATAACTATCAACGACGATGATGGGGCGATTAATAGCGGGCAATTGTTGATTCCGGAGACAGGTTATGAAACGCCCGAATCTTATCCGGGTATGGACCTTATATGGCGAGATGAATTCAATCAGGGATCGCTGGATGGATCCAGTTGGTCATTTGATATCGGCACGGGGTGTCCCGATCTCTGTGGCTGGGGAAATAATGAACTGCAATATTATCAAACAGATAATTTGACGTTTGCTGAAGGCGACTATCTTGTCATCAACGCTCGCCGCCAAGTCGGTGGCAGTAGTGACTACAGCTCATCCCGCATTACAACAAAAGATAAAAAGGAATTCCAGTACGGTCGCGTGGATATTCGGGCTGCTATGCCAGAAGGGCAAGGGGTATGGCCGGCACTATGGATGTTGGGCAGCAATATCGATACAAATCCGTGGCCGTCATGTGGTGAGATTGACATTATGGAACTAAGAGGCGATGAGCCTGGCCGCGCTTATGGAACAGTCCATTATGGCGCTAGTTTTAATGAGCGCATGTTTAACACGTCTACAAAAGACTTACCATCAAATAAAATATTTAAGACAGAATTTCATGTATTCTCTTTGGTCTGGAAGGAAGATATTATTCAGATCCTGCTGGACGATGTTGTTTACCACACGTTTGGTCCCAACAACACAAATGGCCAGCCTTACCCTTTTAATCAGCCATTTTATTTTTTATTCAATGTAGCTGTTGGAGGGGACTTTCCAGGTAACCCCGGGGCGAATACAATATTCCCACAGTATATGATCGTCGATTACATAAGGGTTTTTCAGAATGCTTAAATGAATGTCCTATAAATGTTGCTGATTGAATTAAGTAAATCGGATTTGTCACAATGTGTATCAAGCTTGAATGCTTACTCGAGATACTTTGATTAATAAGAAATAAATAGTGATCCTGATAAGTCAACCGTTAATGTATTATCAACCTAAACTTCTTGTATTGTGATCACGGTAAGAAACATAATACTATTCTCCCTTCTTTCGCAGTGCACCACATCGGATTTTAACGGCCATCAACAGGTGACTATCGCAAAGAATAATTTGGGGATGAAATTGGTTGTAGACGGCGAGGATTTTATGATCAATGGGATGAACTGGGATTACTATCCGATAGGTACAAATTACACATACAATTTATGGGATCAACCGGATGATTTTATTCGCACGGCACTTAATAGCGAAATGCTGTTATTAAAAAATATGGGTGTCAATGCAGTCCGACTTCATTCCGATGTACCCCCAAACTGGATTGACTATATCTACAGAAAATTTGGTATCTATACCGTGCTCAATCATACATTCGGACGGTATGGTTTAAACATTGAAGGGGAATTAGTAACCAATACGGATTATGCCGACCTACGCACCAGAGAACTTCTGTTGTCTGAGGTAAAAGATCTGGCAGAAGCGTATAAGGGTACGGCCGGCTTGCTGCTTTACCTTTTAGGTAATGAAAATAACTATGGACTGTTTTGGGAAGGTGCGGAAACAGAAGATTTTCCTGTTTCTGACAGCCTTTCGGAACATCGGGCTCGTCCACTTTATTCTTTATTCAACGAGGCGGCCATAGCGATGAAAGCCATCGATCCTGCTCACCCTGTGGCCATTTGTAATGGGGATCTGCAATTCCTGGACATCATTGCAGAGGAATGCAGGGATATCGATATTCTCGGGACTAATATGTATCGCGGCGTTTCCTTCTATGATGTTTTAAAGCATGAAGACGCTTTTCAAAAAGTAAAAGACGATCTGGATATACCTATTTTATTTACTGAATTGGGCGCTGATGCGTTCAATGCAATTGAAAAAACGGAAGACCAATTATCCCAGGCGTACTATCTATTGGCCAATTGGAATGAAATATATACACATGCAGCCGGCATGGGAAATGCAGGCAATGCTATTGGTGGATTTACTTTTCAGTTTAGCGATGGCTGGTGGAAATACAAGCAAACAAAAAACCTGGAAGTGCATGATACTAACGCCTCATGGAATAACGGCGGTTATCAGTATGACTATGTGCAAGGAGAGAATAATATGAATGAAGAGTGGTTTGGCATTTGTGCAAAAGGCGAAACGGATAAAAAAGGACATTACCCTTTGTACCCACGTGCAGCCTTCTACGCATTGAAAGAGATTCATACACTCAACCCCTACGCAGAAGATGTAAACCTTGAAACTGTCAATGAACACTTTTTACGCATTCAGTTAGTGGATGCACTACAAAAAGCCACGCATCAATGACAGATGCGAAAACCTCAAATAATGGGATTAGCTATGTATTGATCGAGGAGGAGCAATACTATAAGATCACGGACAGTGATGCACTTCGTCCATTCTTTATGAACATTGTGAGCGACGGAAATCATTGGTTGTTTATTTCAAGTAATGGCGGTTTGAGTGTTGGGCGAAAAAATTCAGCGCATGCTCTTTTTCCTTATTACACGGACGATAAGATCACCGAATCTTCAGAGATTACAGGAAGCAAAACCATATTCCAGATTCAGAAAGCTGACAATCTTTTTGTCTGGGAGCCTTTTTCTATAAGGTCCACCGGCAGCTATCGCATTTCCAGGAATCTTTATAAAAGCATTTATGGAAATAAAATTCTGTTTGAGGAAATCAATCACGATTTGGAATTAACCTTTAGGTATGCATGGAACACCAGCGAATCGTATGGATTTGTCAAGCGATCGTCGATCATTAATAGCGCTGCTGAGGATGTAACGCTATCCGTTCTGGACGGCCTTCAAAATATCATCCCATACGGTGTCGGCCGTGATCTGCAAAATCAATTCAGCAACCTGGTAGATGCTTATAAACGCAGTGAGCTTGTGGCCGATTCCGGTCTTGGGATTTATGCCTTGAGCGCCATTATTGCAGATAGGGCAGAGCCTAGTGAGGCATTAAAAGCAAATATCGTCTGGTCTTCCGGTTTGAAAAACCCAAAGCATTTGCTTTCTTCTATTCAATTAAAAAACTTCAGAGAGGGGAAGGCCATTCATGAAGAAGTGGATATGAAAGGTGAAAAAGGAGCTTACTTCATCAACGCCGATATCCTTATACAGCGGGAGGGAAAACAAGAATGGATGTTCGTTGCCGATGTGGATCAGAACCAAGCCGATGTTGCATCTATTTCGGAGTGCATAAAATCCGAGAAGCACCTCGATCAACTAGTTAAGGAGGACATCGAACTGGGCGCTAAGCGTTTAATCGAAATAATTTCTGGAGCTGACGGATTACAATTGTCTTCCGATAAGCTAAGTGATTCCAGACATTTCTCAAACACCCTTTTCAATATCATGCGGGGTGGAATATTTGATTTTAATTACCAGATTGAAAAATGGGATTTCAAAAAATATCTCGCAAAGGCAAACAAATCCGTTTACCAAAAATTTAATGATCATATAGAGGCGCTCCCTGAATTGTTTTCCTTAAATGCGTTAAAGGAAACAGCGGAGCAAAGTGAAGATGCCGCGTTCAGACGTTTGTGCTGTGAATACATGCCGTTGAAGTTCAGTAGACGCCATGGTGATCCCAGCAGGCCGTGGAATAAATTTTCCATCAACACGCGCTATGCGGATGGTACTAAACTCCTTGACTACGAGGGGAACTGGCGGGACATTTTCCAAAACTGGGAGGCCTTGGCATATGCCTACCCTGAGTTTATAGAAAGTATGATCTATAAATTTGTGAATGCCTCTACCTTCGATGGTTACAATCCTTACCGCGTGACCAAGGACGGCTTTGACTGGGAAACTATTGAACCGGACAATCCATGGTCTTACATCGGTTACTGGGGTGATCATCAGGTGATTTATCTTTTAAAGTTCCTCGAATTTATCGAAAAGCATTATCCCGGAAAACTGCAACTTTATTTTGAAAAGGAGGATTTCGTATACGCTAATGTTCCTTATAAAATTAAGCCTTACAAGGATATACTGGAGAACCCAAAGGACACAATTGTTTTTGATGTTGATTTGGATAAGACTATTCGTGCGCAATTCGAGGTCATAGGATCTGATGCTGCGTTGATTTGCAACGAAGACCAATCTATTTATACAGTCAACTTTATTGAAAAGATGCTCTCCATTGTGCTGGCGAAGTTATCCAACTTCATCCCTGGTGGGGGTATATGGATGAATACCCAACGACCGGAGTGGAACGATGCAAATAATGCCTTGGTTGGAAATGGCGTTTCGATGGTTACACTCTATTACTTGAGGCGTTTTTTGGAATTTTTCGGAGGAGTAGTTGCCAATACAGAGACGGAGCGGTTTAAAATATCCAACGAACTCATCGTAGCCTATAAACGCATCCGGGAAACCTTCGTGCAGTACGAAGAGTTGTTAATTGCAGCTATCGGCGATGAGGATCGCAAGCACATATTAAAACAGTTAGGGCAGGCTGCGAGCGACTACCGACAGCATATTTACAAACAAGGTTTCTGGGGCGAAAAAAGAACAATCTCCAGAGATGGCCTGATGCAATTTATTGCGGTTAGTCAGAAATATGTAGAGCATACGATAAGGTTCAATAAACGGCAGGACAATTTATACCATGCCTATAATCTGATGACCGTAGCGGAGGGAGATAAAATTTCCATTTCACGGCTTAGTGAAATGCTGGAAGGCCAGGTGGCCGTATTAAGTTCCGGATATCTCAACTCCGTGCAGGCTCTGGAAATTTTAGATGCTTTAAAAAGTAGCGCACTTTTTCGGGAGGACCAGTATAGTTATTTGCTCTATCCCAATAAGAACTTACCAGGGTTTAGAGATAAGAATAATATAGACAACAAGGCTGTTGCTAAATCGGCGCTCCTTCGTCAATTGGTCGATGATGGAAATGTGCAGATCATCGAAAGGGATATTAACGGCGTGTATCATTTCAATGGCGATTTTAAAAATGCCGGAGACCTAAGAATTGCTCTGGATGGTTTGTCACAAGATCAATACGCTTCACTCGTAGAAGCGGACACAGAACTTGTTTTGCAAATCTTTGAAGCGGTATTCAACCACAAAGCATTTACCGGAAGGTCGGGTACATTCTTTGGTTACGAAGGCCTGGGATCCATTTATTGGCACATGGTGTCTAAACTGCGACTCGCGGTGCAGGAATGTTGCCTTGTTGCAATTGAAAAGAAGGAAAGTACAGAGACCATAGGCAGATTGATGGAGCATTATTATGAGATCAGAGAAGGTATTGGTTTACACAAACCGCCATCGCTATACGGTGCTTTCCCAACAGATCCTTACTCCCATACGCCAGCGGGTAGAGGTGCCCAACAACCCGGCATGACCGGCCAGGTGAAAGAGGATATACTTTGCAGATTTGGCGAACTGGGTGTTTTTGTCAAAGCGGGTCAATTGTTTTTCAATCCCTGTTTACTGCTAAAAACTGAATTTTTGAACGAAGCCAAAGTATTTGATTTTGTAAATATTTATTTGGAACCTAAACAATTGCAATTGGAAAAAGGAAGTCTTGGCTTTACTTATTGTCAGATCCCCATCGTCTACAGAATTGCCGCAAAGAGCAGTTTGGAAGTTGTCTATAATGACAATACTATTTCCAAATTCACAACACCATCGCTTGATACAACTACTAGTCAAAAGATTTTTTCCAGGACCGGTGAAATCGTCCGAATCATTGTTGATATAAAAGAATCAGAACTGAAGTAAAATGAATCGTCCCTTACCAAAATTATGGATCATTGGCATAGTGGCGTTGTCACTAAGTTTTTCGTGTATGGAGGGACAAGTGGAAGAAAAAAGCAATCAGTATAAGCAAAATGAAATATCCGCCATAGAAATTTTAGGCAATCCTAATTACCTCGCTATGGCTTACGGAGGTTACCGGTATAAAACAAGGGATATTGAACCCACCATTGAAGAATTAAAGGAAGACTTGAAGATTCTTCAGGCCATGAATATCAAGGTGCTGAAAACATTCAACGTTCATTTTGACGAGGCCTCCAATTTGCTAAAAGTGATTCGCGAATTGAAGACAGAAGATGAAGGCTTCGAAATGTATATCATGTTGGGGGCATGGATCAATTGTGAAAACGCATGGTCTGATGTGGAGCCCAATCACGAAAAGGAGGATGTAGTCGCCAATACTGCTGAAATAAAAAGGGCGGTTGAATTAGCTAATCAATATCCTGATATTGTCAAGATCATTGCGGTTGGCAATGAAGCGATGGTGCATTGGGCGACTAGTTACTATGTGCAGCCTGAAATCATATTAAAATGGGTAAACCATTTGCAGGATTTAAAGAAAAACAATAAACTTCCTAAAGACCTATGGATCACCAGTTCTGATAATTTTGCTTCCTGGGGTGGTGGTGACGCTACGTATCATCTTCCAGCTTTGGATGAATTGATTGAGGTCGTCGATTTTGTTTCCATGCATACCTATCCCTATCTGGATACGTATCATCGTCCTGAATTTTGGGGAATTAAAAAAAACGAGCAAGCCCTTCCGGAAGTCGAAAGAATTGAAATGGCTGTGCAGCGTGCCCAAAAATTTGCTGAGACACAATATGCAGCGGTTGCTGATTATGTTAATCGCATCGATGTTGATAAACCCATTCATATTGGCGAAACCGGCTGGGCAACAGTATCCAATGGGAACTTTGGATCCAATGGTTCAAAAGCGACGGATGAGTATAAACAAGCACTCTACTACAAGGAAATTAGTGCCTGGACTACTGCTGAAAATATTTCCTGCTTTTATTTCGAAGCTTTCGACGAACCATGGAAAGACTCCCTGAATGTAGCAGGGGCGGAAAATCATTTCGGTTTATTCACCGTCGATGGACAAGCAAAATATGCACTTTGGGATCTTGTGGATCAGGGCGTATTTGACGGCCTGACTAGAAATGGCCATCCCATTACAAAATCCTACGGAGGCGACTTAGCGATATTGCTTAATGCAGTGGACATGCCAGCGGAAAATAATTTAATAACCTCTGGCTTTTGAGATGTAGAAAATGAAACATAATATTTATTTAATACTAGTACTTTTTTTATTCATGAATGGATGTGTTCGGGAAGCCAAACTGGAAGTGGAAGTCGTTGAAACTTCTGCGGCTGGAAATCAAATGACCTCTGTTGCTGTGTTGGCATCTACTGAACAGGCAATAAAAATTACGCTCAATCCTGATAAGCAATTCCAAACCATCACGGGCTTTGGTGGAGCCTTTACGGAATCATCCGCCTACTTATTAAATAAACTCAGCAAAGCGAACAGGGATAAAATATTAAAAGCCTATTTCTCAAAAGAGGGAGCTAACTAT
Source organism: Saprospiraceae bacterium (assembly GCA_037968695.1). Taxonomy (GTDB): domain Bacteria; phylum Bacteroidota; class Bacteroidia; order Chitinophagales; family Saprospiraceae; genus Opimibacter. Next base: position 19,815 of record JBBKWA010000212.1, read on the forward strand.
TCGCTCACTAGAACGCATATGAATTCCTGTGATTTTTCCCTTGGCCATTATTCCTATGCACCTGTCGATGGCGATATGATGCTGGAGAATTTTTCGATCATTGAAGACAAGGATGATCTTATTCCAATGATCAAAGATGCTATGGCGGTTTCTGAAGAAGGTTTCAGAATCTTCGCTTCGCCCTGGACAGCACCACCGTGGATGAAAGACAACAAACATTGGGTGGGTGGAAAACTGTTGCCGGAATATTACGATACCTGGGCGCTTTTCTTTTCTAAATATGCAGATGCGTACAAAGCTGAAGGAATAAATATCTGGGGCTTTACGGTCGTGAACGAACCTCACGGTAATGGGGACAACTGGGAAAGTATGCTGTTCTCGCCGGAAGAAATGACGGATTTTGTGCAGCATCAT
>JBBKWA010000213.1:0-17111 GCA_037968695.1 Saprospiraceae bacterium
GAAAATACCATCATCATTTTTATGACCGACAACGGCGCGACCCATCTCAGTGGAAAGCTAAAAGGCAAGAAAGTGATATTATTTGTTTTGATGTCAATATTGTCTTGAAGAAAGTTGAGCAGCCAACGAAGCGATCTGCGTAGTATTTACATTATTAATAATACTCAATTCGTTCGTCGCCTCTGTGAAATAATTAGATAGGATAAGTAATGTGTACTCCCTAATTTTTAGCTGTTCATAAATATGATAAATAGCTGATGTTTCCTTTTTTAAAGACGCCATTGAATATGCTTCAATAAATTTATCCCTTTCAGGCCCAGGTAATTTTCCACAGGCAGTCACATACAAAAAGTTCTTTTTACCTCTTAATATATCGCCTCCTTTTTGCTTCCCTGTTAACTTTTCGTCACCAAAAACATCAAGAAAGTCATCCTGAATCTGAAATCCCAACCCTATTTTCTCCCCAAAACCATATAGCAATTGAGCATCACTTTGCTTTGCGCCTGCGAGCAAAGCACCCATCTGCATGCTGACCCCCAACAGACAAGCCGTCTTCTGCCGAATCATCTCCAGATACTCAAGTTCTGATGGGGCATCAAGCTTTTCAAAATCCATGTCCAATTGCTGCCCTTCACAAATTTCCAATGCAGCACTGCACATTAATGTACAAAGTTGACTTCCTATCCCTTTTTCCTTTCCGGCTTCCAGCAGGAGGTCAAAACATTTAATCATCATGGCATCACCACTTAAGATAGCACTATTGCGACCGAAGAGGGTATGGACAGATTGCTTTCCTCTGCGCAGTGGTGCCTCATCCATGATATCATCATGCATCAAACTAAAGTTGTGGAAATATTCTACAGCTAAAGCCGCCGGCAAGGCTTCACCAATATCATCCTTCCACAAGTTATAAGCCATTAATAGCAGCGCGGGTCGGATTCGCTTGCCTCCTAAAGTATTAATATATCGAATAGGTTCATAAAGCGAATCAGGTACTCCGGATGGCTGATGTGCGATCAGGTAAGATTCGAACTTTTCAGCCAATACTTTAAAGTCATTCGGGCCCATTAATAATTGGTGTTTATATTTATGTAGTTTCCGGCAAACATAATAAGGTGGATTCTTCTTTTCTGGAAACAACTTTCCTACATAAAACAATAAAAGTAAAGATGCAAAATAAAAATACTATCCCTTTCTTTTGGGGACTGATCACCATCATCTTCATCGGATTTGGATGCACACAGCCATCTATTGATCATGAAGAACAAGCAGATATGGTATTGTATAATGCTTCTATCTATCCTGTCAGTGGTGAGCCAATAGATAATGGGGCTATTGTCATTCGGGAAGGCAAGATTGTTGCCATTGGTAAAACAGAAGAAATTCTAGCGGTATGGGAAGATCATTCCCTGAATATAAAAAATTGTGAAGGTGCTTTTGTGATGCCTGGTTTCATTGAGGGGCACGGCCATTTTAGCGGAATGGGGTATAATCTCATTCAGTTAGATCTATTGGACACAAAAGATTGGCAGGAAATCGTGGACAGTGTTGCTGTCAAAGTGAGCAAAGCAAAGCCAGGGGAGTGGATCATAGGTCGGGGATGGCATCAGGAAAAATGGACATCGCCGCTTTTAAACACTGTGAACGGATACCCCTACCACGATGCCTTGAGTAGTGTCTCTCCGAATAATCCAGTTTTGTTGAGGCACGCGAGTGGCCATGCTTTACTTGGCAATGCCGCGGCTATGGAAGCCGCCAATATCACGCTTGAAACACCAGACCCTCCAGGCGGGCATATTGTCAGAGATAAAAGCGGAAAAGCATTAGGTGTATTTGAAGAGCGGGCAATGGCGCAAATCAATGAAGCGTTTCAAAATTACAGATCAACATTATCCCAGAAAAAAAGACATGATGAATGGTATGATGCCATTTCAAAAGCACAAGATCATTGTCTTTCCTATGGAATAACTTCTTTTCAGGATGCGGGATCTTCTTATAATGAAATCGCACGTTATAACAGCCTTGCTAAGAACGATAGCCTGGATGTAAGATTATGGATGATGCTGCGACATCCCTTCGCGGAGCTCAAAGAAAAAGGCTTAGAAGGTTTTCCAATCATTCGTTCTGGCACAGATATGTTTACATGCCGGGCTATAAAATCTGAAGTGGATGGAGCGCTTGGTACTTTTGGCGCCTGGTTGTTGGCACCATATGATGATTTACCTGGAAAATCAGGGCAGAACACTACTTCTGTTTATGATGTAAAAGGCATCGCCGACTTGGCCGTATCGCATGACATGCAAATGTGTGTTCATGCCATTGGCGACAGAGCCAATCGACTCGTACTGGACATTTACGAAGGCTTGCTATCTCAGCAACCTGATGGTTATGAACGTCGGTGGCGCATTGAACATGCTCAACACCTTAACCCTGATGATATGCCTCGATTCAAAGCCATGGGGGTCATTGCTTCAATGCAAGGGATTCATTGTACTTCTGATGCCCCATTTGTCGTCAAGCGGCTCGGGGAAGAAAGAGCCCGAACCGGGGCATACGCCTGGAGAAGTTTGCTTGATCAAGGGGTGATCATTGCCAATGGCACGGATGTACCTGTTGAGCGCATCGATCCTTTTGCGAATTTTTATGCTTCTGTGACAAGAAAACGGCTCGATAATGGGATGGTCTTTTTTAATGAACAAGCTATGACGCGTGAAGAGGCCGTTTACTCCTATACGCTTGGAAATGCCTATGCTGGATTTGAGGAGGATATCAAGGGCAGTATCGAACCAGGTAAGTGGGCGGACTTAGTCGTTTTGTCGAACAATCTCATTTCGTGCCCGGAGGATAGTATTCCGCTAACGAAGGTCCTATTGACGATGGTTGGCGGAGAAATAAAATACGAACAAAGCAATTAATTTTTCGATCAGTGAATATACGCTATCGCAGCATCTGCTATTGCTGTCAAATCATGATTCATAATACATTTAAAATGTCCTTTGGGGCATTTTGCAAATCCAATTTTGCTACACGGTCTGCATGTCAATGCGGATTGCTCAAAACTAATCCATGGCCCCTTCTCAACGCCATAATAGGGGTACATACCAAATGCTGGAATAGTATTTCCCCATACGACTACTTGTGGTTTTTGAAAGGCAGCGGCGATATGCATTAATCCTGTATCGTGTGTAATCGCCACAGCCGCCTGACGAATGATGGAAGCTGATTGAAGAATATCAAAACCGGAGCAGGCATTAACCACGGCGCCGTTAGAAATTTTCTCCATTATAGCCTTGGCTTTATGTAGTTCATTCGAACCACCCATGAGCACAATTGGACGATTGAGCTTATCACACAAACTCGCAATCTGATCTACAGTTAAACATTTTGTCTGGTGTGCAGCGCCAATCACAATGGCAACGTATGACTCAGGTTGAAAGCCAAATGCAGCAAGGGTATCAACCTCCTTGTCATTCGGGATATAAAAATCCAATCCCTCGCGATCCTTCATTACTTCTAAAGGTTTTGCTGTTGCAAGGTATCTGTCGACTATATGCTGATCAGGCAATCGGTTGATCCCGAATCGCACCAAAAGCCACTTTTCAAAATTGAGTTTATGAAACGAAGTAGAAGGTTTGCCCAAAGCCATTTTTAATCGCTTGGTTCTGATATTATTGTGCAGATCAATGACATGATCGTACTGTTGTGCTCTCAACTCAGCTATAGTCTGGTTAAAATCCGCTGACAATGTGAAGACTTTTTTGACATTTGGATTATTCGCCACAATTGGGGCAAATTGCTTTTTCGTCAGGTAGTGTATTTCAGCCCTTGTCTGCTCATGTACCGCGCGAACTACCGGAGTCGTCAGTACGATATCGCCAATAGAGCTGAAACGTATGATCAGAATTTTCTTTGCCAAATCAGATTATTCCTTTACAAACTTCTCATGATAGATTCTTCCATCCTTGAGTTTCACGCTAATGGAATACACTCCCGGAATGAGTGCGCCAACATGAATCTGATCATTTCGGTTGACCTGCTCCTTTATCAGGATCGTACCGGTCATGTCAACTACCTCAATATTCATTACTTCTTCCAAATCATCACCATGGAGTGAAAGTACATCTGATACCGGATTCGGTTTGACTAAAAGCTTGTTGGTCGCTGGATCGATTTCTTTCGTGGCAGTAAATATTCTGTTACCCGCCGAAATCCAAACACCTTTTTGTGCCCCATTGATAAGGATTACATCTGTCCCATCTATTGGAACAATTTTATTATTTGGTTGAACTTGAATGGTGGCCAATAATAGCGAACCATTATCATTGTAAGTGAATAAAACCTTATCGTCCAATCTTGAATAATTTGGATATCCCACTGTAGTATTTGTGTAGATATCGTTGATTTCTCCTTTTTCGATATTGGCAGCTTTTACCTTGAACTCTGTTTCTAACTGTCCAAAAATATTGTAGTAATCCTCCAGGTGATCAAACACGATGATGTAAGGTGAATTTTTAGCGAATGCGGCATTTCCAACACTTATGTTTTCAGGAAGGGCTGAAAACAATTTTCCTACCTGACCGGATCCCAAAGTATTCCCTACGTTTTCCCAGGCATGCAAAAATGATATATCCCAGTACTCGATGCCTCCACCAAATTGACTTTCAATCCGATTGAGCGCGTCATACATAATATACTCTCCTGAATAATCCCACTCCATTGCATCGGGATAGAGTACATCACCGGTATTAATCCCTCCTGAGGCCGTCGTTGGATTATATATTTCAAATAATTCATTTGCACCGCCATCAAAATCGAATACTGAAATCTCATTTCGCAAATTGGCAGTGGTATAAGCAATTTTACTTCCATCCTTAGACACCACCACATTTCGCCAGATTCCCTGAGGGTTGTTTTCCAAATAGAAAGCCTGATAGGATAATCCTTGTGACCAATCAAAGTTGATCACGATCATATTGTTTTCATCATCCACATAGACACAGGCACTTCCATCATCCGTAAAACTAGGTTTACTGATTGGTGCAGGGACATCCATCTTGACAAATTGCGCTGGATTATCTGGTGGAATCCAGTATAAATCTGAATCATTTTCATCGGTGGCGAAAACAAAATCAGCGCCCGAATTTACCTCAATATCTTCTTCATAATCGCCTCCCTGACCAGCACCAATGCCAACTGCGCCAAATGCATTTTGAACGGCTATCACTTCCGGGGATGCACTCCCGTGAATATCATTGGCAGCGCGCTCAGCAGCATTTCGCATGTCAATAAATTGAGCGGATTTGACCAAATAATCAGTCAGTGCTTTATAATATACCTGCTCCGCTTTATCCTTTCCAATTTCGGTCGCCAATAAGAAGAATGCTTTATTGGGGATGCCGCTATTGACATGTACGCCGCCATTATCCCCTTGTGGTGTATTTGGCAAATTTTGAAATTCATTCATGTGTTTTGGCTGCCATCCGGGGTCACCCAATCCAGACCCGCCATTGTTAGGATTAGACATATCTCGTATTGCTCCAGTTGGGAAGAATCCCGGGTTAGCAACATCTTCGGCCATTTGCCAATCATCGCGATCAATCATGGCGCCAAAAACATCTGCATACGATTCATTCAATGCCCCACTCTGCCCAACATACTCCAGATTGGCCGTGTTTTGGATTACTCCGTGCGACATTTCATGTCCGGCGACATCCAAAGCTTTTGCTAAAGGCGCATTGAATGCAACGTCACCATTGCCATAAAACATGGCGGCTCCATTCCAGAACGCATTGTCCATAGCATTATCATTCTCATCGGTAACATTGATGATCGACAAGATATTCCCTCCGTTGCCGTTAATCGAATTTCTGTTGAATGTCTGGCGAAAATACTCATATGCTTCACCTCCATTGAAATGTGCGGAAACTTCAAGATTTTTCCAATCATTTGTAGCATTGGAAGAATGGACAATTTGAAAATTAGGTTGTTGTGGGGAGGCGTTAAGCGCATCCACCGTCCATACCGCACCTTTAGGCTCATCAGGCATCACTGATTGGCTATTTTGAAACATACTCCGACTGGCATCAACCATAAAAAAATTGGATCCTACGGCATAGGCATTGACGTCTCTGTTTTGTCCATTTAAATCCTGATCAGAAACAACTGTGGGGCCATCAACGACAACAGCAGACAGGTTTGTGCGCAGCTCTTCATGATCCATTTTTAATCTGGCATTGACAAAAGCTGCTTTGTCATACAATTGAAGTGGCGCGAGTGAGCACAGTTCAGATTGTGCTTGCAGGACGTCAAGGCTTGAGGCATCCATATATACGGTCCAATGATCCATCACATTGGGATGCATTTCAACTACATAGGCAAGGGTTAGGTGACCATTCAACGGATACCAAATAAGCGCGACTTCATCGCTAAGGTTGGGCAATCCCAGTGGCTGTTCAACTGCCTCTTGAAAACTCAAATTTTGATTTAAAAGATAATTTTTTGCTGCTAGTTTGACCTCTTGAACAGCCTTAACGTCTGGCAATATTTGAGGCACTTGACCCGTCCACGCAAAGCCATTTAACCCTATGAGCATATGCTCTTTGAGGTGCAAGATTAAATTCTGCCCTTTGACGGGACTGTGATTAATAAATTGCTGTACCCTGACATGCTCTACACCCATCTTGTCAAGATTTTCTGTTTCCGTAATCCAGTATGATTTTGAGGTTTCATTTTCTTCCTGAATTGACAACAGGGAATTGATTACTTCATTGACAGCGCTTCTGGAGATCAACAATTCATTTTGTTTAAAATCTATCCAAATGCTTCCGGAAGATTCTATTTTATAGGAATCGATAAAAGCTCGATTGGTTCCGGAGTATGCTATTGGTTCTGGTAATGATTGATTCACCTGACGCTTTGAATCAGCCGATTTTCCAGGCATATTGGCTATACTTAAAGGCTTTGGTGCAACAAAAGGTTGGTCTTGAATTTGTTTTAATGGCGTCTGACTGATAAGGCCAGAATAAAAACCTACAAGAAGTAGTAGCGCAAGGATTGTCTTCATAATGTTGACTTAGTGGATTTGTAAAGAATATTATAAAACGACACGATATGCTGGTCTGGTGCAGTACCGGGTTTACCCCAGGTAATGCTATGAAAAGGGTTGTTTCCTGATTTGTGTTGAATAAAGTAATATCTATCTCCTGGTTCAAAGAAATCCACCTCATCCAGTTCCATTGCGTTATAATTTGAAAACATCTGCCGAACAAAGGGTTTGTCCCAGGTAGCTGAAAAGGCAAATGTAGAATCCCTTAAAGATCTTTGATAAAGGCGCCCATCATCGAGCAAAACATAATAACTCAATATGCCAGAAAAGCCCCCTCCTTGCCCAAAATGCAATTGTTCACCCCTAAATTTGGATGGAAATTCAGTTGTGGTAGAGCAGGATACTAGTGTCACAACGGCAATTAAAAGGGCAGAAACAGTAGGTGTTATACGCATGTTGGCTGGAAATGACGTTAAATAACTGTTAAGTTAATTCGCAAACCACAACATAAACAACATTCACAAGCAATAAGGCATTATATTTGGGTAAGTTTAAATTTTAACTAAAAAAAACATAAACAATGAAAAAATTCCTTTTTTCCGCTTTGTTCTTATCCCTTATGGTTATTGGAGCACAAGCACAAAGTTCTTCATGCTGCAGTAAGTCAAAGACTGCATCAAGCAAAGCTTGTGAAGGAAAAAGTAGTGCTTCTGCTACTACTGCTTCTGCCAGCACAATTGATGCTGCTGCTCAATTAGCCTCTATGGATGAGTCTATTGAAGCTAAAACATGCCCTGTTAGTGGGAAAGTATCGTATTCAAAGAAGGAAGCTTCTGCAGAAGGTAAGGTTTCTTATGTCGATGTAAACTATGATGCTGAGACCAATACATTTGTCAATGCTTCTCCAATGAAGATGGACGAAAGCAAAGATTGCAGTGGGAAATCCGCAAATGCAAAAGCATGCTGCGCAGGTAAATCTGCATCAGGCACCAGCGCTAAAGGTTGTTGCTCAGGAAAAGGCGCTGCAAAGTCTGCTTCTTCCACGATAGCCCCATCTACTGGAAAATCAACAAGTGAAACTACTAAACCTACAAAAGGATAGTTTTAATTGATTATTAGACATAAAAAAAGCCGGTGTAACTCATCGGCTTTTTTTATGCCTTTATTAGATTATGTTAGTATTTCAGCTGCATTAATTCCCTTTTGATGCGAATCAGCCTTTCTCCTTGTGCTCAGATTCTAAATTCATCGCTTATGAAATATTATTAATTCAGAATTACATTCCATTTTTGACTTACAATTAATTGATTTTAAAGGAATTACCTAAAGTCTTCAAAAGCGTCAATTCAAATTGGTTTGCGTTATTAATAAGCCAAATCACTTTGTATCTTTGCAGCCTATAATCAGACTTACTCCTGATTAAAGAAAATTACTATTTATGAGCCAAGAATCCAACCACATGGAGCCACAATGGCATGACAACATCATGCAAACTGTAGGCAACACACCTTTGGTTAAATTGCATGGCTTGTCGAAGCTTACTGGCTGCCTTGTATTGGGTAAACTAGAATCATTTAATCCTGGGTTGAGTGCAAAAGACAGAATTGGTTTTGGTGTCATTGAAGCAGCAGAAAAAGAAGGCAAAATCAAACCCGGTGGTACTATTATAGAATCCACCTCAGGAAATACAGGCTATTCTGTTGCGATGGCATGTATTGTGAAAGGATACCGATGTATTCTCACCACGACGGACAAAAGTGCAGAAGAAAAGATCGCCCAGTTAAAGGCATTAGGTGCTGAAGTCATCGTTTGCCCTAATCATGTGCCATCAGATGATCCGCAATCCTATTACAGTGTTGCTGAAAGATTATCCAAAGAAATCGAAAACTCCTTTTACGTTAATCAGTACTACAACAAAGCCAATGTTGAGGCACATTACCAAAGTACCGGACCTGAAATATGGCAACAGACGGGGGGCAAAGTCACACACTATCTAGCCACATGCGGCACCGGCGGTACGATTTCAGGAGCGGGAAAGTACTTGAAGGAGCAAAATCCTGACGTCAAAGTAATCGCTGTGGATGCGGAAGGTTCAGTCTTAACAAAGTTTCACCAGACAGGTATATTGGACAAAAGTCAAATTCACTCCTATCAGCTGGAAGGTGTTGGAAAAAATATCATTCCATCGAATGTGGATTTTGATACGATTGACCGATTTATAAAAGTTGATGACCGTAGTAGTGCTTTTAGAGCAAGACAACTAACTAAAAGCGAAGGGATTTTTGTGGGCTATAGCAGCGGAGCCGTGATTGAGGCGCTCATGCGTATGCGCAGGGAGTTCAAACCAAATGATATTATCGTTTTATTATTTGCAGATCATGGAAGCAAATACCTAAGCAAGATTTACAATAATGGTTGGATGCAGAAGCAGGGTTTTATCCGCAAAATCGCGGATTATGCACCGAGCTATCAAATCCAACGTCGATTAGAACGTGTCTTTAATAAATACATAAAAAATTATGGAAATATTTGAGCGAATACGCCATCAGCGGGGACCGCTTGGCCAGTACGCACATTTAGGGGAGGGATATTACATGTTCCCTGAATTGCATGGAGAAATTGGTTCACGCATGATGTTCAATGGTAAAGAAGTTGTCGTTTGGAGTATCAACAACTATCTGGGATTAGCCAATCACCCGGAAGTACGTAAAACGGATGCTGAAGCTGCGGCCAAATGGGGATTAGCGTATCCTATGGGCGCACGACTCATGACCGGGGAAACCGCTCTTCACAAAGAGTTGGAAAGTAAACTTGCTGCGCATGTTTATAAGCAAGCAGCTGCAGTTGTTAATTATGGTTATCCTGGCGTGGTGAGTGCTATTGATGCGCTACTTAGCCGAAGAGATGCCATTGTATATGATGCCGAAAGTCATGGGTGTATCATAGACGGAAGCCGCCTTCACATTGGTGAGCGATATTCCTATAAGCACAATGATATTGAGAGCTTCGAGCAAAACTTAATACGCGCCAAGAAGTGGACAGACGAAAAAGGCGGAGGAATACTTGTTGTCACCGAAGGTGTATTTGGTATGCGCGGTGATCAGGGAATTCTAAAAGAAATTGCTGCCCTAAAAAGCAAATACAATTTCAGATTTTTTGTTGATGATGCGCATGGTTACGGAACACTTGGAGAAGGTGGTCGCGGCGCTGGTGTCGCGCAAGGTTGTCAGGATGCCATTGATGTTTACTTTTCAACTTTTGCTAAATCATTTGCTTGTACAGGTGGATTTTTAGCCGGTGACTCAGATATCATTCAATATCTCCAGTATGCTATGCGATCGCAGATCCATGCCAAGAGTTTACCAATGCCGATTGTAGAGGGTAATCTTAAGCGCCTTGAACTGATGATAAAGCATCCGGAATATCAGAAGCATTTATGGCACATCGCTACTACACTTCAAGACGGACTTAAGGAACGAGGCTTTAACATTGGCGATACGAACACTGTTGTGACACCGGTCTACCTTCCTGGTACTCCTTTTGAGGCGACTCAAATGGTACTTGACATGCGTGAAAACTATGGCATATTCACTTCCATGATCGTATATCCTGTCATTCCAAAAGGAATGATCTTATTGCGAATGATCCCGACAGCGTCTCACACAGATGCTGATGTTAAGCAAACACTGGATGCTTTTTCTGCGGTTTCTGAAAAGCTAAAGACTGGTAGTTATAAAGATCAAGTCGACAATCCTATGCTTCAACAGTGATCTAAAAAATGACTTTTGTACTGGCTTTATAAAGCTAGTTTATACAATAAAAAAAGCCTGTGAGAAATCACGGGCTTTTTTTGTTTTATGGTGAATTAAAAATTTTAATCTTTAATAAAACCATCTTCAATCAACGCATCTTTCAATCCCTCTTCAAATGAAAACTCTGGTTTAAAATCAAGTTCGCGCACCATTTTGGAATTGTCCACACGCCAGTTTCGGGCTGTGATTTCCTTGATCTTATATGGGCTGACATGAAGTGGTTTTTTCATTATTCTGGCAAGGAAAAGTCTGACATAAGAGATTCCTAAAATCAATCCACGGGGAATCTTAACTTTCATTGGCTTCAAATCGAGATGCTTTGCAAGATATTCGTTGACTATTGACGGGCTGTAATCCTGCCCGTCAGAAACAACATAAATTTCCCGATGAACATTTCTGTCAATGGCATCCCAAAGTGCTCTGGAAATATCTTTTACATTGACAAAACTGACAAGTTGTTCTTTTGACCCTAGCCTGACAGCGTATCCCTTTTTTATAACATTCACAATGGTATGGACAAACTTCGTATCCCTTGGGCCGTAAATCGAGGTAGGCCTGAAGATAATCCAGTCTAAATCTGGAATTGCTTTTATTCTTTTTTCAGCTTCCCACTTACTGATGCCGTAAGGGGTAAAAGGGTTGACAGGAGATTCCTCATTGATCGGCTCCATTGTTTTAGGATTTCCGGGACCCATTGCCTGGAGACTGCTAATAAAAATGAATTTTTTGAAGTTGGGTTGTGTCTTTAGTAACTCATGAATAAAAAAGTCAGTGAACTCAACATTGCCTTCATAAAACTCTTCGATACGTTCTGGCCTCGTGACCCCTGCGCAATGAATGACGTATTCAAATCCACCCGTTTCTTCTGCAAATTCTTTCAGGCGCTGGCTTAATGTCTCTCGCTCGGAAAACTCCAGGAAAAATCCTTTGGTACCCCCTTGCAGCAAAGCTTTTTCAGCCTCATTTCTATAGCTGCCATAGACATCATTACCTCTCTTCAATCCTTCGGCTTGTAAAAACCGACCAACAAAGCCTGCAGCTCCTGTTACTAAAACGCGTTTCTTTTCCATAGGGCGCAAAGATAGGCTTTGCCCAAGGAACTGAGCTCCATCTATATCAGACAAGGATTAATGAGAAAATCTTAGGTGGCTTTATTGCTTAATAAACCGGACAATCTCACGATTATCGCCTATGATATCAACAAAATACATTCCTGGTGAAAGGCTTGAAATATTCACTTCGCCCTGCACTGTGACGCCTATTCCAATCAACTTCCCGTTGATGTCAATTAGTTTATAATCCACCTCTTCGGTTAGGTCCTTGAAACGAATCATGTCAGTTGCAGGATTTGGATACACTATTGTTGGCTTTCGCAGTTCTTTAGATTCATTCACTGCAGACGGGCTATCGGAGACTCTAAACTCCCCTACCATCCCCATTGAAGCATGCGGTGTGCATACATACTTATAGAGTCCTATAACTTGGGGAATATATTGAAAAAAAGTATCTGCCGGTAACCGCCATATTTGATCAAACGCTTCAGCACCATCGGGTATGGAATCTGACGTAATGGTATGCGTCACAGATGGTGGATCCAGTGGCAACCATTGTATTGTGTCTCCTAATTGGATGGACAATGTGTTAGGTAAAAATTGGAAATACCCATCCCAAATCTGAATCGTGTGAATAGTCGCTTTTAAAGAAAACGTAGTACAAATAAGGCTTAAAAGAATTAATGCTTTTTTCATCGTGATGGCTAATTTAGGACTTTCATTAAATAAAACTAAAGCATGATTTATGCTTAACATGAACAAAGATGCAAATTTCATGTGTTACACACGCAATAAGTGGGTTTCTATACTATCGTCATTCGTTACCTTTGCGCCATGAACAATGAGATAGCTTCCTTTGCTGATGAAATAAAAAGAGGCATACCAGATTCTCTTCCGGCCAACAAGGGCCGTGACTTGAAAATGCAGCATGCACCAATACGAAGTATAAATAGCTTAAGCAACGAGGAAAGGCGTTTAGCGCTCGCCAATGCATTGCGCTACTTCCCTAAAGAATGGCATGCCACATTAGCCCCGGAATTTGCAGAAGAGTTATTGCAGTATGGCAGAATTTATATGTATCGATTTATGCCATCGTACGCCATGCATTCAAGGCCTGTAGGGAGTTATCCCGCAATTTGTCAGCAGGCGGCAGCGATTATGCTTATGATTCAAAATAATCTTGATCCACTTGTGGCAAAATATCCGCATGAACTGATCACGTATGGGGGCAATGGCGCGGTGTTTCAAAACTGGGCCCAATACCTGATGACGATGCAATATCTCAGTGAAATGACTGAGGAACAAACACTTGTTCTGTATTCAGGTCATCCCTTAGGGTTGTTTCCTTCAAGCCCCACGGCACCCCGGGTTGTCATCACGAATGGCATGATGATTCCCAATTATAGTAGTAAAGAAGATTGGAATAAGTACAATGCGCTTGGGGTTACCCAATATGGGCAAATGACCGCTGGATCTTTTATGTATATCGGGCCACAGGGAATTGTTCATGGGACCACGATAACCCTCCTAAATGCCGGAAGACTGAAGCACCTGGGGACAGATAAATTAAAAGGTATATCCTTTATTACATCAGGACTCGGTGGGATGTCAGGTGCCCAATCCAAGGCTATGATTATCACCGGTGCTACGGGTATTATTGCGGAAGTAGACCCCGATGCCATTCAACAGCGGCTTGCGGATCACTACATACGGGAGGAGGACATTTTTACAGATTTGGACAGCCTGCTTTCTGCCTTTATCCACTCCAAAAATATTGGAGAAGCCAGATGTTTTGTCTTTCAGGGAAATATTGTGGATTTATGGGAAAGCATTGTCAACAAAAACATTTCTGTTGAACTTGGATCGGATCAAACTTCTTGTCACAACATGGATAATTTGGGCTACTGCCCTGTTGGCTATACATGGGAAGAGGCCAAAGAATTGTTAGCGAAAGACAAAATTGCATTTGATCAAGCTGTGAATAAAACATTACACAGACATATTGAAGCTGTAAATACGCTGTGCAAAAAAGGCATGTATTTTTGGGACTATGGAAATGCATTTTTGTTCGAAGCAGCAAAAGCAGGAGCTGACGTTTTGGATGAAAGTCAACCTTCAGGATTCAAATACCCTTCCTATGTTGAAGATATTATGGGGCCAATGTGCTTTGATTATGGCTTTGGTCCTTTTCGATGGGTTTGCACCTCAGGGGACCCTTCGGACCTTGAAAAAACGGATATTTTAGCGGCTGATACCATCCGCAACTTACTTAAAGATTGTTCTGATGACATTAAGAGTCAGTTGACTGATAATTTGCATTGGATTGAAAATGCGGGAACGGACATTCCAAATGTTGGAAGTATGTCAAGGATCCTCTATGCAAATGCCGAAGGACGAATAGAAATCGCTAAAAGGTTTAACCGCGCCATTAGGGATGGACATTTGAGTGCCCCTATAGTCCTTGGCCGTGACCACCACGATGTCAGCGGTACAGACAGCCCATGGCGTGAGACCTCAAATATCTACGATGGCTCAAAGTTCACTGCTGATATGGCTATTCATAACGTCATTGGTGATGCCATGCGGGGTGCAACCTGGGTCAGCATCCATAATGGTGGAGGTACTGGCTGGGGCGAAGCCATTAATGGCGGCTTTGGGCTCGTTCTTGATGGTAGCGATGCAAGTGAACGAGCACTTCAATCCATGCTTCACTGGGACGTTAACAATGGTATTGCCCGGCGGGCATGGGCAAGAAATCCGCATGCCATGACGACTGCTGAAGTGGCCATGAAAAAGGAAAGCAGGCTAGCTATTACACTGCCGAATATTGTTGACGAACAAATACTAAGAAAGCATTTTGAAGGTTGATATTCTTTATGCTTTTGGACAATACATTATTTCAATAAATGCTTGTTGGAACGTTGAACTAAATCATCTATCACTTTATTACTCTAATTCAATTCATCCATACTAATGATTCGGTATCAACTCACTATAGAGATCAGTAAACCTTTAAAAGAAGTCACTGACCTATACGCCAACCGATCCCTTATCCATAAATGGCAGCCTGATCTTTTAGATAGTCAACAAGTTGAAAGTTATCCTTATGCAAAATTTACACATCAACTTGCTTTGGGAAGGCGAAAGATAAAGTTGGTGGAAACGATTATAAGGAATGAATTACCTGTTCACTTTGATTACACCAATGAATTAAAGGGCGTTTCGCAAAGCATATTCAATTCATTTGAAGCAGTAGGGCCAAATGCAACACGTTGGGTATGTGATACAGAATATAGATTTAAGGGTCTGATGCATATTGTTTCCTTATTTATGAAAGGGAACTTAAAGCAGCAAACCGGGTTGCTCATGCATAATTTCAAGCATTTTGCGGAAAATTATGACAATAGAAAGCGATAAAGCAAAGAAATAAATCCCATTGATGCACATTACATCAGGCCGAATATCTGCTATACTTAGCAATAATTACTAATAGAGCAGCCGATTACCCTGTCTATTGCAAATCATTATGTTAATTCGATTAACGAATGATTAACAGGACATTAGCACCCAGTATTTTCCCCGTTTAGAGAATGTCCTTACTTTTGATATTGTTAATTCAATTCAATCTAACTTTTCAAATACTGATCTTATATGAAACATTTACTTGGTATGCTGGCCATCGCACTCATGGCATCTTTTCAATTATCTGCGCAGGCTACTGTTACGCCTCAAGAAGCAACATCCGGTGCAAAGTTTACACTGAAATCTGATATCGTTGATTATGGTACCATTAATCAAGGTGGAGAGCCACTTCGATTAGCTTCTTTCACAAATACAGGAACAGAACCACTGATCATCTCAGGTGCAAAAGGAAGTTGTGGATGTACAGTGCCTAACTGGCCAAAAGAACCAATTATGCCTGGTGAAACATCACAAATTGAGATACGTTACGATACAAAACGTGTTGGTGCGATCAACAAAACAGTAACTGTTTCATCAAATGACCCAGCTGGAAAACATGTCATCCGGGTTCAAGGAACAATCAATAAAGTAGCTGATGAAGAAGGCGTTCCTGAAAAAGAGTCCATCTTCACTAAGCCTAACTAAGCATTACTTAGACAAGACCTTTATTCAGCCCGGATAGCCACACTATCCGGGCTTTTTGTTTTCTTCGCTATAGTTTATTAATCTAACATACCTTTCGGAAGATGATTGCACTTCTTTCTCCTTCAAAAAACTTACATAACATACCGCTTACAGCTGACCGGTTTTCTTTGCCTAGATTTCCTGAACAAACCGGCAAGCTCATTAAAGCACTTCAAAAACTAAAAGCTAAAGATCTCCAAGCTTTAATGTCGATCAATGAGAAACTGGCAAGCCTCAATTATAATCGCTACAGAGCGTATCAGTGGCCACATACGCCCGAAAATGCGACTACCGCCATCTACACTTTCAGAGGTGAAGTGTATTTGGGCTTTGATGCTGGATCATTAACAAAAACGCAAGCAGCAAACGCCGATAAAAATGTTCGCATACTCTCCGGACTGTATGGACTGCTCAAACCTTTGGACTTGATGCAGCCCTACCGATTGGAAATGGGAACGAGTTTGAAAATCGGACGCGCAAACGATTTATATACTTTTTGGGGAAACCAAATCACAGAATTACTCAATGCTGACATTGAGGAAACCAATTCCAAGGCGGTCATCAATCTGGCCTCTGTGGAATATGCTACGGCTATTCATTCGCAAGACATCTCTGTCCCAGTGATTGACATTCAGTTTCTAGAGGATCGTGATGGAAAACTCAAATTTTTATCGTTTAATGCCAAGCGCTCCAGAGGATGGATGGCACGCTATATTGTAGATAAAAAAATAAAAACGATATCAGCTCTTCGAAAATTTGATTTAGAAGGGTATGCCTTCCGCGAAGATCTCTCAGAAAATAATAAAATGGTTTTTGTTCGCTAAAGTCCTTTGATTTAGAAAATGAAAAAAATCCTTATCCCTGCGCTTGTGTATTCTCTTTGGATGGCTTTTTTAGCTACGGATATACCAGTCAGTGGAAAATTCCTTCCTGCCCTAGGGAGGTTTTTGCATCCTTTTCAGGGTGTATGGCAAAGTGTTACTGCAGATGAAGGTTCTTTTGCATTTAAAGGTCTTGTAGAAAAACAGGTTAAAATACTTTTCGACGAAAGAGATG
>JBBKWA010000214.1:0-27487 GCA_037968695.1 Saprospiraceae bacterium
TGAGCATCCGCCTCAGCTCCCGTCCCGATCCCGATCAATCGGGACGGGAATCGGGAGGCGGGATCTCCGCTTCGCTCCGATTTTCGTTTTTCACTTCTCCGGTTCCACCCAGGACTTATAGTACTTCCGGTCATCGATCGCAAGCGCTTGTTCTGTGACCATTAGGGGAGCAAAAGTATCTATCATAACGGCCAGTTCTTCGGTCTTCGTTTGACCAATGCTTCTTTCATAAGCGCCCGGCGCTGGACCATGCGGTATGCCTGAAGGATGCAAGGTGATATGTCCGGGTTGGATATTGTTTCTGCTCATGAAATCGCCGTCCACATAATAAAGCATTTCATCTGAATCGATATTGCTGTGATTATATGGCGAAGGAATTGATTTCGGATGATAGTCGTAAAGTCGGGGGCAAAAAGAACAAATAACAAAAGCTTTTGTCTCGAATGTTTGGTGTACTGGGGGTGGCTGATGAATCCGCCCTGTGATAGGTTCGAAATTATGAATAGAAAATCCGTATGGAAAATTAAAGCCATCCCATCCAACGACATCAAAAGGATGCGTGGCATATACTATCTCATGTAGATATCCCTCCTTTTTAACCTTAATCACGAAATCGCCTTTCTCATCATACGTTTCCAGATTGGTTGGAAGCTTATAATCACGCTCACAGAAAGGAGAATGTTCAAGCATTTGCCCAAAATAGTTTCTATATCGTTTAGGCGTATAAATTGGATGAAAAGATTCTGCATATAACAAACGATTATCTTCTGTATCAAAATCTATTTGATAGATCATCCCCCTTGGGATAATCAAATAATCACCGTACTCGAATGCGATATTACCCAAAAATGTACGCAGCGTGCCCGTACCTCTGTGAATAAATAACATCTCATCCGCATCCGCATTTTTATAAAAATAATCGCGCAATGACTTGGTAGGGGCCGCCAGCCCAATGTGTATATCTTTATTTACCAATAAAGGGCTTCTTGATTCAAGCCAATCAGTCGCTTTAGGTACATCAAACCCCTGTAGAAGCATAGACTTTATATTGTGTTCTACGGCTATCTTGGGTTTGACATTAATTGGTTCAGCGATGCTTCTAACTTGTGTTGGCCTGTGCAATTGATAGAGTAGGGAGGACATCCCATCAAAGCCAATAGTGCCAAAAAGTTGCTCATAATGAATACCACCATTTGGTTTTTCAAATACAGTATGTCGTTTTTGGGGAATCTTCCCCAGCGTATGATAAATTGGCATATTACTTTTTTCCCAAAAGTACGATTTTGAGCGCAGAGAAAGCGTCGAAATAGGATTTATTGGGCCTGATTGCGGCTGGAAAACCCATTGTATATCAAATGATAAGCACCGATTATCAAATGGGACCTGAGAAATCGTTTTCATGTATTATTTTTAAAGAATGAGCACACTAAAGCATATTTTATTTATTTGGCTGTTTACAGGCCTGTTTCAAAGTGAATTGGCTGCCCAATGGGTAGATCATTTTGATGATATATGTGGTCTCCAGGAATGGATTGATGTGCAGGAGTCTGAAGGATGGAATATTCAGGCGCTTGAAAATCATGATATTAGCCAGACTTATCCAGGTCGATTTATGCTTATGCCGCATACCGTAAGTTGGTATGCGGACTGGAGAGGGCCTTTGATGTACAAAATGACATCAGGCGATTTTGTTTTGACGACGCATCTTACGGTCACCAACAGAGCAGAAGATGATATACCCGGTTCAAATTATAGTTTAGGAGGAATTATGGTGCGAAACCCAAAAACAATAACAAATGGATCTGGGGATTGGCTTCCAGGAGAAGAGGATTATGTATTTCTTTCATTAGGCAGGGCAGCCAATAATCATCCTTCCTGTCCCGGTTGCCCGGCACCACACTTCGAAGTAAAATCAACGATTAATAGTTCTTCAACGCTTCTTGTTTCCTCTATCGATACTAATGTGGTGGATATTCGAATGGTCAGGCTAAGTCCTTATGTCCTCGTGCTGTATCGATTTCCGGGTCATGCATGGGAAGTGCATCACCGATACCAGAGGGGTGACCTCCAGGATACAGTACAGGTGGGTATGGTCACTTATACCGATTGGAATAAGGTGTTCTCTTATGAACCTTCCTTTCATAACAGCCATGTGTTGAATGAGGACCTCGATCCAGATCCAAGTTCAAATCCAGGCCTACCATTTAGTCCGAACATCATCACATCATACGATTTTCTGGAGTTGCAATCCGCAGCATTGCCTTCGGAATGGGTTGGGCTGAATTTATTGAATGAAGGTGAAGTCAGCGATGAGGAAATATTATCTAATTATGGCGATACTTTACCAATTCCTATTCCACCAGCTGAAATGATTTGGTTAGGCGGTCAAGATCAGGATTGGAATACAATCGATAATTGGCTGTCAGGTGACCTCCCTCAAAGTTCGGACACTGTACGAATCAACACCTGCGCATGTCCTGCCTCCAATTGCATAGTGATGCCTGAAGAAGATATTTCCATAGCTGGTTTAGAACTTATGCAAGGCGCTGTAATGACCATTCCAACCGGAGGGACATTGAATATAAGTGGACCATTTATTAATGATGGAACAATTATAGTCCATGGCAACCTGGTGATAGACGGAGGACTTGAAAACTCGGTTTTAAATCGCGGCGAGATTGATTGCAGAGATGGAGGTACTATAAATGTATTGGACTGAGCATAAAATTAAAAAGATGCTTTGCCGCTTTTAGAAAGACGGCAGTTCTCCCTAACTTACATTCATGAAAAAGAAAGAAATCACCCGATGCCATTGGTGTGGCAAAGATCCTGTCTATGTTGTATACCACGATACCGTTTGGGGAGTGCCTGAGTATAATAGCAAAGCACTTTTTGCGAAATTAATTCTGGATGGAGCACAAGCTGGATTAAGCTGGATTACTATTCTTAAGCGACAGGATGGCTATATGACTGTATTTGATGATTTGGATCCGGATAAAATCGCTCGTTATACGGACAAGCGCCTAGAAAAAATATTGTTGGATCCACGTATTATCCGCAACAGATTAAAAGTATATTCTGTCAGAAAAAATGCTAAAGCTTATTTAGAAATGCAGGAGGAAGGGCTTGATTTTAGTCAACACCTTTGGTCTTTTGTTGATGGGTCACCCATTAATAATAAAGTAAAGTCTGAAAAAGATTTTCAAGCTACTTCAGCAATCAGCGACGCTTTGAGTAAGGATCTCAAGAAACGAGGTTTTAGTTTCGTCGGCTCTACCATCGTTTATGCCTTTATGCAAGCTGTAGGGATGTACAATGATCATATGGTGAATTGCTTTCGACATCAGGAAGTGCAATGAAAAGGGCAGAAGTCGTAGCGAAGCGAAGATCCCGCTCCAGCGGGGAGGCTCCCGTCCCGATTGATCGGGAATCGGGAAGGCAGAAAGGCGGAAAGGAAGCGCAAGGAAGAGTTTAGAGCGTTTAGTATTGTCACCTACGGTTCCAGTTTAGAAGGTTTAGTTTTTTAATCCTACAAACTTTCGCTGATCAGGACCACTGGGCCGTTGCACGGAGAGCCTGTCCGCCTCAGGCGGATGCTCCTGCAACATTGTTTAAGGAGGAAGAGGCATAGACATAGAGTTTACTCTTTCTAAACCTTCTAAACAACAGGTGCCAAAGGCACCGAGATCTAAACCCTCTAAACTCATTGCTCAATGCCCTTTGCTCTTTCTCTTTTTGCAAGACATACCCTCCGCTAGTAAATATTTTTAACTTTGCACTTCGATTACACAAGTTATGATCCATCCCCCCCAGCGATATATCGTGACATCGGCATTGCCCTATGCCAATGGCCCCCTCCATATTGGACATCTCACCGGTGCTTACCTTCCAGCAGATATATATGTTCGGATGCTTCGCATGCTCGGTAAGGACGTAGCGTTTATATGTGGTTCGGACGAACATGGAGCCGCCATAACGATTAGAGCATTAAAGGAAAATTCAACCCCACAGGCGATCATCGATAAGTATCATGCACTTTTTGAAAGCACTTTTCAAAAAGCAGGTATTTCATTTGATATTTACCACCGGACCTCATCGCCGCTTCATCATGAAACAGCACAGGAGTTTTTCAGGACTTTACATGCCAAAGGAGAGTTTCTTGAAGAAGAATCTGAACAGTATTATGATAAGGATGCGGGAAAGTTCCTCGCAGACAGGTATATCAAAGGAACTTGTCCAAAGTGCAACAACCCGGATGCGTATGGCGATCAATGTGAACGATGTGGCTCTACTTTAAGCCCGTTGGAACTGATCAACCCACTGTCCACTATCACCGGGACTAAGCCTGAATTAAGAAAAACCAAGCATTGGTATCTACCACTCGATAAATATGAGTCATGGTTGCGCGAATGGATTGAAGAGGGGACAGTCGATGGGAAGGAACACCATATTCCTTCAGACTGGAAAACGCATGTTACCGGACAATGCAAATCCTGGCTGGATGGTGGTTTGCAACCACGGGCCATGACGCGTGACCTCGATTGGGGTGTTGACGTGCCACAGGAAATCGAAGATGCCACCGGCAAGAAATTATATGTGTGGATGGATGCTCCGATAGGGTATATCTCTGCCACGAAGCAGTGGGCAAAGGATAACGGAAAAGATTGGAAAGATTATTGGCAAAGTGACGACGCTGAGTTGGTTCATTTTATTGGCAAAGACAATATCGTTTTTCATTGCCTTATTTTTCCTGCCATTTTAAAAGCACATGGCGATTACAATCTTCCGGTAAATGTACCCGCCAACCAGTTTATGAATCTTGAAGAACGGAAAATTTCAACTTCAAGGAATTGGGCCATATGGGTCGAGGAATTTCTGACAGAAAATCCCAATCAAACGGATGCACTAAGGTATGTCCTGACCAAAAATATGCCGGAGCAGAAAGATGCTGAATTTACATGGAAAAGTTATCAATCTGATGTCAATGCCGACCTGGTAGGTAATCTGGCTAATTTCATCCAGCGCGTTCTCGTACTTACACACAAATACTATGAGGGTGCTGTACCTGCTTTTGATGAGGACGAACCAATCGTCGGTGCCAGAGGAAATGACGAAGCATCCTGGCACGAAGTTGAAATGATGGATTTATTCGATCGAATGTGTACAGTGCAGGATTCGATTTCAAAATTTGAATTTAGAAATGGCCTAAAAGCAGTTCTGGATATTGCTTCTGCAGGAAATCAGCTATTGCAATTTAATGAGCCCTGGAAGGCCATTAAAGAAGAGCCGGAAGCCGTTGCAGTGGTGATTAATTTATGCATTCAATATGTTGCCGCATTAAGTATTGCGATGCACCCTTTTATGCCGGCGGCTTCTGCACGATTGAGAAATATATTGGCTCTTGATCCACTCACTGAGCAAGGTGCATGGGTAGAAACAATGGATGCCTTGGCAAATGGCGAACACTTACTTTCTGTTGAACACCAACTAAATGAACCGGAGCATTTGTTTGGACGGATAGAAGATGAATGGGTAGAGGCACAAATCAAAAAATTACATGAGATGGCAAAGGAAGAAACTTCCAGTCCACAGGATACGCCCAAACCTGCAGCACCAGTGAAGCCATCCATCTCTTACGATGATTTTGCCAAACTCGATATGCGCACAGCAAAAATTGTTGGTGCAGAACGCGTACCGAAAGCAGATAAATTGCTCAAACTTACACTGGAAGTAAATGGCACTTCAAGAACAGTTGTAAGCGGCATAGCAGAGCATTACACCCCTGAAGAGTTGCCTGGAAAAAGTGTCATTATTTTGGCCAATCTAGAACCCCGAAAAATCAGGGGCGTGGAATCTGAAGGGATGGTCCTGATGGCTGAATCGGGCGATGGCAAACTTCACTTTGTGCATGCCACCAGTGAAGACAGTGGGATGTCTATTGGGTAAAAATTTTCCTTCCAAATGGCTTTGTATCTTGCCAGCAAAATGATGGCATTCAATCGTTGTATTAACAACACGATACTATACCTATGACCGAAAGGATATATACTTTATTTCTATCCAGGTTATTTCTCATTATAACAGGTATTCTCCTATTGATTGTAGGCGGAGTAGCCTCATGGACGATGTACACAACCCCTTTGTGGGGATGGTGGCCACTAGTGATGATACTATCTTTTTGGATTGCGGGCGCGCTTTTTTTGTTTCCGAAAGATCATGATAAAAGAAAGTGGCTTGCCTTATCTACATTAGCAGGTGTTCTTCTGGGACTTGGGTTCCCGCCTTCTCCCTTGACCTGGGTTGTCTTCTTTGCCTGGATTCCATTACTCTTGGTTGAGGATGCAATATTTCAAAAAGAAAAGAGGATAAAGCGGGGACAGGTTTTTATTTTTTCTTTCCACGCTTTCGTCTTGTGGAATGTCATTGCCACATTTTGGGTAATGAATACAGCCTTTTTTGCCGGCATCGTGGCTAACTTTATTAATGCAGCACTGATGGCAACTGTCATGCTCATTATTCATGTATTGAAAAGACGGTTGGATGTAAGATTGTCGGCACTGGTTTTTATTGCTATCTGGATTTGCTTTGAGTACACGCATCATTTTTGGGATATTTCATGGCCCTGGCTGGCATTGGGCAATGCACTATCTGAGTATCCCTGGGCTATTCAATGGTACGAGTATGTCGGTGCATTTGGCGGATCACTGTGGGTGCTGTTGGTTAATCTAGCCGGATATGAATTATACATGCACAGAAAAAAAATATCCGTTCTACAAATGATGAGGTGGGCTGGAATCATCGTCATACCATTACTCATTTCATGGTGGATCGGAAGTCATACTTTTGAAAGTCAAAACAAACCTGTTGGTATCACCATCGTCCAACCAAATTACGAACCGCATTATGAAAAATTCACGGTCTCTGAGTTCGATCAATCCAGGCGGTTTGTAGAATTGTCTGTTAGTCATATTGATAGCAATACAGAATATTTAGTATTTCCCGAAACTAGTTTTGATGGCATACGACTGAATTCCTTCAGAGATAATATGGTCATCACTCTTTGTCAGAGCTTGGTGGATTCATTTCCCAACCTGCGTTTGATATCGGGTATCGCCACTTTTCGGGTCTTGAAGAAAGATGAACTGGAGGGGGCTAATTACAGAATACATGTCAATGCAAGAGGGGATTCGACTTACTGGGATATACAGAATTCGGCGATGCAGTTGGTCTCAGGAGAAAGTGATTATGATATCTATTTTAAATCCAAACTTGTACCAGGGCCTGAGATGTTTCCGTTTCGGAAATTCCTTTTCTTCCTGGAACCCCTGGTGGATAAATTGGGTGGAACTTATGAAGGACATACAAAGCAGCAAACAAGAGATGTATTTTCCGGTGGCGCACTGGATGTGGCACCGGTCATTTGTTACGAATCCATTTATGGGGATTACACAGGTGGTTATGTGCGCAATGGTGCGACTGCCTTATTTATTGTCACTAACGATGGATGGTGGGACAATACCCCGGGACACGTTCAGCATCTTAAATTAGGCACGCTTAGGGCCATAGAACATCGACGACCAATCGCACGGAGTGCAAATACGGGTATCTCTTGTTTTATTGATATTAAAGGGAATATACGCCAACCTACAAAATATGGAGAGACCACCGCAATACAAGGAACGCTCATTCCCGAAACGCGAATTACGTTTTATACTAAATGGGGAGATCTGGTGGCGAAGTTTTGTGTAGCCTTATCGATCCTTTTGTTTCTTGTTTTTGTTACTAAAATGCTTAGCAACAAATTCCGCCATTAGAATAAACAAAGTATCAGATCATATCTTCTGCACGAACCCACTGATCGAATTGCACACTGGTCAGATAGCCTAGCTTTAATGCAGATTCCTTAAGTGTCGTCCCTTCCTTATGCGCTTTCTTAGCTATTTCTGCAGCTTTGTCATATCCGATATGCGTATTTAGAGCAGTCACCAACATAAGTGAATTGTCAAGATTCATTTTTATTCGCGCATAATTAGGTTCAATACCATTTACACAATGTTCTACAAAACTATTGCACGAATCGCCAATCAATCTTGCAGATATTAAGAAGTTGTAGATCATCACAGGCTTAAAAACATTAAGCTCAAAGTGTCCCTGCATACCCCCTACGTTGATTGCTACATCATTTCCGATTACCTGTGCCATCGCCATAGTCATCGCTTCTGATTGCGTAGGATTTACCTTGCCCGGCATGATAGATGATCCTGGTTCATTTGAAGGAATGTTGATCTCTCCGATACCACTACGTGGTCCTGAGGCCAATAATCTGATATCGTTCGCTATTTTATTTAGGGAAACAGCAACTGTTTTTAAAGCACCATGTGCCTCTACGATGGCATCGTGGGCAGCAAGTGATTCAAACTTATTCGGGGCCGTAATAAAAGGATGACCGGTCAACTCAGCAATCTTTTTAGCAACCTTTTTATCATAATTTTTTGGTGCATTTAATCCGGTGCCGACGGCGGTTCCTCCTAGAGCAAGTTCTTTTAAATGGGCAAGTGAATAGCGTATAGCTTTTATCCCATGTTCAATTTGAGATGCATAACCACTAAATTCCTGACCAAGGGTCAGTGGCGTGGCGTCCATAAGGTGTGTCCGACCAATTTTTACAACGGATTTAAATTCGCTTGCCTTGTTTGCCAAAGACTTTTGAAGCAATTCCAACGCAGGCAATGTGTTTTCTACTAAATAGCTATATGCCGCGATGCTCATGGCAGTAGGAAAAGTATCATTGGAGGATTGTGATTTATTGACATCATCATTCGGATGCAGATACTTTTTAGCATCGCTTAATTTTCCGCCTTTGAGCACATGGCCTCTGTTGGCGATGACTTCATTGAGATTCATATTGGTCTGCGTACCTGATCCGGTTTGCCAAACGACCAGTGGAAAGTGATCATCCAAAAGACCTTTTTGAATTTCATCACATACTTTACTTATCAGACTGGCTTTTGTTTTAGGCAACACACCAAGATCACTATTCGTCAAGGCAGCTGCTTTTTTAAGTATCGCAAACGCTTTTATAATTTCCAATGGCATACGCTGACCACCGATTTTAAAATTATCCTTACTCCTTTGCGTTTGAGCACCCCAGTATACATCAGCAGGTACCTTAACCGGGCCAATGCTATCTTTTTCAGTTCGATATTTCATAAGTCGTCAATTAAGTCATAAAGATAACCACGTAAGGATGGTTGTCATCACAAAACGAATGATTTAAAAGAAAAGTTAAACAGACAATTAGACTTTTACAAGACGCCGTCTTAGTTGGCTCGCGTATTTATCTTAGCCAGAACATATTCACCTACATTTCTACCCTGATTGATTCCATAATCGATAGAGGGCATATAATGTATGCCACCATAAAATCGACTGATACAGGCTTCCGCTGCAGCCTCGTAAAAAGAGTTAAAACTTCTCACAGGAAGATTGTAAGGTACTTCCGTGCTGTCATCAAAGGCAAAGTTGTCACCTAATAAGTCAGTTAAGATAATCGACGAGGCAGTGGATATCACACTATGTCCACTGGTGTGTTCAGGGAACGGAGGTGTTTGAAGTGTTGGCTCCCAATCCGGATCTACAAATCGATTGATGTAAGTCTCAGGGCGTACCAGGTTAGAACGATACTTTTCATCCCAGCAACTGATAAAGCCATCAAACAAACCAATCGTCGTTAGAGCATAAGCTTCAGCCGTAGCGACAATGTCAAGCTCAGCTTTACGGGTTACTAATCCAACGATACCCATCCAGTGTCCTCCAGGCGTTATTTTCTTTGAAGCGATCATTAAGTGTCCCTGCTGATGCATGATGTAAGGATTGCAATCCCAGAAATTGGCTATTTCAAGACGTTCCTCTTTATTTGTATCAACAGCGGCATATACAGCAATTGCTTCATCGTAAAAGACTGACTCTTTATCAGTACTGAAAGTAGTGTTTGTTTGTGGCGAAAACTGATTCGCACTATCAAGCACCATCGGTCTTATTTCTCGCCAATGTGGTTCAACGGCTTCAATAAACGCAGGAGGAGTAGGCTGCCAGCGTGCTAAATCATCATTGATGGTGTATTTTGGATAACTTCTGGTCTCGGCATATTTGTCTTTACTTGCCCATGCCAAAATATGATCTGCAACAGTCTTGCCATAAGCTATCGATGCATCAAATATATCATCTGGGATTCCTTGTTCTTTTATGTCTGCATACATGCTTGTAGTAAAAGCATCCATCACGGATTCAGAAAAAATCATCGCTTTAGAAACCACCGTATAGGCATGAAGCCCTGCCAGATTGATATCAACTTTGCTGTCGGCAGGCACACTCGGTATTTCTGTGAGGCCTCTGACTTGTCCAGCTAAGCTTAGGAATTCAGGATGACCTTGTCTCACTGTTTCGTAATGAGCTATGTTTGAATAAGCATAAATTCGGCCAGCGACGACAGGGGAGAAAATATCCAGTACAATGATTTCTGTGGTTTTCTCAACAGCTCTATGAAGAAGCCATGGATTCGCTGCAATCGACGGATCATAAGGCTTGTCGGTGCATGCTTGCGTGCCCAGGAGTAAGACTATAATTGAAAGGAGGGTAATGTTTTTCATATATGTAATGTTTATATAATGCAAAGGTATTAAAAAGAGGGTTCTTTACCTTATAATGCAGCCTTGATTTCATATCGTTAACGTAATTTTAAATGAGGTTCATGCAAGTCGCAGCCAAGCTTTGTTAGGATAGCCACAATAAAAAGATTTTAATAGGGCGATTTGGAAAAATCAACAACAATGACTGGGTAGTTTTTGGAAAATAAATTAACTGTTGATTCAAGAATATTGGCAAAAATGTAATAGTAATCGAAAGATAATCAATGCAAAACACATATAGATTTATTGTAGTTTGAATTTATAAAAATGAGATGAGCCCAGATGAAGCATAAGTTTTGCAATTTTGACTATCAGTATTTACCTCATCTTCAGATGATATCTCAATTGTCTGATTTTTAATTGCCAAAGGATGGTAGCCCACGTTTTAGTTCGGAATAGTTTACCAAATCATTCATTTGAGCTTCAGGAACGCCCCATACCTTTAGTTAAATCAGGAGAGGTGCGCATCAAGGTCAGCGCATTTGGCATCAACTATGCAGATATAATGGCCAGGCAAGGGTTGTATCGCGGATGTCCTCCATTACCCTGCGTCATCGGCTATGATGTGGAAGGCATAATTGATGAAGTCGCAGGAGATGTCCATCAATTCAAAAAAGGAGACCGTGTATTTGCTTTAACTCGATTTGGTGGATATGCGCAATACGCCATTGCTAGTGTTCAGGCGGTTGGTCGTCTTCCTGAAGATGCTGAAATCGGGATAGGTTGTGCCTTGGCGACACAATGCGTTACCGCGTACCACGCCGCTCTGATGTGTCAGGAATTATTACCAGGAGAAAAAGTTCTGATCCATGCCGCCGCAGGAGGACTAGGCACCGCCCTTATTCAATTAGCCCAATGGAAAGGTTGCATAGTTGTTGGGGTAGTGGGAGGAAAAGAAAAAGTAGCCTATTTGAAAAACCTGGGTGTGCAACACATCATTGATCATCATGAAACGTCCTATTTGGCCTATGTGCAAGAGCATTTCAATGGACGAGTGGATGTCATATTCGATAATATCGGAGGGTCTTCAATAAAAAAAGGAAAGTCTATTCTGGGTTTTGGTGGTCGTATTGTCACCTTAGGTGCTGCTGCTTTGAGTGGCAAAAAAGGGATTATCAACCTACTGAGATTAGTGCTTGGATTCGGCTGGTTTTCACCAATTTCATTTCTTGGAAAATCACAAAGTTTGATTGGCGTCAATATGCTGGTCATCGGCGATCACCGGCCAGATATGCTTGCGGTATCATTTAAAGGTGTGCCGGAATTATTTCAAAAGGGCATCTTGAAGCCCCACATTGGAAAGATGTTTTCACAAAGTGAATTAGGCGACGCACATCAATACATGCAGGACAGAAAATCCATTGGCAAACTCATCGTCACCTGGGATCAGTAATTTCGAAAATATTAGATAACCAAAAAACCTTATTGCATAAGGGGCGACATATTTGTTTTAAAAAAGATGATCAATGTTCAATGAGTTTAGAGGGTTTAGTCTCGTCACCTCACGGTGACATGGTTTAGAGGGTTTAGTTTTTTACTCTTTCTAATCGACCATGTAACTTAGAATATCAAAACGCCCCTTTCCGAAAGCACTGAGGCTTTTGTACGTGTAGGGGATGGGTGTAAGAAGGCGGAAGAGCTAAAAGCAAGGCATTATAATTCAGAAACACTACTTACCTGCGACGATCGCTAACTAATGACCGATCTCTAATCTGTCAACTTCAATCCTGTATTGATACCTCTTTCAATGGCAGGAATACCTTTTGCCATCCATTCAGGCATCTTTTCACCCTTGAGATAATGATCAAAAAACTGCGCCATTCGAATATTGAAATCTTTTCTGTTTTGCCACTTCAATGGCCAGTGCGGCTCTCCCCGATAATTTAATAGCCAGGCCGGTTTGTCCAGACGCCGCAGGGCTAAATAAAATTCAATGCCTTGTTCTACCGGGACGTGGCCATCATGATCATTATGTAGAATCAACATCGGAGTTTCAATTTTATCTATTTTAAACTGTGGTGAATTTGTAATGTAAAGATTTGGATCTTCCCATAAGGTAGCGCCTAATCTGCTTTGTGTTCGTTCATATTGAAATAGTCTTGGTAATCCTGTCTCATCACGAATCCCCGTATAGGCACTTGTCATATTGACCACAGGCGCGCCAGATTCAGCACATTTAAATAGATTGGTTCTTGTGACGATGTAGGCGATTTGATAGCCCCCCCACGAATGCCCTTGCAGGGCAACATTCTCGCGGTCTGCTATTCTGTCTTTTATCAGACTGGTGACGCCAGACATAACAATTTGATAAGCACTCTCACCAGGCTTACCGGTTTGATAAGTGATATCCGGATTGAAGATGACATACCCTCTGCTTGCATAAAAAGAATAATTAATTGTGGATCGGTGCGGTGCCGGGGTCCTATGGTTGTGCAAATCATTTGTTGCTCGCTCATAGAAATTGACAATCGTTGGATAGGATCGTAAGGTGTCATAGCCCGGTGGCAAGACCAACTGGCCAACCCGCATGGTGCTGTCAAAATCCATCCAATGATAAAGCTGAATACTTCCCCATGCATAATCTTTTTGTTGAGGGTTTGCATCTGAAATTTTTTCACTTGACAGGAAACGATTTTGTGTAAGTTGAAGATCCGGAAATACCTTAAAGCTTTCTTTAGTATAGAGGTACACATCGGCTAATCGCGCCTTGCGAACATATCGGGGATATTCAAAAGGAGTCAATTGCAAGTTCGAATCCAGTTGAAAGCCAGTTGGATTAAACCAGGTGTATCCTGTTGATTTACTCAAATCATTCATAGCCCACACAAGCCATTTTTCCTGCACCGGCATGCTGTATTTTTCATAATCTGTGCGCACGTATCGAAAGACATTATTTTGTTCCCGACCATTCGTCAGGGCCACCGGAGCTTGATTTTCTTTACCTGACCAGGCCCATAGATCATATCGGTCATAAAGGATGAGCGATTGGTCACCTTCTACCCATCCTGCAGATCCATAACTGTTAGGATAGTCAGGAGCATCATTTAATTCATCATAGAATACGGGCAAATTCTTTCGTGCCATCAGCGAAAATTTACTGGTTTCGAATTCATAGGTCCACCATGTGCTGTCTATTTCACTGTAGCCATAGGCAAATTTACCTAAAGGGGATATGCTTGGGTAGGTTAGTATCCCTTTTCGAATTGGGATAACTGCTCCCGTGAGCAAATCTACTTTAGCAAGGTTTTTTCGTTTGCTGCCCATCCAGGTAGCTTCCTTTTCATAAGGATCGGTAGTGTACACCAGGATAAATCGGGAATTGCGACCAGGGGCGAAGCTGGCTGATTCCCAGGCAGGCGAACAAATACTTTTATGCTGCTTTGTTTCTGTGTCATACACTTGCACATAAGACTTCTCTTCATCTTTTTTCTTGTTTACATTTTGCATCGTGTACAAAACAGGATCATTGGAAGACCAGACTTCAACATCGACAATTTCATCCTCCAGTAGGGTCGTATCCTGTTGCATTAGTTTTTCTGCACGTCCATAAAAAAGGTATTGTCCATCATCACTCCAATTTAGATTAGCATGTTGGCTAATCAACGGAAGCTTAGTAGTATTTGTGCCTGCAATAGAAAGTGCAGAATCTGTTTTAAAATCATAATAGAACAACTCCCATGGTTCGACAATCGCCTTTGTCGTATCCAGATTGCCCAAAAAGGCTATTTGATTTCCATTTTCAGGGAGGGATATTTTCGTGTATTTCCCTTTTTGCTTTTTGATATATCGCCATTCATGATCGGACCAGACAACTACTCCTGCTGTCTCACTGGAATCCCGGGATTCAGTAGTAGCTAGTAATACAGGCGCTTTTTCAGCCCAAACAAAATCCTTTACATTGTTCAACGTATCCTGCCGCCCGGTGGAAAGCTGCCGAACGATCAATAGTAAAGCTTCTTTCTTATTTTTCTTTTTTAATTCTGCCGTATCTCCTTCGATGGCTTTTTCTTTCACACTAAAAGCAAGCCAATCGCCAAATTTGTCAGGTGCTTTGAAGGTTTCGACATCTGGAATACGGACCATTATTTCATTGTGTTGGGGCACGATAAAAAGAGTGTCTGATGGCCATTTTTTCTTATCTACTTTTGTGCGTTCAAGGTGTCGTAACGAATCGCGATGTGGCGTAATGACGCCATAAATAAACTTCCCGTCATAATCGATGTTAGACTTTGAAACCCTGTTGATGGTCCTTTCATTTGGATTGCCAACGGTATAAATATGTAAATCTGGATCTCCTTCACCTGGTTCAGTTCGGTAGATAACAAGATCACCGGAAGCATTGATTTCGGAGCCTTTTATGGTGTTCCAGATTAAGAAATCACTGTGATCGAGTTTTTTTAGACCAGAACGCTGTGCTGATACGGAAAAAATAAAAGTAAAGAGTAAACTGACGACAAGTAAGTGTTTCATGTGAATCATTGTAAAGTAAACGTAAAGGGTTGCAAAAGAAATTTTAATGAACTTTGTGCCACAAATTAATAAGAATTAATCCTATGTTACGAATTGCTATGATTGCTCACGATGGAAAGAAGGCTGATTTAGTTTCTTTTCTATTGCATAATCGAGAATTATTTAGGACCAGTGAGCTGATTGCCACGGCCACAACAGGTGCTTTTCTTGAGAAAGCAGGCTTTAATGTTCAAAAAGTACTGTCCGGTCCAAAAGGAGGAGATGCCCAGATTGCTGCTAAGGTGGCGGATGGTGGAATAGATTTTGTTTTCTTTTTTAGAGATCCATTGGGTAAGCACCCCCATGAACCTGATGTCCAAATGTTGATGCGTTTATGTGATGTCCACAATATACCCCTGGCCACCAATCCCGCTTCAGCAGAATATTTGCTCAAGGGAATGATTGCTGACGAGGATACAGCTATATGACAAACGAAGATTACAAGACAATAGCAGATACGATTCCTAGGGAACCCGGGGTCTATCGGTTTGTTAATGCAGAAGGGACTGTAATCTATGTTGGTAAGGCCAAAAGTTTGCGCCACAGGCTCGCCTCTTATTTTGGGGAAAAGAAACATCAGTATTTTAAGACCAGGACAATGGTCCGTCAGGCGCATCACTTCGATTACACCTTAGTAGAGTCAGAACAAGATGCCCTCCTCCTGGAAAATACGCTGATCAAACAAATTCAGCCCAGATATAATGTCAATCTGAAGGATGATAAATCTTACACTTTTATATGTATCAAAAATGAGCGATTCCCAAGAGTCTTTCTCACCAGGAGAGTCATTCGTAACGGATCCACTTATTTCGGCCCATATACTTCAAAAGCTAAAGTCTCCGAGATACTTGAAATCGTCAGAAAGATTTTTCCGCTGCGGACTTGTTCATTACTTCTGGACCCAAAACCAATAGCAGAAAAGAAATACAAAGTATGTCTGGAGTACCATATAAAAAATTGCCTGGGCCCTTGTGAAAGTCATGAATCGGAAGAGACGTACAACGATAGAATAGATCAGGTGCGAAATATTCTCAAGGGACATTTCCGCGATGTGAAAAGCCATTTGAAAATGCAGATGGATGAACATGCCGGCGCGATGGAGTTTGAAAAGGCGCAACAGATAAAAGAAAAACTGACCCTTTTTGAAGATTATCAATCAAAATCAACAGTCGTCAGTCAACTTGATCGCGATCTGGATGTCTTTAGTATCGCCACGGATGATACAAATGCCTATGTGAATTATTTGAAGGTTGTTCAAGGAGCCATTATTAACAGTTACACGCAGGAACTTCAGAAAAACCTTAATGAAAACGAAGCTGAATTATTGGCATTTACAATTGACCGACTGAGGGAAAAATTTAATAGTATCACAGAGGAGATTGTGATACCATATAATGTCGAATTGGTAGAGCAGGGGATCACACAAACGATTCCACAACGTGGGGAGAAAAAAGATTTGCTTGAGCTGTCATTAAAAAACGTTCGATATTTTTTACTGCAAAAGCAGAAAGAGAAAATAAGACATATCAGCAAGCAAACGCCAGCAGAGCGCATTTTGAAGACACTTCAGGATGATTTGCGGATGTCCACAAAGCCATTGCACATCGAGTGTTTTGACAATAGTAATATTCAAGGGTCTGATCCTGTAGCTTCCTGTGTTGTATTTCGAAACGCAAAACCTGCAAAAAGAGATTACCGTCATTTTCACATAAAGACAGTAGAGGGTCCTGATGATTTTGCATCGATGCGGGAAATTGTGCTGAGAAGGTACAAGCGCATGCTAGAGGAGGATTCCCCACTTCCTGACCTGGTGATCATTGATGGGGGAAAGGGTCAACTCAGCGCGGCAATGGAAGCCATTGACGAGCTCGGTATTCGGGAAAGGATGACAGTAGTTGGTATTGCGAAAAGACTGGAGGAGATATATTTTCCGGGCGATTCCATTCCACTATACATTGATAAAAAATCGGAATCGCTGAAATTGATTCAGCAAGCCAGAAATGAAGCGCATCGGTTTGCTATTACCTTCCACAGAAATACAAGGAGTAAAGGCATGATTAAAACGGAACTCACAGGGGTGAAAGGAATAGGGCAGAAGTTTGCTGAAAAGTTGCTGAAGCATTTCGGCTCAGTCAAAAAAATCAAAGCCGCCTCAGAAGAAGATATTGCAAAAGTTGTGGGGAAGTCACTTGCTGCTAAGTGGATGGCATCATTTAGTGAAGAAGAGTGAGAAACGAAAAGAGAAGAGAGAAAAGGAAAAAGCAGTAGAGGCAAACTATATTGATTCTCTGTAACCATTCTCTAGGTCAAATATTCTGTGTCTTTAAACTGTGCAAACGGAGAATGGGAATAGAAGGGAGGATAAAGCATTCTTGAATCAGTTTAATAAGAACAATCCTGTCTCGCTAAACTGTTCGACCAACCGGATGCTTTCTTTTTGTGTTCGTGAGAGCAAAAAGAAAAAAGAGCGAAGAAAGAATTATCAATCCTTCTATAAAGAATAGAAAACGAAACGACACAAAAGGGAGTTTTTAGCGAGACTAGACTTTTTGGTTACTTTTTTGGCGATGAAAAAAGTAACGAATCTGTGAAATAGGAAATTCACCTTTCTAAAGAGATACTGTTTAGTAGGAAAGAGAAGTTATTTACGGTGACGGATCCGCTTCAAGCGCATTGGTTCTTTGTTACTTGTCTCTTATCTGATAAAGATATAGGGCCTGAAAACAAGAACGGCATACGAAAAATATTGCTGTTGATTGAGTTTGCACCTTTTGGTTGTAAAAATGCAAAAGAGATAAAGGTCCTTCATCCGATTACCCGTCCCGAGCTAAAGCGAAGGACGAAATTCATATTATTCCGTTCCCATCGAAATCATCTCCTTCTCTACAGCATTGCGTAGGTAGTAACCCATTTCAATAATCTGGCGGGTGGTGGCCGGCCCTTCATGGCGTTTCATAATCTTTCCTTTTCCATCTACAAATAGCAGGGTAGGAAAGGTGGTGACACGGTATCGGTCAGCAAGCTCTGGACCGGGATAGCGTCCACCTGCATCTATCTTGTAGTTGATGAAGTAGTTGTTAAAGTAAAAAGCAAGTTCATTGTTGGTGAATACATACTCTTCCATGCGCTTACAGGATTCCACCCATGGAGCATGAAAATACATGAAGACTGGTTTTTGCATTAGATCAGCAAACTCCAATAAATGGCCCAGACTGGCACAATCAGCAAATTGAACATGCTGTGAACATGTCGAAGGTCGAACCATGACCTTGGTGTATGGTTTGGGAGAACAACAGAGTATGGCACACAAACACAGGCCTGTAAGGATAGATTTCGTAGAAATTATCATATGTAAGAATTAGATAATATTAAGTACACTACCTAATGCAAAACACATGCCAAAAATATTTAATATGAACTTAGAGCTTCTTAAGCAGCCCGGTCAAAGTTTCAGGATCAAGCAAGGATCCCATGGCAATGAAATAAGGATTTAAAAGATTTTCTTTGTTGTATACCAGAGGCGAAAGGTTTTCAAAATGCAATACACTCCCTCCAGCCTCTTCCAAAACGCATTGAGCAGCTGCCGTATCCCATTCCATAGTCGGTGCCAGCCGAGGGTAGAAATGCGCTTTTCCCTCCGCAATTAATAAGAATTTCAACGAACTACCAGTAGAGACAATGTCAGGGGAATTCAGATGACGCATGATTTTCTCCGTCAAAGGATCAATGTGACTCCTGGAAGCAACCAGCTTAAGCCCTTCATCCATAAGGTAAAATGGCTTCGTCTTTAAATTTGTTTTCAGGTTATCTACCGTAATAGAATATGAACCTTTTGCTTGTTCGGCCATATATGCCATCCCAGTACAAGGAACAAATACAAATCCCCCAACAGGCGAGTGACCTTCCATGTAAGCAATATTGACCGTAAACTCACCATTTCGTTTGATAAATTCTTTTGTGCCGTCTAACGGATCAACTAAAAAAAATTTATCATACTCTGCTCTTTCAGTATAAGGCGCTTCCTTGTTTTCCTCAGAAATAACAGGAATATTGGGATAAAGGTCATACAAGGCGTCACAAATAATCCTATTTGCACGCTTGTCGGCTTCCGTGAGTGGACTTGCATCTCCTTTTAATTCAGTATTGAATCTATCCTCATCAGCATAAATGTCGAGGATGGCGTGACTGGCATCTCGTAAAATAGGGAGTATGGCGTCTATCATATAGTTTATTACTTTCTGCAAGTTGTGAATTTTTTTGATAAATACGCTTTTAACCGACTTACCATTGTGCATAGTCAAATTTTAGAAGCATAGATCTTTTGTTTTTTTAATGGTTGGATTGTCAATTCGGGTATATATCTTTGGAAAATGCGGAGGACCGAATTTATGACTGAAGCTCCCCACTTTAGTCAACTTGCCAAGATTAGAATATTAGTTTTTATCTGCAGTTTGTTGTTGGGTTTATCCGTATCGCATGCACAACGACCTCAATACAGGATCACCGCTAGTTTGGATACTGCCGAGCACACGCTCACCGGAGAAATTGAAATAACATATTCCAATTATTCATACAAAACACTTGATAAACTAGGAATCCATTTATGGCCTAATGCTTATAGCACAAAAACAACAGCCTTGGTAGAGCAGATGCTTCTACAGGGGAAGATGGACCTTTATCACGCTAAGCCAGAAAGCCTGGGAAGCATTACTGGATTAAATTTTATTTCCTCCAATCAGGACATTAAGCTTCAGATAGACAGTGCGCATGTTGACATCGGATGGCTGATACTTTCGAAGCCCTTAAAACCCTCCGAATCGATTACCTTTTCATCTCCCTTTGTAGTCAGGATCCCCGAGTCATTTTCCAGATTGGGACGGGCATATGACACTTATCAAATCACCCAATGGTATCCTCACGTCGCCGTATTTGATACCGATGGTTGGCACACCATGCCCTATCTTGAAATAGGTGAGTTCTTTAATGACTTTGCTGATTATGATGTCAGGTTAGCATTGCCGAAAGGCTATATCGTCGCAGCAACCGGCGAATTGAATTCATCAGAAGAGAATGATTCGATTTCAACATGGCATTTTAAAGCCGAGAATGTTATTGATTTCGCCTGGTTCGCAAGCCCAACTTTTCAAAAAGAAACATATTTAGTTGATGTCGGTGGAGCAGATAAAGTGGAGCTTCATATTTATGTTGATGCTTACGGTAATAAATTATGGGACAAGGCTCCTTTATATGCTGAACGAGCATTACAGTTTTACAGCGATTGGCTTGGGCCGTATCCCTATCCACAAATGAGTGTGGTTTATGCCCCATTGGGTGTGGGCGGTGGTATGGAATATCCGATGCTATCCCATATTGGTTATACTACTGATTCTTTATCGCTGGATGAAATTATAGCGCATGAAATCGGCCATAACTGGTTGTATGCCATTTTAGCTAATAATGAGCGAGAATATCCATGGATGGATGAAGGGCTTAATACATTTATTGAGGCGCAGTATATGGCTACATATCATCCTGGTTATATAGAATACAGTCTGCCTGAGATTTTTTCAGCAAAAGGGGCCATGAGGTTTCTGGATGTTGTTCAGCGGTATTATCAGTTTAATAATACACTTGAACCGCCTGCATCAGATCCTCAATATCAGGATGAAGTTCAATACTTTTTTAGTGCATACGAACTACCAAAGCAAGGGTTGGATATGATGATGTCTCGTGTCGGCGAGCCCACAATGAAACAAATGTTCAAGGATTATTTTCGTGATTATAAATTTTCTCACGTTACCCCGGCGATATTAAAACAATCTTTTGAGAAGTCATGCGATTGTAATCTTGAATGGTTTTTCTATGATTGGATTTATAATGCACATAAGGTAGACTATCGGGTTAAAAATTTTAGTGCTTCGAAAAAAGATATCACGTTAATTAATAAGGGGGAATCAAAAATTCCTTTAAAGATCAACACGTACAAAAAAGGCAGTGATTTAAAGGAGCACTGGATTAATGGATTTTCCGGTGAAAAAACGATTCACCTGAACTTTAAAGCAGATGCCATTAGATTATATGATGGCATGATGGGCATCAATAAGAATTATACAACCAATGTTAAACCACGAACGATTTTTCCACGGTTTCGACTTTTGCCGCAGATCCAATCTTATGATAGGCCAACAGTTGGTGTGACTCCATTTTTTGGTATTAATCTCACTGATGGATTTATGCCTGGGTTGGCATTTACTTCCGGATTGTTCCCACAAAACAAGTTCAAGTTTGTCGTAGCACCAATGTATGGCGCGACAAGTAAAAAGTTAAGAGGCCATACCACATTAAGATACGTAGGAGAGATGAAGGGAAATCTTTTTGATAAATACTTGCTCTCTTTCGGCTTTGATAATTTTGGTTATAACATAGATACGCACTATCTCTATCGCGATCATTATGTAAAGTGGTCACCCTCCTTTGCCCTTCGCTTCAGCCCTGACAAATCATCCCCACTTGTGCAATGGTTGAAATACCGATTTGTCCATATCGATCAGTATTATGGAACTGGGATTGATTTTGATGATAAACTATATGTGGAAGATCAAAGAAGTTATGGCGTTCATGAATTGAGTTATCAGCTGCGATCGGATTTCGTCTTGCGCCCTTATGAATTCATCGCCAATGTGCAATCAGGAGAAGAATTTTTACGAGTGAATCTGAATTTTAAACAACATTTTCGAGGAAAGACAAAGAATCATGGTGTCTGGATACATGGTTATGGAGGTTGGCTACCTGTATATGATTTACCAACTGCAAATGTTCAATTTACCATCAATGGAATTTCGTCAAACGGTTTTTATTCCAAGGATTACATGTATGATGAATGGCTTGGAGGTCGAAACGCTGAAAGCGGTCGTTTTAGTCGTCAGGTATTCATAAAGGATGCCGGGTTGAAGACACTGTCCACCATTGGTATCGGAGATCAATGGATGTTAGGCGCTGGATTCAGTGCAGCACTTCCTTTTAGGTATATTCACTTTTATATGGATGCCGCCTACTATGAATCGGCAGTGACTGAAAAAACCGCCTTTAGCTACAGTGGAGGCGCAGCCATCGTTTTATTTAAAGATGTCATTGAGATTTATTTACCATTTCTGGAGAGCAAGGATATCAGAGAGAGTTTGACCTATGATGTCAAGGATCAATGGTATGAACGGATTTCTTTTCAGGCGAACATAAAATTGGCAAATCCGCTGAACTTTATAGATAAAGAGCAACTTGCATATTAAGCCACTTTACTCATCCTCCTCGTCCTCCTCCATTTCTACAAACACTGGTACTTCACCATTTCCAATCAAGCGAAGTGTATTCACATTATCTTTTCTTAGGTGATTTGCTACGCGTTTGATATCGCTCGAAGTAACTTCGTTGATGCGTTCAGCTTCTGTATTGATGAGGTTGGCATCACCAAGAGATTCGTAGTAAGCCAGGTTGGCTGCTTTGTGGGAGGCACTGACATTGCTGAAGCAGACTGTACTTTCGTTTTTATTCTTCAACTTAGCCAGAATGGATAGCTTGATTTCTGTTTTTTGAAATTCAGCCAACTCCCGCCAAAGGTGCTCTTCCATCGCTTCCATGCTCACACCTTTTGAAGGCCTCAGTTCCATGATAAACAAACCCTGATCTTCTGTTCCGGTGATATAGGCATCCATGTGCGCACAGATCTTTAATACCTTCACCATGCGCTGATAGAATAGGGATGATCTGCCAAGACTCATGACATCACTCAATAAATCAAAAGCATAATAATCAGCTCCATTCCGATCATCCATCAACCAGGCCAGATATAAAACTGATGAGGGATAAGGTGCTTCACTATTGATCGTTCTTGATTCCGTTTGAAGTGCTTCTAAAGGACGGATTCTTCGATTTATTTCTCGTGGGGTGATATGGTCGAAGCGTGATTTGACCAATGCCAATACAGAGGCTGTGTCCATTGGTCCGGCAATGGATAAAATGGCGTTGTTTGGGCCATAGAATGATTCGTAAAACTTCTTTACATCCTCCAGTTTTGCCTCGGCAATATGATCTATGACTTTGCCAATCGTTGGCCACCGGTAGGGATGCACTTTATAACATTCATCAGCGAGTATATGCCACACCATCCCATAAGGTTGGTTGATGCAGGTCTCTTTAAATTCTTCGATGACGACTTGCTGCTGTGTACTGAGTGACTTTTGGTTGATATTGAGGTATTGCATACGATCTGCCTCAAGCCACAAAGGTGTTTCAAGATTGATCGCAGGTAAGGTGCAGTAAAAATTAGTGATATCGGCATTAGTAAAAGCATTGCTATCACCACCCGCTAACTGAACAGCATCATCATAAGATAAGGCATGCTTTGATCCGCCAAACATGAGGTGTTCAAATAGATGAGCAAAACCTGTTCGTTCAGGAGATTCGTCTCTTGATCCAACTTTATACAGGAGATTGACAGTAGCCAGTGGAGTATTTATGTCCTGGTGAAGTAAAACCGTTAGGCCATTATTCAGGATGTGTTTTTCAAAATTTACCAATACAATGATGTTAACTGAACCGCAAATTTAAACTAAATAGATGAGAGGTAAAGGAGTAAGTTGTGTGTGTCTCAGGTCTCCAATGGGATTATCATAGGTCTATGAGTTTAGAGAGTTTAGTTTAAGTACCTGTTCGGTCCTTAAGTTTAGAAAGTTTAGAACTCTTTCCTAATCCAACAGCAGAATCTATTAGAACCAGTGAGATTGAAACACTAAACTAAAACTAAACAGTGCTGCCGAATAGGCGGCAACGCTAAACCTTCTAAACACTGTGCCCACCAGCAATAGCTCTCTCAAGTCTCCAAGTATTAGGTCAAACTTTATGCCCTATACCTTTTCGCCCCTATTTCATTACTTTTACCATATCGTGAAAAATCAGGCAGCAAGTAGTTTAAAGTGGGATTGGTCAGGGCTTGACGGATCGCCAAAGGAGTCAAGTCCACTAAACGGGTATGTCTCTGGTATTGCTCCTTTTTTACGTGGTCCTTATTCAACGATGTATTTGGTTAGACCATGGACAATAAGGCAGTATGCAGGATTCTCTACAGCGGAAGAAAGCAATGCGTTTTACAGGCGTAATCTTGCTGCTGGCCAGAAAGGGCTTTCGGTTGCATTTGATCTTCCGACCCACCGTGGGTATGATTCTGATCACCCACGCGTGAAAGGGGATGTTGGAAAAGCTGGTGTGGCAATTGATTCAGTAGAGGATATGCTGATCCTGTTTGATCAGATTCCTCTTGATAAAATGTCCGTCTCCATGACGATGAATGGTGCGGTCATTCCGATTATGGCCTTTTATATTGTCGCTGCGGAAGAACAGGGAGTGAACCTTAAAGATCTGACGGGCACGATTCAGAATGATATCCTTAAGGAGTTTATGGTGAGGAATACTTATATCTATCCTCCTAAACCGTCCATGAGAATTATCGGCGATATTTTCTCGTTTCTTCAGGAACATATGCCCAAGTTTAACTCCATCAGTATTTCCGGATATCATATGCATGAGGCCGGTGCAACCGCTGATTTGGAGTTGGCTTACACACTGGCAGACGGCTGGGAGTATTTGCGCACTGGCGTAAAGGCCGGATTGGACATTGATGAGTTTGCACCGAGGCTTTCTTTCTTCTGGGGCATTGGGATGAATCATCTGACAGAGGTGGCCAAGATGCGGGCAGCGCGAGTGATATGGGCAGAGATCGTCAAAAGTTTTGGAGCAAAAAATCCAAAGTCGATGGCTTTACGCACACATTGTCAAACCAGTGGCTGGAGTCTTACAGCCCAGGATCCTTACAATAATGTAGGACGCACCACACTTGAAGCTATTTCGGCAGTGCTTGGCGGGACACAATCCTTACACACCAATGCGCTTGATGAAGCCATGGCGCTTCCCTCAGATCATAGTGCAGCGATCGCAAGAGACACCCAATTATATCTTCAGCATCAGGCTGGACTTTGCAATTTGATTGATGCCTACGGCGGATCACAATATATTGAATCGCTTACAGAAGACCTCATCCAGAAAGCCTGGGAGCATATTCAGGAAGTGGAGGAATTGGGAGGAATGGCAAAAGCTATGGAAAGCAGTCTTCCTAAATTGAGAATTGAGGAAGCAGCAGCGCGTCGGCAGGCGAATATCGACTCAGGTAAAGAAAAGATTGTTGGCGTTAATATATTCGGACTGGAAGAGGAAGCACCGATTAATCTACTTGAGGTAGACAATACTTTGGTGACGCAATCTCAGCTCAATCGTTTGGCAGAAGTAAAAAGTAAGCGGGATAGCATTGTCGTTAAACAGATGCTTGATAAGCTTTCGGAAATTGCGCAAACAAGTAATGGAAACCTGTTGGCTGCTGCAGTGGATGCTGCCAGAGCACGCGCGACCTTGGGAGAGATCAGTGATGCCATGGAAGTAGCCTTTGGTCGATACAAAGCCACACCGGTGATGATTTCTGGGGTGTATGCAAAAGAACTAAGTATGAATGAATCCTTTCAAAAAGCCAGAAAGCTTGCTGATGCCTTTGCGCAGAAGGCTGGCCGTCGGCCTAGAATGATGGTGGCTAAACTAGGACAGGATGGTCATGACCGTGGGGCGAAAGTTATCGCTACCAGTTTTGCTGATTTAGGATGGGATGTGGATGTGGGGCCTTTATTCCAGACACCACAGGAAGCAGCGATGCAAGCTGCAGAAAATGATGTACATATTCTTGGCATCTCTTCACTTGCTGCCGGTCATAAAATATTGGTGCCGGATACGATT
Source organism: Saprospiraceae bacterium (assembly GCA_037968695.1). Taxonomy (GTDB): domain Bacteria; phylum Bacteroidota; class Bacteroidia; order Chitinophagales; family Saprospiraceae; genus Opimibacter. The sequence continues at coordinate 26,028 of JBBKWA010000214.1, forward strand.
AATGCTTTAAAAGAAATTGGTCGTCCTGATATTGGCGTTGTTGTCGGAGGGATTATTCCAGAGCATGATCATGAAGTATTATTAGGCCTTGGGGTTATGGCTATATTTGGCCCCGGAACGATTATAGCTGATGCGGCGACAAAATTGCTTGGTAAACTGGATGCACTAATATAATTAGTCATGTCTGAAGTCACGAAATTTTACATCAAGGTATTCCTCATTTTTGGAGTAGTGTTTGCGTTGGGAACGATATTGGTGGATTTTGTGCTGGGCGATCCAATAAATCTTTATAAATCACTTTTCCAAGTCCTGTTCTTTGGTGGTTTTATGACAATAGTCTTGGTGCCTGGTCAAATAAATACACTTAGAAAACTTGGGGTTACGGAGTTTACTCCGGATACGCTTAGCGTTACCCAGAAAAGAATAATTTTGTCCTCATTGAGTCAGGAGGAGTTAGTAGATCGGATACAGCAGAATAGCCACCTGAGTAAAATGAAGATGCGCATCAGCAATAATGAGATTCATTTGATCTCCAGGTTTTCATGGCATCTATGGGGCGAAATTGTCAAAATTTGCATTCGAACGCTCGAGGGAGGAGAAAATGAATTCGATATAGTGAGTCGGCCAAGACAGCGATTTAATTTGCTTGACGGAGGTCAAAATTATAAGCATGTAACTGTTCTGGAGGAAGTGATCAGGTCTTATTCTTCCTGATAAGTTCTGTATCAGAAAAAAAGTTTCTTATTTATTCGCAATGTTAAGTTGATTGATGACGACCCAGTTGTTTAAGGGAAGAGGACTCATGCCATTCCGCATTTTTTAAAACTTAAACCTCTTCTAAGCCTAAGTATTTCACAATTTTGTTTCGCAGTCGATTTTTTAGAAGTGTACTCACAGGGTAATAAATGATAGACAATGCAATGAAGGCTAGTCCAAGAAGTAATAGGGACTTATCCTCTTCGATTCTTGGTAACGCTTTTAATAAAAGAACCACACCAAGTAGAATAGACGCAATAGCAAAAATTGGTAAAAAGGAATTTGGCTTGACTTTTAGACTTATCAAGGTCCCTTCTTCACCCTTGGTGATTTTTCCATACAAATAAGCCGCTTTTCGATTTAAATTGGGCATATCCCAGCCGACAACAATCCATTTATCATAAACGGTAAACTCATTTTCGCTAGTAAGTCTTCCGGCCACTTGCAATGTTGTTTGTTCATAGAGGTCTTCAATCTTTTTCTTTAAACGCTCTTCGTTCAAACTCGAAGAGTAACCTGTTTCTTCAATATTTAGTAGTTTTTGAAACATGTTCATTTAGTTTGAGATTTGTTTTTCAGGGTAAGAACGTCTAGTGTATCCGGAGTGCTGACAAAGGAAGCATTCTGTGATCACACATTGTTACTTTCCGCCTCTCTTTTTGAATTCAACCTTTTAACTATTTCTCCATCATCTGATTCATTTC
>JBBKWA010000215.1:0-5044 GCA_037968695.1 Saprospiraceae bacterium
GGTCTTCATTAGATTGGTACAAAAATATTTCTTCCCCATCATTAAAAAACTCTTCGTGTTCTTTTGAATATGGGGCTAATTGTATTCCTCCCACTGCTGGAATTTCAAAGCTTCGCATATTATGCGAATTAGCATTGTGGGGTCTAAATATATTTAATTGAACTCTATACTGTTGTAACGTCTTCCAATAATCAGTTCCATATACACCAGAATATATTCTTGCATTCTCTTTACCTTGACCAAAGTATTTATTCCATCCTAATCCATAGATGTCTATTGGAATGCCTTTTCGAATCAAATATTTCAGTGTTTTATATCTAATCTCATTATCCGGATTGCCTATAAAACATAATCTCAATCTCTCATTTCTTTCCCAATCCATTGCCTTAAAAAATGAGGTCTCCTCTTTTGACAAATCAAACCCAAAAGGCAAAAATTCAGTTTTCACCTTTTCACCAAAACGATTCCTGATTTCAGCGATTAATTCCCTTGAGTAACAAAAAACAAGATCATAATGAGGGATAGCAAGTTCTACCTCGGCGCCGCCACCACTTCTAAAGGTTCTAATAAATGGGTGGTCCGGATTATAATTAATAATTTTGACCCCTAAGTTTTTTATCCGATCAATCGTTTCAGGATATAAATCAACACCCTTAAAGACCCAAACAATGTCAGGCTTGTCCTTCACAACTTGATGATAAAAGAGATCGTTAAATTCAGCAAGTTTAATTCTCGTATTAAATTTTTGTCTGTATTGGAGTTTTCTAAAAATATTCGTTCTATAGTAATCACTTATAAGATCTGGAAATGGATATAATTTAACCTCCTCAACATGAGGTGTCAAGTGCTTAACATAGTGTTTTTCTAATGCATTCCAATGGCTAAACGAACCCGCAATTAATATTCTCACTTTATCAAATTCTTGTTTTTGATATCCTTCAAACTAATTATGTTTACAACTTTCGCGTCTATATGATTACTTAAATCACTCCACAGTTTTCTATAATCCCAATCCCGCAAAAGCTCATTATTGTATGATTCAACCTGCTCTCTATTATAACCAATGATTTCTTCAAGAATATTAGATAACGCCTCTGTATCATTAAAGGAATACATAGTGCCGTTCATACCGTCTTGAACCAAATCATAAGCAGACCCAACATAGTTCGATGTTACAACAGGTAAACCACAAGCCAAAGCCTCCTGAACCGAAACACCCCAAGGCTCGTTCTCTGGAGTGTGCACATAAATATCAGAAATGCCATAGTGCTTTGGTAGCTCTATATAAGGAACATATCCAGCAAAAACAATTCTCTTGCCATTACCGTATATCAATGCCAAATTTTCCAGGTCATTTCTCAGCTCTCCATCACCAATGATTAAAAGGGAAACATTTTCAATTTTTGAATTTCCAAAAGCAATAATTAAATCTAAGGGAGATTCTCTCTTAACTAGTTTTGTTATGGCTATAATCACTTTATTCGAATGGGGAATATTGTATTTAGTTTTTAGCTCCTGGGAAATCACATCATTAATAAATGATTCGCGTTTAAACCAATCAATATCTATTACGTAAGAAAATGTTTTAATTTTTCTTTCTGGAATCAAACAGTCCCTTAAAAATTCTTTAGACTTTTTACCAGTAACCCAAAATGTATCAACAAATAAAGTCATGACGTTAAAAAAAACTGCTTTCAGTGTTTTCTTAAAAATGTTTTTATTATTCCACGGAACCGTGTCTAATCTAAGGCCTACTCGCTTATTGCTAAATATTGACAAAAGAATTAACCACATTGCAAGTCTCGAGGTATACCCATTTACTATAATATAATTGTTGCTTTTCAATATTTTTCTTGCTTGACCGAAACTCGCTTTTGGAACATTCGTCCATTTATAACCAGATTCAAGATCAAAGCCCCAAGACCGTGTATTTTGAATACCCATTTCTACATCCCTAATAATTCTACTTTCATAATTGTAATAATAGACCATTATGCTCTCTACCCCAATTTGTTCATTTAAATAACAATAAAATGGTACTTCAAACTGGGTAGGATGTCCCACCACAAAGCCAAGCTTATTCATATACTAATTAATGCGTTTAAAAAAGTATACAGACTGAATAGATGAATGGAGAGTAAAGCCAAACGATTTAATTCTCTCAATAATTCTAATCATATTGTCAATACTATATATTGAAGGATGTAGCTCGATAATGATAGAGTGTATATAATCAGGTATAAATGCTTCCTTTTGTAACAACACTATTTCACTACCTTCTATATCACACACCATTACATTAGGTCTCATCCCAAAATCCTTTTCAGCATCCTCAATAAAGAAAGACTCTTCTCCATTTCTTTTTTCTTCGTTATTATCAAAAATAATTGTTCCCCCAAGTGACCCTCTTGTGTCATCGAAATGAAAGCCAATTTCGGTTCGGAGATAGGTTGGAAAACCAAATTTAGTTAAGATCGAAATATTAGAGAATTTTTCCAACCAAGTTTTTGAGAATGAAGACAATCTGGGGCTTGCTTCAACAGCAATAAGCTTCCCGTTTGCTCCAATTTTTTCTCTAATTAAACGAGTAACTACTCCTATTGAACTCCCTAGTTCAATCACATGATCTCCTGGCATGAGATATCTTAAAAAATACCGCTCTGGCGACTCATAATCTTGAGGTGATTTAGTTAGAAAATACTTAATTCCAAAAGAATATGGAGTGTTTCGCACTAAAAACTTAATCCCATCTATTGATACTTCTTTTGGCCAGATAAATTCAGGTACTACTAATTTTAATAAGCCCCTTCTAAACTCCATATTATTCACATTTACTTTTAACTCACCGCTTTAATCCAGAATAAATAATTGAATTAAATCAGCGCAATTTATTGCTTTATTTGACTTGGAAGCTTTTTTACTGTTTCACTATTTAAACCATAAATATCATTAAGCGAAGTAAAGTATATTCTGGTTTTACTTCCATTGTTAGTATAAAATGGAATTGAATCCTGTGGTGCGTTTCTATAGAAATTACCAATACTCGTAATACTACTTAGCTCGTTCTCTTTCCAATTAATTCTATTTACTTGATCATTCCATCCGGTTCCACCAAAGCTATTGTTAATGAGGACAAGATTTCCAGAACCCTCCCTAATAACAAAATCATCATCACTATGTCCATCAAAATAATTATTCATCATTGTTGTGTATGATATATTCATGCTAGATCCAGATGCAAAAAAAGCCTTCGATTGTTCGCTATAATTGCTCACAATGTGTGAATTACATAAGCTACATAAAATATCCAAATCGTTTACAGAGAAAGTACAGTTCTCAATATTTAATATTTCCGTAATATCAATATTAATGGCAGCAAGTTTATATCCTAAAAATGAGCATTTTCTAAAGTAGAAATTCTTAGTGTTAGCTAATCCCCCAACTACCGCTGATTCTGTAAGCCAGTTTTCATTGTCCATTGTTAGTCCTCTAAAGACACAATCATCAAAGCTTATTTCTGACACCTGGGCATTATTCCCTTTATTCAAATTAACATTGGCAGATCCATTTCCTTTGCAGCCATTAAATGAGCAATTATTAAATGAAATTTGATTGACAGCAGGAAGTAATTTTACATTATGCTTTAGAAAAGTAGTGGAGTATGAAGTAAACTCAATATTTTCAATTCTCGATTGTGTCAGGTTATTCATTTGAAGCATTGTTGCATCTTTTGCACCATGCCATTGCAAGCAGCTACCATATATAGTGTTTCCACTAATAGATTCTCCAATTAAATTAATTGCTTTTTCATTTGGGATCTCATTTTCCAATACCAGTTGCTCCTTTATTATATACCTGCCAACAGAAACAAGAATATTTACATTTGATTTGGCAAACTTTGCCAAACTAATTGCTTTCTTAAATGCTGGTGTATCATCAGCATCATCCCAGCCATTCGCCCCAAACCAACATGGATTCAATACGCTTATAACACCATTACCAAAAGAGATGTTTGATCCTGAATCAAACACATGGCTTGAACCAATTACCGTTACCCTTTTTAGAAACAAAATATTACTACTACCATATGTACTTATATAGGCTTGTGGCATAATCACAACCTCATTGTCAAATGTTGTATCGCTATAAACATTAAGTGATCCCTGTATAATTATCTTGCTATTAGAAATTAACAATGAAGCTGGTTTGTAATCAACTAATGCTTGAGCGCTACGATTAATGCACCCGGACAACAGAAAACTCCATATTAGAAAACAAAGAAACTCAATCCGCATGTTTAAGTATTATCTGCAAATGCCGAAGAAATAAAAATAGCATCGGTCCACCGGGCAGCAATCGCTTTATTATGATATCCATAGAACGCTACGAGAGAATATTCCAGATCAAAAATAAATTTTAATACTTCATCCATTCGCGGCATGTCATGATATAATTCCTCCAGCGTTATTTCCATTTGAATAATATCAATCCTTTTTTCCTGAAGCATTCTTTTCCCTCCCTTTAATACTTCAAGATCATATCCCTGTGTGTCAATTTTTAAGATATTTATCTTTGAAATGTTTTGTTGCTCACAATAATGGTCTAGCGTATATACTTTCAATACTTCCGTTTTCTTGGTCTCTCCCCATAATAAACTGGTAGGTTCAAGAAAAGAGCTGATGTCATCTAACTGGTTGGCGTAAAATTTAACTTCTTTCTTCTCTGCACCTAAACCAAAATTATTATGTACTACCTTGTTATATTGTTTTGTATTATTGACTAGTGTTTTATAAGTTTCTAATGAAGGTTCGAAAGTATGAATCTCTGCATTTGCACTATACCCTTTAAACTTCGTTACACTTTGCCCCACATTAGCGCCAACATCGAAAATAATTGGTGTCTTCTGAGGTTCGATTAAACGAAATATTTTTTTCATATCGTGCTCCATATTAAGCCCAAACTCCTCCTTTGTTAATCGGCTCATTTTATAGCCTAATGTAGCCAACACTTTATTCAATATCTTTTTCACCATATTCACTTAACT
>JBBKWA010000216.1:0-4568 GCA_037968695.1 Saprospiraceae bacterium
GGCATACTTGATGAGGGCGGACATTCTCATACGATGTTGTTCCAGATTGGAAAAAATAAAGTTATCAATGGGAATGAAGGTGGTGATGCACGATATGTCAATCATAGTTGCGATCCTAATTGTGAAACTGTTCAGGATGGTGATCAAGTCTTTATTGAAGCACTCCGCGCAATAAAGGAGGGTGAGGAGTTGGCCTATGATTATCACCTTCAGGTCGAAGGAAAGATTACCGAGGAGACGAAGAAGGAATTTGCTTGTTTTTGCGGGTCAGCAAACTGCAGAGGCACACAAATTGACGCGGCCATTTTAGCCAAGCAGGCAAAGAAAGATGCGGCTAAGAAAAAGAAGAAGGAGAAAAAAGCTGCCAAAGAAAAAAAGAAAGAAGAGGCTAAAGCTGATAAAAAAGCTAAAAAGGAAAAGTTTAAAAAGTCTTCAGAAAATCTCAATGAAATGGTGGAGGCTGGAAAGCCCTCCAAAAAGAAGAAAAAGAATAAGAAAAAAGACAAGAAAAAGGGGAAGAAGAAAAAGTAACCCTTATCGGAGGCTTGCTTTCCATATAAAAAAAATTATAACCCCCCTTCCAATAGGAAAGATGGGTTATAAATGCTTGTTATTTATATCAGATTTTCATTGCCTTGAAACTGTAGAGCGTTCCATCTTGGTCTCTTATTCGAAACAGATACATGCCTGAAGGCAACTGCGGCATTTTAAGCGTTACGGGAACAGGTATGCTGGCTTGATGAAAAACCTTTGTGCCATGCATGTCAAACACCTCTAAACTTGCCGCCCGAAACGTTCCACTTCTTGATTTGATTTGAACCTGATCTACAAAAGGGTTTGGAGTAATGGATAGATCCGGTGTTTTGTCCAGCGCCTCCTGAAGGGCTGTGGTCAGTATTTCAACCTCCTGACATTTTGTATCAGAACCATTTTCATTACTCACAGTCAGACAGACCTCATAGATGCCACTGCTCGCATAGGTATGCACAGGAGATATTTCATCGCTTGATTGTCCATCACCAAAGTCCCAGTGCCAATCTTTGGGATCGTAAAAGGATAAATCTGTAAAACGAATGTCATATCTCCATCCTGGCTGATCTTCTTCATACCGCCATCGGGAAACAGGGATATTATCAATCCCTAGTGTATCGCAGGGGCTGCCATCTAAGGGGCCTAGTCGAAAATTAGGGATGTTAGGGGCCGTCCTAGCATTTGGTACAGTCAGATTTATGCTATGCTGATCAAACTTACACATATCTGCAGGTAAATCAGGACGATTGATGACATGCATATATTTAGTGGAAGAGACCGGCATCATATAGATTTTCCCATCCGGTGCCAATACCTGAGGTCCGAATCTAGTGGGAAACCATCCGGGCTCAACGAATCCATCAAACTCTCCGGCAATCTTTTTAGATTCTGGAATATTCACTGACCAGAGATCCCATTGCCAAAGCGTATCGTTATTATTACCATACAAATATTGTCCCGAAGGTGAAAAAGCAACGCCGGTCAAGATGCCTGCAGTAAAATTGAAAGTTTCAAGTATTTCTAAATGACCAGCGCAACGATCAAATGAGTAAAGCGTGAGAAAATTCCCTAAAACAAAATCATAGCCATCCATTCTTGCGAAAAAGCTTCCATCAGGGGAAAAACATGACTGTCCCAAGCCGTGGATTACTGGAGTCTTGGTTTCTTCTATGTGACTGTGTTGAATTCCTTCAGGCGTAAGAATAAAACAATAATACTTTGAAGACAGTCTTTCAAAAAAAACAATCCACCAATCTCTTCCGTTAGCATGACGCACGGCTTCAATTCTGTCAACATACCAGTGATGCTGTTCACCTATTAAAGAATCCTGATACGCAATACTAAAAACGCTATCCTTGCTCATCTCTACCCTTGCTTCAAGAAATTTCCAAATTTGATAGTATCCATCATCAGGATGCCATTGAGCAGTATGGTAAATAACTGAGTATTCGTTCTCTGAGTCCGGAACAGGTATAATCAGAGCTCCATCTGTCTTTCGAAAACCCAAAGCGGGTTTTTCTCCTCCGGAATAAAAACTCCAATAACCAAAATTACCATCAAATGCTATGGTATCGGCTATATAAGCCCCATCCGGACCAAAGATCTCCATTCCGTTGGTCCAGATTATGGGCTCACCTGCTGAATTACATATGTTGGCACCAGTTTCAAGCATTTCACTTTTAATATCAAGCTTTAAAGAAATATGCATTACATTCTTTGTGAAATCTAAGAACACTAGACTATGATCATTGCCTTTTCCTCCGAAATAGCCGATCACCCAGGAATCTCCTTGTCGCTGGCAAATCGCAACTATACTTGATAAAAGGAGAATAAATGTAATCAGTGTTGTTCTATGCATGACTATTTAATTATCAGGACTTTACTGGCCTCTATTCTTTTTCCAGCTCTGGTAATAATGTAATATACACCGGCCGGATATAAAGAAACATCAATAGTTAATTTCTTTGAATTCGGATTAAAGGTATTCAAGATAGAATTCGACGAGGACCTCATTTCAGCAACTTCTATTTCTGTATCGGAGACAATATTGATAACGTCGCTCGATGGGTTGGGGTAGATCGTTTGAATATGTCCTTCATCAAGTTGAGTATGTGGATTTGGGTAAATAATAAATGGCGATGGAGCAGTGCAGTCATTTGGTTCTGCCTTCCAAATAGAATCTGTGAGCATCATGAGTAGTCCTTTTGCAACAGTCAATCCTCTTCCGCCTTGCCAAGGACATAATGATGCAATATCTGCTATAGCAGTAGAGTCAGATGTTTTAATTGTATCGCCTAAAAGTATATCTGCTTTATAAATAAGTGCGTCCCGATAATACTCTTCAAAGTCATTTCCAGGAGAAACAGCTTCCAGGCTATCTCTTGTTTCCTTATACACAACGACAGAAGTTGAATCTTCGGTATCAATTAAATCTATCCAGCTCAATACTCGATTAGCAAGTGAATCAACCTTCAATTCTCTCAAACTAATCCATGTAGCGCTATCATTTGGGCTAAGTGCCTGCCTTTGCATTTTGGCCACTGTCCATTTGTAAAATGTTTAACATAACTAAAAAGGGGGAATTAGTTAATATTAAAAAGGTGAAAATGATTTATTATGCCTTCGGGGTGAAGAAACAATTAACCTAATTTAGGAAATTTTCCTGATATGTCTAATTTGAAATGTTAAAGTTATGCGGAAAGTGAATCTATTTGTCATAAGAACCTTTAAATAGGGGACATTACAAGTTGCTAAGAAACCTTAAGTTCCGAATTCAAAGCCTTGAAATTTATTTTCCCGTCATTCATTTTCAGATGATCCAGTATGACGATTGCCCGATGTATTCGTAGGTCAACATTCTTGACATGGCCGGCAATGTATATCAGATTTCTTTTCTTTCCCGCCGTAAGTTTTTCAAACCACTCGTTACCCTTATTGTCCTGCTTTAACATCTCTGCAAATTCTTCAGGCATTGGAAGACCATATTCACTATCGTCATTCTTTAGATTTACATTGAGCTGACTACCTTCCGTGATTTTAAGTTTATCCCGTATTTTTTTGTTGATATTGATAAAATAAACACCATCACCGGCAGGCATTAGCCCGCTTTGCATCTCAACACTATCATTTAATCGGCATACCACCCGTTTGTTGCCGGAATCAATAAAATGTTGAGCAATTGCCGCCGGCACTTTTATGTGATAGGACCAAAGGCGGGTATTGAAGTTATCAAGAACAGCTTTAAAATTCATGTGATCATTTAATTTTACATCCAAATATCGAAGAATCATAGAGATATTTAGAGATTCAGCTAGTTTTTCATGGTCTTCTTCGAATCATATTGAGGTCTCAATATTCCTGAATATATTGCGCTTTCAAATTTTGAACAATATGAAAGCAATAGATTGGAATGGTGTATTCCCTGCCGTTACATCTAAGTTCCATGCGGATGGACAATTGGATATCAATACCTTTTTGAATGGTGTAAAGGCACAAATCAATGCAGGTGTAGATGGTATCATCATAGGCGGTTCGCTAGGGGAGAGTAGTACTATAACACACGACGAACGCATTGAGATGCTGCAAGCGACGCAGAAGGCTTTGGATCAGCATGTCCCTCTCTTGATCAATGTGGCGGAAGGATCAACCAGACAAGCTATTGCCCTGGCTCAACGAGCAGAAGCTGCCGGAGCAGATGGCTTGATGGTTTTGCCACCGATGCTCTACAGACCCACAGATGAAGAAGTGGTTGACTATTTCAATGAAATTGCTTCCAGTACAAGCCTCCCTATTTTAATCTATAACAATCCTGTAGATTATAAAGTGGAAGTGACAATACCTATGTTTGAAGCTTTATTGAAGCGAGAAAATATTCAGGCCGTAAAAGAAAGCACAAGAGACTTGTCAAATGTCACACGATTAGCGAATGCGTTTGGCGATAGACTCAAAATTCTAACGGGTGTTGATACCATCGCCATGGAAGCACTCGTCATGGGCGCACATGGCTGGGTGGCAGGATTAGTCAATGCATTTCCGGC
>JBBKWA010000217.1:0-13972 GCA_037968695.1 Saprospiraceae bacterium
AGGAAAAGTCTGTAGTATGTAGTATGCGCCGAACCTGTAGGTACTGCGTAACTTGGACCTGTTCCTCCCGTTCCTATATTTGTCCATGCAGAAGCATCAGGACTTGATTGCCATTGATAAATATAAAACCCTGATCCATCGACAATATTAGAAGTTATTGTCGTCGCGCCTCCAACACAAAGATTAGTTATCGTAGAAGAAATACTAACAGCTGGTTGAACAACAACTTCAATAGAGACTACATCCGATATTGGATCATTACAACCATTTGCATTATCTGTTAATACTAGTCTGAAATAAAATGTCCCCGCTGTGTTTGTTGGCACATTATAATCAGGACCGTTTCCACCTGAAGCAACATCCGACCAGGATCCTGCACCTGTTGGGCTAGTCTGCCATTGATAATCAATATTGGTAGAGCCATTCGTAACCGTTGAATTAATGATTGAACCACCATTAATACAAACTATTGGATCTGGCGCTACAACTGAAACAGCAGGTTGTGGTTGCACAGTCACAGAAACTGGAACAGGCGTAGGATCATCGCATCCGTTCGCAAAATCCGTTAATATGAGTCTGAAATAAGTAGTTCCGGCGATACTTGTTGGAACGGTGTAATTTGGATCATTCCCATTCAAACTGACATTGGTCCAGGAATTTGTTCCATTAGGACTTTCCTGCCACTGGTAGGCAAAATATCCAGATCCACCAGAGACACTTGATGTTATCTCCGTAATGGCCCCAATACAAACAGTATCATCTTGTGCTGTCACCGTAACAGCAGACGGAGAAACCACATCCACTTGAACAGCATCTGATTCAGGATCTTCACAATTAAGTGTGAGATCAGTCAGAATCAATCTATAAAACTTTGAGTCAGGTGAAAGGGAAGGTACCGTATAGGTTGAAGAATTCCCACCTGTAATAATATTTGTCCAATCAGATCCATTATCACTTTCTTGCCATTGATAAGTAAATACTCCAGATCCATCGTTAACGGTAGATTGAATGATTGCAAGTCCGCCAACACATATAATTGGTGTATCTATTTCGATGGACACGGTCGGTTGAGCAAAAACACTTATGACTATTTCATTTGATACCGGATCACCACAACCACTTCCAAGATCCGTCACGACTACTCTATACCATAACTGACCAGGAGTATCTGTTAAAGGCGTGTATGTGAACGAAGTGGCACCACTTATATCTGCCCACGTACCGGATTGGCCATCTATACTAGATTGCCATTGATACAAATACAATCCTGAACCATTTACAACTGAAGGGGTCAATTCAACAGGACCATAAAGGCAAACACTATCGGTATCAGCACTAATTGACGCCGATGCACTTGGCTGCACTATGACAGAAGTGTTTTCAGAAACGGGATCAGAACATCCGCTTCCAGGATCTGACACAATTACACGATAATAGGTGGTCCCAGCAGAAGTACCATTTACATTATATGTATTTTGATTTGTACCAATATCTGTCCAACTTCCAGAACCTGTTGGGCTTGACTGCCATTGATAAGCAAAAGCTCCAGATCCATTTAAAGCTGTGGCCGTAATTAAAGATGACCCACCTATACAAATAACACTGTTGTCTATTGAGAGAGAAACTGTTGGTTGAGTTTCGATAATCACTGACACTTCATTCGAAACAGAAATCCCACAACCACTTCCAGCATCAGTAACAATTAATCTATAAAAAGTAGTGGAAGGTGTTCCTGAAGGAACGTTATAATCTGCTGTTGATCCTCCTGCACCAATATCACTCCAACTTCCACCAGCCCCTGTAGGGCTTGACTGCCATTGATATGAATAAAATCCTGTTCCGTCGAGAATTGTAGACTGTATTACAGTGGTGCCTCCCTGACAAATAATATCTTCATCCGGATCGATGGTTACTGTGGGGACGTCTTGAATAGAAACACTCAATGCATTTGACACTGGATCTGCACAGCCATTTGCTGCATCAAAAACTATAACTCTAAACCACGTTGTTCCTTCAACCGATGATGGAACATCATAGCTATCTCCTGTTCCATTTGCAGAAACATCACTCCATGGCGCATTACCATCACTACTCTGTTGCCATTGATAGGTATAAAAACCTGATCCATAATTTACGACAGATGAAATGGTTGCTGAACCACCAATGCATATTATTGGGTTGTCAACATTTATAGAAGCTATAGGTTGATCTTCTACAATTACATATACTAGTTCTGAGTAAGGATTATCACAGCCATTAGCGTTGTCAGTTAACAAGACCCGGTAATACGTTGCTCCGGTAGCGCCCGTAGGAGGATCATATGTTGCTGAATTTCCTCCACTAATGACATCCTCCCAAAAAGATCCATCCGCACTATACTCCCATTGATAACTATAATCTCCAGATCCGTTCGTAATATTTGAAGTCAATAAAGCACTTCCTCCAATACATACTGTCTGCGCTTCAGGCGTTATGGCTACAGTTGGATTCGGATTAACAATAATATCTACTACAGTCGAAATCATTGTTCCGCATCCATTCGCTAAATCTTCCACTATAACTCTATAATAGAAGGTTCCTTGTGCACTTATTACCTCAGAATAAAATGAAAAATTGCCATTACTGGCTACATCATTCCAAGGACCACCAGGTCCTGCTGCTGTTTGCCATTGGTACATATACAAGCCTGATCCATTATTTACATTGGAGGTAATTGTCAATTCCCCATCAATACAAATTACTGGCGTTACTGTATTGACATCTAATGTCGGTTGAACTATGACGTATACAGAAACCTCATTTGAAATCGGATCATTACAATTACTCGCATTGTCCGTCACTATGACTTGATACCATGTCTCTCCCGGGACTGTCCCTGGAGCATTATAATCAGCATTAGTCGCTCCTGAAATATCTACCCATGGACCTCCGGAAGTAGCAGCGGACTGCCATTGAAATGAAAAACTTCCTGAGCCTCCATTAACAGTGGATGTCAAAAGAGCAGTTCCACCAACACAAATTATTCCATCCCCTGTAAAAGCAGAAACATCAGGTTGACTTTGAACGGAGACATTTACACTATTTGATATTGGATCACCACAATCGTAAAGCACATCCACAACTAATACACGATAATCATATGAACCCAATGTTCCTGAAGGAACGCTATAAGACGGTCCATTTCCACCTGATACAATATTAGACCAGCTACCTGCATTTTCAGGGCTTCGCTGCCACTGATAGGTATATGTACCTGATCCCAATGTCACTACGGAGGTAATGACTGCAGATCCTCCTTGACAAATAATATTGTTATTTACCGAAATTACTACATTGGGTTCTTGCGCAATGACCACTGTGCCTATGGCACTAGTTAACGTATTACATCCACTTCCTGTGTTGACGACAACAACCCGAAAATAATACGTTCCCGGTGTATCGCTTGGTGGTGTATAGCTTGGAAGGTTAGTTCCTATATTCGTCCATGGGCCCGTAGAGGTTGGACCTGATTGCCATTGATAAGTAAAGGTACCTGATCCACCGATTGGCTCTACAAGTAATGATTGTGATTCTCCAATACACTCAACAAACCCCACAAGGTCTGTTTGGAATATTGGATCAACTAATACTTCCAATGTAATAATATTAGATGTATCATTTCCACATTCTGCACTAATTCCACATGAACTAAAGTAAGAACGGAATTGATGAAATCCAACCGGTAAAGTTGCCCCGGTAATTAGCGGGTTAATATCTGAAGATCCTGGAATATCGGTAAAAGCACCTAATGTGTCCGCTCTATGCTGCCATATAAGTATACAACCTTCTCCTCCTGTTATTGCCGCCGTTAAAGTAATATCTCCTCCTTCACAAATACTCGGCAGGTTGGCTGAAACGACAATGTCCCCCAATGGCAACACATTAATATTAACTGTATTGGAAATAGCATCAGGACAAACATCGCTTGTACAATTACCATATATTAATCGATAGGAATAAACACCTACTTGCAAATTTGCAGGAAGGTTATAATCATTTCCTCCTGTTTGAATCGTCTGCCAAGCCCCGGCGTTATAGACTTGCCAAACAATGCTACAGTTTTCCCCGCCACTAACAGTAGCTGTCAGCGTGGTGGTATTTCCCACACAGAAAGATGTATCGGCAGCTACTATACTTGCAATTGGAACATCATGAATAGTCACTGTAACCTCTCCTGTACCCGTACATCCATTATCATCTGTAACTGTCACGACATAAGTATGCGTGCCTATTCCAGGATAAAAAGGGCTGGTGTTTAATATAACCGGATCTTCTTCTGTAGAGGTAAACGAAAGTGGTCCAGACCAGGCATAACCTGTAATGGTACCTGTGCCGGGATACCCTGTTGCCTCCAATTGAATGTCTTGTCCTTCGCAAAGGTCTATTTCAGTTGGACATGACAAAACAGGCACAAAAGCATTAGGATAGAAATCATTGCAATAAGGATTTCCTGGTATCCGTACATATACATTGTATAATCCTGAACTTAGTCCAGTGAATATATTTGAACTTTGATAATTAATATCATCCAGAGAATATTCTGCTATAACGACACCGGTAACATGCACCGCTATGCTTCCATCTGCACTATCCGGACAGGTCTCAGGAATAACAGATAGATAGTCAAGTTCCAATAAACAACAATCGGGCGCCGCACCACTTATGGTAAGTGTACATGAATTGTTACTATCATTGTTTCCTGAAGAATTATTCGGGGACCCCGTATCCTCATAAATTGTAAAATTATAGGGCACGCCATTGGGATAGTTGGCCGTAATCGTACCCATGATGACGGGGTTGGCTGAACCTAAATTAGTTAATGTTAGTGGAGCGGGATTATATGTAAAAGTCACGCCAGGAGTATTTGTATTATCCACAGCAACATATGTCCCGTTAATTCCTTGTACCTCCGTGATTACAGAATAGGTCCCATCAGTATTACAAGTCGTATATGTTGTATCCTCTTCTATCAAACAGAGTATGACATCTGCATCTCCACAACCATAACGTCCTTTGAAAGTAACATTTTGATTGGTAAAATTCAGTCCATTATTTCTCCATATAGCGAGATAGTAATTTGATGGATCTTGAAATGAAGGCACCGTATAAGTGATCCATCCATTAGCACTAATCCCGCAATCATAGTAATAAATATTATTACAGTTTCCAGACAATGAATCCTGACCTGGGCCCATATGAACACCTGATTCCGGATCACCGGAGAAAAATAATGCCCATCCTAATTGTGCAGATCCTGGTGCTATCTGATATTGAAAACTTCCTGCAAAAGGCCTGATATCAAAATTGAACCAAATAATGTCTTGCCCATTAACAGGGGCATTAACTACACCTGTCCTACCTTCTGGTATTCCTAAAGGGCTGTCCGCTGGTTGAAAACAGTCAGCGCCCAACGTAATGTTAAACAAGCTTGAGTTATAAGGACAAGAATGTTGGTGTAAGCCATTTTCAGTACTGGCACTGCTGCCACAAGCAATAATCCCATGTTCAGGAGGAGCATTTGATTGATCATTAATTGATCCATCAGGATTCCAATGCGAACCTTCCTCCCATCTATGCGCACAACTACATGGAAAGGCCATGACTGCCCGACCTGATGAAATTTCTTTTTCTCCTTTATTCCCTTTTTGTTTAATTGGGTCCGTATCGATTCCTTTTTCAGGAATTAATATATGTGGAGTACGCGGATCTTTATTTGAAGGATTGCCCATAAATGGATCCGGTGCCCCCGTAAACAAGGAAGCGCTCGCAATGACCACAGGATTTATTTCAACTTCAATGACTACACTTCCAGTAGCAGTACAACCTTCAGTATCTGTAACGGTCACACTGTAAAAATGATTTCCCGGTCCGGGATAAGAAGGCGATCCACTTGTAATTGTAATGTCTTCTGTATTAGCCGTAAAACCATCAGGTCCAGACCAATCATAAGAAATGATATTGCCTGCTCCATTTGTACCTGTTGCATCAATAACAATAGTCTCACCATTACAATATGGATTTCCCGGAGCAGTGATTGATACAGAAGGCGCTTGATTAATCGTAATGTTAATCGTATTACTCATTGCAGAACAACCAAGATTTTGGCTAAGGTTTAATCTATATTCGTAGGTGCCGGGAGGTGCTGTAGCGATGTAGGTTGAAAAAATGGCGCCAGAGATATTCTCCCAGCCATTTCCTGAAGGGTTGACTTGCCATTGATATTGATTTATTCCATATCCCCCACTTACTGAAGATGTAAATGTATTTACACCATTAGAACACAATTCAGGGGCTGAGGCAAAAATCGTTACCGTAGGATCTGAGTGGACAGTAAATGTCACAGGCGCAGAGAAAACATCCCCACAACCACTGCTAGCATCACAGTTGCCATACACCGCTCTAATCTGATGCGTACCAATGCCAAGATTAGGGTTTGTGACATAGATAGGGTTTCCTGTATCTATAGTACTCCAGGTACCACTCGTCCCGGGTCTGTATTCATATCGAATTTGACAGCTTTGTCCGCCACTATAGGTAGATAGAAAAGAAACTGTACCACCAACACAAATATTTGGGTTTCCATATTCCAACGAGAGGGTCGGTCCATTAATTATCAAAAAAGTAAGCGAGTTAGATATTACAGTAGGGCCACAACTCGAATGACAATTACTGATAACAAAGCGATATTGATGTGACCCAAGAGCCAAGTTCGTTGGAAGACTGTATGTAGTTCCACCTGTTTGAACATTTGTCCATACACTGCTAATAAATTTTTGCCAGGTATAGGTACATCCAACACCTCCAGTAATATTAGCTGTAATATTATTAGTCCCTCCGCTACAAAGTGTATCAGCCGGTGATGTAATAGTGACACTTGGATCAGGTACAACCGTAACAATTGAATTCGCACTAATTACTTCACAACCCGCACTTGGTTGCGTGACGATCACCCGATAGGTGTAGGTACCCGGAGTATTTACTGTACCGGTTGCATAGGTATTAATATTTGATCCAATATTAGTCCACACAGTCGATATAAGCTGCTGCCATTGATAGGTATAACTTGTTCCCTGTCCTCCTGCAGCGGATGCTGTGAGTGTAGCGTTACCACCAACGCAAAAATTTGGCGTATTTACACTAACAGATACTACCGGATCAGCAGCAACTGTGATGGGTAGATTTGCGCTAGTGACAAAACAGCCGGCAACCGATTGTGTCACGAGTGCTCGATATGTATGTGTTCCAGTAGATAAGCCAGGTGTTGTGTATGGATTATCATTTCCACCTTCATTCACCCAGTTCGTACCACCTGCCGGTAGATCATGTTGCCATTGTATTGTTGAAGTGCCAGCTCCGCCTGAAATAGTAGCTGTAATATTGGACATCCCTCCACTACAAATAGTATTATCATCAACGGCCAGCGACACCGTAGGATCTGCCGAAACAACCAAAGTTGTGAAGGCGGACGTTGGATTAATATTTATTCCCGTCACAGTGGCACTATTAAAAATGGAACCAGCCGTATTAGAAACGGCAGTTATTGTTATTGTGGCAGAATCCCCTGGTGGCAAATCTCCTATTAGCCAGCGAACAGTACGTGCTGGCTCGTCAGGATCACACGCGGTTGCTATACAAACATTTGAACAATTAGAAGCACAAGCTATACTTGTTAATGTAGCGGGGAAGGTATCTCTAAGCGTTAAATCCTGACCCGTATTTTCATCTCCGGTATTTATTACCTTGAGGGTAAATGTGGTGGTCCCGCCAACACAAATAGGGGTAGCTGTTTTGGTAACTGAAACTGTTGTTCCACAAATTTGTAGCGCGAAATCACGAAGGCCGTCTGCAAGATTAGCAAAATTAGTTTCTAATGCCCAATCTGCCTCACTAACGGATTCACCTGATGACCACTGATTCGTATTGGAAATATAAATCAGATTTTGCGTATTGATGTTCGATCCTACGCCTAAAGCAAACATGTGCGTTCCCTCGTCTTTAAAGTAATTAGCAATCTTCATTGGATTAACAATCTCCGGACGCTGCGTTGTACTTCCATCCCCACAATAATCAACATTTCCATTATTCGTCCAACCTGTTGGATTCCCATCTGTAAAGAAAAATATAAGATCCGGGCGAGATTGGCTTAAAACCTCATCCATGGCGTCTTGCCAATTTGTACCGGAATCTGGATCGTAAGTTTCACCATTGTACGGTGTCCCGTCAAAATAATTTTGAACATTATTTATATACGCTGTATTGACCAGTTCATAATTATTGACCGTACGGGCTAAAGCCGAAAACTCGATAATTGAAACTCTTACACCAGTCCCATCCAGCGCATTCATGAAGGCCATGACACCAGCTTCAACATCCGCTTCAAAACCATTAAGCGAGCCAGATTCGTCAAGAATAAAGACGATGTCCATGTTGACGCATGTTTCAGTTAAGTCTGGATTTGCTGAATTCGCAGGATAGGCACAATTGCCTGAAGTTCCGGTACAGTTAGTACAAAAACTAAAGCTCTGCGCAGAAAGCGTCTGCAGGGATGTAAATAGCGATAGGAGGACAAACAAAGCTGTTCTTCCTACTGATCGTAAATATGCTTTAATCAATCCTAGCGAAAAAGGGTGAGAAATTGAAAGCCCGGATCTTAAATTGACGATGGTAAATCTCATTTATCGATAGTATGTATATTCTCTTTTTTGCAGACCAAATCACAGCAATAACTGCCTGCGATTGAGGTGCAACAATCTTGCCAAGTATCCTCCCTGGGTGGGTAGCAATAAGGTGAGAAAAAGAAAAGAGGATCCTATTTATAAAGGGGATCCTTCATCGTTAGCTTTGGGAATTATGCTAATCGTATAACATCACATGCAATCGATGATGATTTACGAATGTACTAATCATATTAACACCAAAGGGGAAATCCTACACATATTTCTTTCTGTAATATCAAGTCAAGTTTGAATTAATCTTAACTTATAATATTTTATAGGCTGACAGCTATTCGATTACGTATATAGTTTTAAATAATGAATTTTTTCAATTTCATGGTTTACCCTTAGCATATTTTTTGGCCAAAAAATGGGTTTCAAACTGAAAAAATTCAATTGGTTATGCTCCGATATAAAAAAGCAGAGAAATACCTGGAAAGGATTTATGCACCTATATTTGGTCTGATCAACCACATAAATAGTATTAAAAAAAAATATAATATATTTTGAAAAAAGCAATTTTATTTATTTTGGATGGTTGGGGGTTAAATCCAAATTTAACGGAGAGTGCCATTGAAAATGCCAAAACACCCTATTTTGACTCACTCATGGAGAATCACCCAAATGGCACGCTTGTGACCCATGGAGAGGACGTTGGTTTGCCTGATGGTCAAATGGGAAACTCAGAGGTAGGGCATCTAAATATAGGTGCCGGCAGAGTGATTTATCAGGAATTGGCTAGAATAAATAAGGCCATCGCCAGTGGAGCACTAGCCAAAAATCAGGTTCTTCTTAAAACTCTTGCCAAATCCACAGGGACCGTTCACCTCATTGGACTGGTTTCCGATGGAGGCGTCCACGCGCATATAGATCACCTCCTCGCACTATCCCATATCTGTCGCGAAAAGTATTCAGGCAATATTTGTATTCATGCGTTTACTGATGGTAGAGATGTGGATCCCAAAAGCGGATTAGGTTTTATACAACGACTTCAAAAAGAAACCGAAAAACTTAGTATTCCTGTTGTCAGTGTGGTAGGAAGATATTATGCCATGGACAGAGATAAACGATGGGAGAGAACCAAACTAGCCTATGACCTCTTGGTTCATGGAAAGGGATTTCATACGAGAGATATGATTGCATCTATTCAATCATCTTATGATGCAAACACAACGGATGAGTTTATACTTCCTTTGGTGCTGGTAGATAATCAGGACAAGCCAGTTGGGACAATTGCGGATGGCGATACAGTTATCTTTTTCAATTTTCGCACAGACCGACCACGTCAGATTACCGAAGCACTGAGTCAGGTCACTATCGCCGATCATGAAATGCAACCGCTCTCTATTTCTATGATTACGATGACGCAATACGATCGTAGTTTTAATAATATTGAACCCCTTTTTCCTGAAACGGATATACGTGGAACACTAGGAGAGTACCTGTCATTATTGGGAAAAACACAGCTACGCGTAGCAGAAACAGAAAAATATCCCCACGTGAGTTATTTTTTCTCTGGCGGAAAAGAGACCCTTTTTCCTGGAGAATCCAGACTGTTAATTCCCTCTCCCAAAGTAGCCACGTATGATTTGCAACCGGAAATGAGTGCATTGGAGGTCACCGCTCAAACCATTGAAGCTATCGAGGCATCTGCTCCGGACTTTATTTGTTTGAATTATGCCAATACCGACATGGTGGGACATACCGGTGTTTTCAAAGCGGCTATACTAGCTGCTGAAACAGTAGATCAGTGCCTCGCTAAGATCATCCCTGTTTGTCTTGCGCATCAGTATGCTATTTTTATTATCGCCGACCATGGCAATGCCGATGTCATGGTCAATCCCGATGGCTCCCCGAATACAGCCCATTCGAAAAAACCTGTCCCCGTGCTATTTGTCGCTTCAGATTCAAAGGAGTATACCATAAAAAACGGAAGACTTGCAGATATAGCTCCGAGTATCCTGAACGCTATGAAATTGCCCGTCCCAGTCGCCATGACCGGAACGATTTTACAGCAGAAAAAAAAGTGAATTACAAGAAAGAAAACATTGGCTCCGTAGTAAATAAGGTTGGAGTTAATTACCCTGGTAACAACTTTTTTAACCAAAACTGACCTGTTATGAATTCTCCAAAACTACCTTTTACCTTATTATTTTTGGCCTTGTTGTACTATCCTATAGTTACAACAAAGACGATGATGGCGATCCGGCTGGCTGCAATTACCTTACTGAAGTAAATGCTGAAATACAGTCTTTAACAAATGCTGCCACTGCCATGGTAATGACCCATCAACGGCCAATTGCCAGGCTTATGTGAATGCCTATCAAAACTATCTCAATGCGTTGGAAGATCATATCGATTGTGCAACAATATATGGGAATCAGGCAGAATTACAATCCGCCATTAATGAGGCACAAGTAGAATTAAATAACATACAATGTTTATGGCCTGTTGATGCCAACACCCTCTGTCATTGATATGATTAGAGGAAAAAAGAAGGGCTATCAATTCTGATAAATTGATAGCCCTTCTTTCTATTGTAAAACTATAGTTCGATCCTACTAAAAATAACTTAGCCAGGATGCGCTTTTAATCTGTTTCAATCTGAACGTCTCCTTTTACCGTTAACTCAGCACCGGTTCCATTAAATATCAGATAGTCCGTACCCGGTAGTAGTGGATTTCGGAATATCGATAAGTCATGCAAAATCAGCGTGCCAAAATTATCAAAGGCAGCCCCTTGAAATCCCGTCAATCCACTGGTCATGTTTAGATGACTAAATTCCACCGTATGACCTGCAAAAACTTTAAAAGCGCCACTTACATTTGATTGTATCTTAAGCAATGGATCTACAGTCGAAAGAATATGCAGACTCTTATCAAATTCAATTCTTCCTGCACTTAGGATCAGTGTTTCGTTTGCAAGTATAGGGTGGAATGAAATCGTATCGCCATCTTCTGCACAATCCACCATGAAGCGAAGTGAGCCCGGGACATTGTCCATCGTTGTTGTAACGAATCTACTACAAATCGAACTTTCAATAAAGTAATTTCCCGCGTCTATTTCCCCATTGGTAATGGTCACAGGTATTATATCATCCGTCATATTGGTATTTGGAACGATGTCACCATCATTAGACACATCAATATCTTTGACACTTGAAAAGTCCTGAGGTTGAAGTTCCTTGATTACATAACTTCCTGTCGCGACGTTACCGAAGACATAGTATCCAACGGCATTTGTTTCCACTGACTCCAGATAACCGCCGGGATCTGGAATACCGTTAAGGTCCACATCTAAATGCAATTCTATCGTCACGCCAGGCAAACCTTCCACAGGAGCCGGTGATTGATTATTGTCAAAATCTTCAAATACATACCCTGTTATCATACCTGGTGCGGTGGCCTCTACAAAATTATTGTCCGCATCCAACTCGGAAGGTTCTACCGTTGCAGGAATAATATTATCATTCATGTTAGTATTTGCAACTGAGTCAAAATCCTCAGAGATGTCTTCATCCGATATACTAATATATCCAGCTGGTTGTACCTGTACAATAACATAATATCCAGGCGTAATCACGGCCATGGAATAAAGGCCCTGAGAAGTCGTAAAGACACTGCGTATGGCTGTGTTATTGTCTTGGACACCGTCCAGATTCTGGTCAGCATATAGTCTTACGTTGACTCCAGCAATAGGTGAATTATCCACTTTCTTAACTGATCCGGTTATACTTCCAGGACAAAGTAAGACAGCAAAAGTAAATGTTGCTGTATCACTACAAGATGAACCTTCCTCATTAGAAGTAACGATCAATTGCACTGTTTTTGATCCAGAAGTTAAGTATTCAAGCGTATGCGGTCCATAAGTAGATGCCGTTGGAACACTCGCCCCGGCACCAAAATTCCATGCATAACTATATCCCGGTACTTCAGCTGCTACCGCTTCAAACGTTTTATCCTGTAATACACAAGGATTGCCTCCTGCTGAAGTAATACTCGCATCCGGCAACTGATTGACATGAATATTCGCCACAGTATCAGAAACGGAAGCGCAACCGGGCGTGCCTAAGGTAAGGATCACCCATGCACCAGTAGAACCATTCGTTCCATTATACGTGTACACTACATCATGAGGTCCAACACCAGTTTCAACTGAAGGATTAGATCCTGACCCAAATGACCAGTCATACGATGTAGGATTAATGCCCTGATCAACAGCTTCAAACTCGATCATATCCCCTGAGCATATCGTATCAAAAGCAGCCCCCAGGATTTCCGGTAATAACGGGTTGAAAACAGAAATCATTTGTACACATGACACCTCATTTCCACAGGCATCTGTAGATGTCCAGGTTCGCTCTATAGTATATCCATTCTCAGGGGTTGCCGTGGTCACATCAGCATACTCCACAACTGGAGAAGGATCACAATTGTCGGTCGCAGTAGCAGTCCCCAAATTTGCCGGTGAGGTGTCCTCTATACACTCAATGGTCATATCGGCAGGACAAACAATAGAAGGTGGAGTGGAATCCACAACCGAAATGACTTGTGCGCATGTACTTGTGTTTCCACACAAATCCGTTGCTGTCCAAGTCCTCGTAATTTCATATGCCTGATCGCAAGTTGGGGAAACTACAATGACATCATTATACGTCACCGCTGGTGAAGCATCACAATTATCTGATACTGTTTCTAGCCCAGTGTCTGCAGGATCACTACTATCGGTACATTCGATCGTCACATTCGCAGGACAGGTGATTGAAGGATTTGTCGTATCGTCAATCTCAATAGTTTGAACACATGTTGTGCTATTTGCACACGAATCACTTACGGTCCATGTTCTGAAGATAATGATCGGACATGACCCTGAGAATTCGTCAATATAGGATACTGATTCAATGCCGCAGAGATCAGAAGCAGCTCCTTGATTTGTGGCATCTTCAAATTCAGCTTCACTCGATAGGCCACCTAATGAAGAAAAGGCAGGACCGGTGAGCGCTGTTGTATCACACCCTTCAATGATTCGGGTAATAGCACATACAGAAATAACAGGATCCGCTGTATCATTGACTTCAATAATTTGATCACAAGACGTAGCGTTTCCACACGCATCACTCACTATCCATGTTCGTGTAACAACGATTGGGCAAGAGCCAGTCACAACATCGATATACATGACCTCTGCAATACCGCAGTCATCAGATGTACTTCCCTGAT
>JBBKWA010000218.1:0-8278 GCA_037968695.1 Saprospiraceae bacterium
ATTGTGCGTTCATATCTACCTGCATCGCTGCGGCAAACATAAAAGCAAGTACAAAAGGAAGTAAGCCTTTGCTTTTGGCTGCTACTCCCTTTAAAATTGATAATGCTTTTTTCATGAGATTAAGTTTTGGTTTAAGAAAATTTCTGTTCAATCGATTTTATAATTATTCAATAGTTATGTTATCACCTATTTGGAGAGAATTAAAATCACAGACATATCCTTGAAACAACACAAACAGATACCGAAGCGTACCTAGCATTACCATCAGGACGATGGTAATAATTAAGCTCTTCATTCTATCAGGTTGGTTCAGGACGATAATCCATTCATTATCAATCCTCCAATTCACTTGTGATAATAAGCCAAAAAGTATGCCAAAAGCATTGTGAGGCTTACTACACTGGGCAAAGATATGATAAGGCACTTGGGAGGTTATACCCGCTAAAGGGTATTTATTACATTACAGTATTAGTAAATACTTATTCAAACTATCTATCAACACTTTATAAATGTGCTAATAATGTAATCTGTTATTTTTGATCCAATTATTTTTTTTCATCATGGATCAATACCTGATTTTTAAGGTGTTACAGGTCATTACTATATTGAATATGTTAATGCCATCATAGCAGAAAGCACCCAAATTCAACATAAAATCAGGAATAAATACTACGGCAAATAAAAGTAGACGAGGTCGATCAAGCACATCTAAAATGCTTTGCGCTAAACAAAAGTAATATTTATCCAGAGGAGCTAAAATAACCCCTCACATATTACCTAAAATAACTGTAAAAAGAGGTTATTCCTGGATAGGGGCAACTTCTGCTTTCTTGGGTATACGATAGACCAATGTGAGTTCATGTGAACCATTGCTATAGTCCTGAAATTTCCCGAGATTGACATCATAGGAATAGTACAACCTCAATTGATTAATTCGTGTACCAAGTAACAAGGATGCACGACTATTGTCTCCCAATGTATAGCCAATACCTCCAACAAGTTGTTCTTCAAGAAAAGAGAACTTCAGGTTCAGGTCAATCAGGAATGGACTATATCTCAAATCTTTTACTGTGATTGATGGCTCAATGATAAAATCATAATTTTCAATATCAAATCTATAGCCCAGTAAGAAGGCATAAGCAAACGTATTGAAATCAGGGACATTTATGTTTCCTGATATATTTGTGAGTCGTTCTTTAATAAGATCTGGAAAGGATATACCGAAAAACAGTTTCTCCCGCACCTCACCATAGATGCCTACAGAACCATCAAAAAACATGTACCCATCAAGTGCTTCATTAAGTAAAACATCTGTAGGGTCAATTAATTGATCATCCCGAATATCTGAAATTTTAAATGTTTCCAAACCAGCAGACAATCCAATGCCCAACTTAACGTCATTCATATTTAGACGGTACGCAAAGTTTAATTGACCTGTATTCGTTTGGGCAACTCCAACCTGATCAGTCATCACCTGAAATCCTATACCTAGATTGTCCGCAAAAGATCCATGATACAAGGCCGTAAACGTTCTGGGTGCATCTGGAAAAGTAGACCACATATGTTTATAGCCCGCCAGTAATTGATGGTCTCCTTGAAACCCGGTTGCTCCTGCATTGATCAGAATAGGTTGCAAAAATTGATGATTGAAGTAACCTGCTCCTTGAGAAATAGCAACATTCGTTCCGCCAACGAAAAACAAGGCTACAATAGCGATGCTGGAAATATATGTTTGTAATGTCCTTTTCATGATAGTCACTCTATTTATAGAATACATGTGTCATCGAGATTGAAATAAACAAATTAATCAGCTGACCGAAGAAGATTAACGGTCCCTTTGAAAATTTCGGTAGAACCATCGTTCCGGGTTATTTGCAGAACCCACAAATATCCACCATCTGTTACAGGTTGATTATTGTTGTCCACACCATCCCAATCATTCTGATAACTCTTAGTATTGTAGACAAGCCCACCAAAACGATTGTAGATAAAAAGTTCATTGTTATAATCTAACACGCAAGTGATGATGAAAAAATCATTCTTTCCATCACTATTCGGCGTGATTATAGAAATAGCTGTATTACAATCAACATCAAGATCAGGTAGTAATTGTTCTGTATCTGTTATCGTACATCCATTTACATCTGTAATAACAACTGTATAGGTTCCTGCCGGCACATTGGAGAGTGAAGAAGTATTCCCTGTTGCAGGACCAGTCCATGAATAAGTATAAGGAGGAATGCCACCATTTACAATGACTGCGATATCACCATCGCTTGTAGTATAATCAGTTGGGTTAGTCGTGAGGTATGCCAGCGCGAATGGCGCAGACTCAATTAATTCAATAGTTGCAGTCGCAGTTCTTTGTGATTCATCTGTCACGGTCAAAGAATACATTCCCGCGCATAGATCAGTAAGGTTTGGCGTAGTAGCTCCTGTAGACCATAAGTATGTAAAAGTACCTAGGCCGAAAACAGTTGACGTTATTTCTCCATCACATTCACCACCACAACTTACATTGAAATTTCCATACTCAATAGCTACCAGAGAGACGCCAAGATCCCCTGAGAAAATTGAAAAGCAAGTATCTTTTTGACATCCTTGTCCATCTGTTACTGTAACACAATACTGTCCTTGGCATAATCCTGTTAGGTCTTGCGTGGTTTCGCCATCAGTCCACAAATAACTATGGGGCATGGTGCCTCCAACGACGTTTAGATCTATTGCCCCCATACAATCTTCATTAACATCATTCACTACGGAAGCTGAAAGAATGATTGCATTAGGTTGCAAAACGTTCACACATGTATCTCGTGTACTACCTCCGCTATCAGTGACTGTAACGCAGTAGTTGCCAGCAATAAGATTGGTAATATCCTTTGTGGTCTGCACAGGGTTTGTATTCCACATATACGTGTATGGTCCAGCGCCAAATGCAGGAGACAGATTGATCATACCATTCGCTCCACCAAAACATGAAACATTTTTTATCGCCAGGACTAACTCTGCCCCTACGATATAATCGTCAGGAATAAAAGTACATCCTTTACAATCTGTCACTGTCACAGAATAGGTTCCAATACCTACATTGTCCAAGTCTTGTGTGATGGCTCCATTGCTCCATAAATAAGTATAGGGCGTACAACCTCCTTCTACTGTAATATCAATTTTCCCTGTCATCGAACCTGGAGGAATTGGATCCGTTATTGTTCCAGACACAGAGATCGGTACAGGATCAAGAATAGTTTCTGTAGCGATCGCTACTTGTGTGCCAAGTGTTATTGTTACAGTATAAGTTCCTGCGCAAAGGGCTGTAAGGTCTTCAGTTGTTGCTCCATTGCTCCATAAAAAAGTTGGTGTCTCCGGGCAATCGAGAATTGTAAGATTGATAGCGGCATCACAATCTCTCGGGCAACTAGGTGGTGTTGAAACAATCGTATAAGAAAGTGGGCATCCTATACACATTGTTTTTATTTCGCCTAATCCATGTACCAAAGTGTATTCCAAGGTACTATCTATGGTTGCTATTTCAATTTCCAGCGGTGTGCCGGAGAATGTAATTGGTGAAGATGTCCCAGCTGCACCTACGGCTTTAAGACAAACTTTGAAAATAGTTGAAAAATCAGGAATTGTTACACCATCAAGACTTAAATCAATCCAACTCACGGTTAGTTCGCCTTCGTCTACATCAGGAAAAGCAGGCGTACCAAATCCTGATTCATCAAGTCCCGGAATTCCAAAACCTTCCACGTGATCAAATATAAATACATTGGGATCCCAGTTAATACTAAACTGAAAGGCAACTATTTCTTCAAAATCATGCACAGATACATTGAAACATTTTATTTCATTGGGCATCGAGCACATCGTATCTGCCAATAGGGCAAATCCTTCGAGCTGACATTGTGCCGTAATCACTGCAGGCGTCATATCAACTTCATGTGGATTACCATCTATATCAGTAATTGCAGGTAATGGATTATCGCCAAAAGTAATTTCGCTTGATTGACCACCTGATCCAATAACATCAAAGCATATTTCAAAAAGCACGGTTCCATCCGGCAACGTATCATTTTCTACATTGCTGTCAAACCAAAGCACCCGTATGGTGCCGGGTAAAAGCAAGTTTGTGTTTCCAGAACCAAAACCAGGAAGTGGGGCAAAGTTGTTAAACCCATTAAATTGTAAAACATTAGGATCGTAGGCTAATGAAAACTCCATTGCGCCGACTGTTGTAAAGTTCTGAACAGTAAATTCAATACAAGTTGTGCCACCGCAAGCGCCAACTACGCTGTTGCCAATAAACTGAATATTTTCAGGGCAAGCGGCTCCGGGGATACTTACAGATCCATTATTTGCTATGAGCCCAACCTCTTCCTCGCCAACTTCGGCGACTTCGATCTCCAGTGGGTCGTCTGTGATACCAACAAAAGAGGATTGGCACTCCGTCCCAATGACTTCGAATTCAACTGTATAGAATAATGATCCATTGGGAATGGTGATCGGTGTAATCGAACTTTCAATCCATGCCAGGGTAAATTTTCCCTGATCGAGTAACGACTGGGGTGTTCCAAATACTGAAGGGGACAACCCGGGGACACTGGCATTATAGTTTTTAATCGTCCTAAACTCGAGAACTGCAGGATCCCAGTTTACCGAATATTGGACACTTATAATGTCTATGAAGTTATCAACTTCAAAATTCACTTCAATAATTTCACCGGGATTTGCATCCAGGCTACTAACGTTAAAAGTGGGCTGTTCTGCGCTGGCAGTAAAGCAGGCAAACAGGGCAATGATGATACTATATATGGATTTACCCATTCGTAATAGCTTTATTCTGTTCAAAAAACTTAATATCAAGCAAATCAGGGACAAATATAGTAATAGTAATAGCAATATTATATATGCCACTAGCCATAAACTCAGGAAAGTTTTAAAAGCTAAAACTATTCCATAGTTATTGTATTTAAAAAGAGGGAGTAGACAACTGTTACGGTGAAATCTCAATTGATTCACAAAAATGATCAATTTCTTCAAATTATCTGGTACTTGGATTAATGTGGATTTTACAAACAGCCATTTCAAACGCTAACTTAATCAGCAAGTTACTGCTAATCAATACTTTAAAAAAAGAGGCTCCGGTATTAGCAGAGCCTCTTTAGTTGATTTTATATTCTGTTTAATGTACTTATTCACTGAAATCCTTCTGAAAAAGAATAATCTCTCAGTTGCAATACTTTATTGTCGAATAAACTTACCAGACAATTGCCCTAATGCAGAGACTACTTTATAGTAATAGACGCCTGGAATAGAAGCAACCTCACTACCTATGACTATTTCAGCTTTGTTTGTATTTGAGACATATCGACGTTTAAAGAGCTCCTGGCCTTTAATATCGTGCACCGTGACAAAAAATTCTTCGCCAGCCGGTATAAATACATCTAACGTGGTATAGTCTGTAAATGGATTTGGTGAAATTTTACTTTCAAATGCCATATTAACAGAAGATGCTTCGTATGGTACAAGCTTAATCAGTTCATTATTAAGGTTTTCTGTGTAAATCTCAGGGAAAAGTGATTCGAGATGATCAACCAATAAATTCTCTGGCTGAACACCCGGAGCCATGTTTTCGAGTGTAAATAGCACCTCTCCTGCTTTTACTGCGATTGGCGCTGTTTGTCCCCAACTCAAATTAGTGTAGCCATCAATGTCCTTTGCCAAGTTACTTTGCTGTATTGGCAAGATTCCTGATGTCACTTCGAGATTGAGGTTATTCAAAGACATTTGCATTCCGTAAACAACAGCATCCTCTACCAGCATAAATTCAATAGCATTGAAGCTTGCATTTTCTCTTACTGCGATTTTTACCGCTGAAGAAGTACGAGGAGTCAGGTTCCATGCCATATTAACCATGTCGCCGTTCACATCCCCCATCTTTAAAGCTTTGAATGAAGTCACCATAGGAAAGCTTCCTGTGTGATCAACCTCTATACCATTGTGACATACATTTTCAAGTAAGTCCAGCGGCGCATCCGGGTCACAAGGATCACCAAAGAAAACCCAGGACAAATCACCTCGGTAAGTATCCAATTTAAATCCTCCCAGCAAAGCCTTTTTCATTAATTGCAAATCATTTGCTCCTACTCTACCATTGCCATCGAGATCGGCAGCATATAGTTTATGTGGCTCTGTGATTGGTGATTCCCCACTAAGATGTGCCTGTAAAGCAATCAAATCCAAGGTGGATATACCTTCTAGTTTTTTGCCTTCTCTTGAAAGCATAATCATACGATCATACTGTGTGGTTCCAAATCCAACTAAAAAATGACCTGTAGCATCTGAAGTTGCACTATTTGCATCAAGATCGAGTGATTGGTCCGGCATAATTTTATATAGTGATGCTGCAGATTGTGGTACAGGAATATTATCAAACGTGGTAACCAATCCCTGTATCTGATTCATATCAGAACAAGCGTCTTCATTGTCATTAATTTTTATAAACGTTGTACAATAATCTGCATTACCATATTCGTCGTGCACCCAAACCTGAATAGCGACGGTACCGAGGTCATCGCAAGTAAACACTCTGGATGTTTCAAATGGGTTGGCCGAAAATGAATATCTCAGCTTGTATGGTGGTGTGCAATTGTCAAAACTTGATGCATTAAAATCTTTCGCCCAAATGGTGACCATGCCGCCTATCGGCATCACAACAGTAGAAAGGCCATAATAACAAATTGGTGATGGAGCTTTTGAATCTTTTACATGCACCTTATAGCTACACGTGCGATAATTACCGCAAGCATCAGAAACGTTCCAAAGAATTTTGTGCCAGCCATAAGGTAGCACTTCATCGACTGTAGGCTGCCCTACACCTGCATGACTGATATTATAAGATCCATCATTCCAGAGATCAATTTTATAATCCCAAATTAAATGCTCTGTAAGCGTGCAATCGTCCACGACTACTGGCTTCTCATAATAACGTCCTTTGCAATCAGGCAAATAACCATCTACAATAATATCATTGCAACCATTCACAAAGACAGGCGGGGTAGCATTCATTAATTTAATCACCTGTGTGTGCTTCCAAATCCCAGGGCTCCATGGGTTATTGGGCTGATATTTACACCAGTCTATGACTGTCCACTCGCGTAATATTTTCTTACAAGCACCATCAGAAAATGTAAAAACCAAATCATTGTATGCATAACCAATAAGACCGCATGAATTCTGAGATCCTCCCCCAATGGTCGGTTTATTGTATGGTGGAGATAAATCATCCGGATCTACATCCTCAGGACCGTAAATACATGCATCCGCTACATAGTCGTATGGCCAATGAATGTTGTATTGCGAACTTGTAAAGTCTGTAACCGTGATTGTTTGATAACACCAGTCGGACCAATTATTGGTTTCAACATAGAATTTTCTTTTAATAATTCCAACGCCACAAGAATTCCGGTAATCGATAACTTCCGGAATGGTAATCCAGACATTGTTTCCTCCACCGCAATTACCACCACCTACGGTACCATCAATGCCCCAATAATGCGGCTGGCTATAGTAAGGGTTACCTGCATCATTAATATAAATAGGCAATCTTGGTGCGCCATTTATGGCCACTGTCCCAAAGGTTCTATTATAAGGGTTGTTTAATGCATCAGCGCTAAACCAAAAACCACAACTTACTGTGATGTTTGGTGGACAAATCATATGCGGCGATGTATTGTCCTGCACAGTAACTTCGGCCATGCATTCGTTATAGTTTCCATGTCCGTCTGTTACGCGAAGGACGACCCAAAGGGTTTGCCCGACATCTTCGCAGCAAAACTCAACATAGGGCCGAAATTGCGTGTCATCTGCAATTCCTGGGGGGCACCAACCTTGTGTCATCCGGCGGGCCTGATATGTTTCGATATGACAATTATCATAAGATCCATCATCAATATCTATTGCATATAATCTGGCAGTACCATCATTTGACAGGGCTACTGTGGTATGTCCATCACAAATGGCAACAGGGGCGATATAGTCATTATAACAATCTACATCGGCATGTACTGGCCTGATAATGAACAAAGTAAAAAGGAGGGTAGATAAAAGGGTAAAGGCTGGCTTCATAGCAAGTAAGGGATTATTTAAGAAATAATAGCGTTCATCGTTAAATTGACGGTTAAACAGTCAGATTGGTTGATATTTCCGATCTAAATGTAGTTAATGTAGTCAACAAAATCACTGGAGGGTACCCAAAATTAACTTAAATATTGAATAT
>JBBKWA010000219.1:0-11610 GCA_037968695.1 Saprospiraceae bacterium
GTTCATTTCCTGGTCGTGTGGCGAACGGCCATGATTTCGCATATCCACCACAATACATTGATATGTTGATTCAAGATTCTTGGCAATTGAGCGCCAATTGTCCCCACTACCAAACAGACCATGCATGATGATGATCGGTTTGCCGGTACCGTAGATCTTATGGTTGAGTTTCATTGGATGATGGTTGTACTAAGCAGGATTCAAAATTAAATTGAAGCCAACAGGGAAATCGTTAAACAGGTTAAATGAAATTATGAATGCTTTTGTTCATGCTTTGCCCTACTGCCATGATTAAAAAGTAAGACCTTCCATCTCAAGCCATTGCCAAATAAGATCTTCTTCGATTCCTCTATTACTTCCGAAACTCAGCATTTTTTTCATCTGAGCGATTGGTTCTTCTAATCGCAGGGTTTCTCTTTTCTTCGAGAGAATATTGTACATGCTCAATCTGTATTCTTCTTCGTCTATTGTCGCCATTGCCTGTTCGATCAGGATTTCGCTAAAGCCTTTTCGGAATAATCCATTTTTGATTTTTATTCGCCCCCACTGATCCAGTTTCCATTTGTCAGAAGTGTAAAACCGAACATATCTTTCATCATTTAGGAAATTGTCCTGATAAAGTGTTTCGATAATGGTGTCAAATTCTTCCTCGGGAGTTTCATAAGCAGTCAGCTTTTTTACCACGTCTTGTGCACAGCGTTCAGCCCTAGCACAATAGGCCATAATCTTTTTAAGATGTACTGACTGATCCTGCTTTGTCATTTAGAAAATCTATTTTAAACCAGCTTGCCCTCAGTTGATTTGTATGAAGTTTTCAGGCAATTCACCATTGAAGGATGGCGTCGTGATAGCCATAAAATAACCGCCACCTCCAGCACCACAAAATTTAATATACAATCCTGTAGTGTCCCGCAATTCGTCCCATAATATTTTGGTTTTCGCTGGAATAAAAGAAGAGAAATGTTTGCGCTGAAATTCACTTATTAGTTGTAAGCAAGTTTCAAGATTGTGTCCTAAGCCTAACAAATAAAAGTGAATCGCGTGTTCCACCATTGGAATCAGGTCGCGTTCAAGGCTAGATTTAAATTCATACTCCTTGAGCATTTCTCTGTAGGTATTGACGAGCGATCCTGTTGATCTGGCCATTCCTGTATCCACAAGGAAAAAATTAAATCCATCCGGCCATCCTGGATTAGAAATGGTGTGAAAGTTTCCTCCATCACTTTTATACAAAGCTTTGTTTGTAAAGGAAACTAATGGGTCCATACCAGAACTGGAACCATGAAAATACCCTTCCATTTTTGCAAGTACAGCATGCGTAGCACTTGCTATGTCCTGTTCCTTAGAAACATACCGATCATACAACGCAGCAACATAAGCGCCTGAACTCCCGAGTCCGAATCCAATTGGAATATCTGCAGAATATTTCCATCCATCATCAGCGTCTTTAAGCATTTGAGCGAAGGCAGAAGCTGAGATAATTTCGTTTGATAACAACCAATCGGCATATTGCTTCAAGGACGCTATGTCGTCTTTGCTTGAATTGGCATGTTCCCACTGTCCTTTCCATTGGTCTATTGGAATAGCGAGTGCTTGTGATCCACTGAGCACGGTGTATTCACCAAATAATAAAAGTTTTGCAGGATAGAAAGGTTGCACCTTAGTGAGTGGTTTGGTTATCGTACATCTATAAATGGTTTCCAGTCCGAATCATGAACTGGCATAAGGTTGAGGACATTATCACAATAGTTAATTAAAGGATCCCAAACTTCATCAATGTGTCTAGTAAACAAATCGGAAGTTATGATATGGGTTCCTGCTTCTGTCAAAGTAACTTCTTTTTTTAAAGCTGGCGATGTGGCAATTTGGGAATACATTTCCCGCATTCGTTTTACGGATACAATTTTATCCTGATGATTGTCATCGCGATAATAATAGGCCATAAACAAAGGTTGGTTTATTTTAGAAAAAGTTTCTTTTGTCATTGTCTTATTAATAATCGCTTTTAAAGCAATTAAACCTTCAATGCGATAACTTGTGTACCAGTATTGTCGTGCAGCTCCAGGGGCTTTCCAGCCATAAAATTTTGATCCAAGAATCATTCTGCTTATTTGTAATCCCCATGGGCCCGACATCAGAAAGGATCTCGGGTCATAATAATCAATGTTCGGAGAAAACAATATTTGTGCTTCAAATAATTCAGGAAAATGGGCCGCAAGATAAAGTGCAAAAGTACTGCCTGTGGAACAGGAAACCACTATGACTTTATCTCCTATGGCTTTCCCAATGGCTATGGCATCTAGTGCCGATTGCATCCATTTGACCGGATCAATGTGTTCCAATGGGTTTTCGCTTTGTACACCATGATCATAGAGCCGCGCCAGATATAAATTGGAGCCATATCGGTAGGCTAATGCTTCGTGAATTGGATCTCCTTCTTCCTGACTCGCGCCATTGCCATGAAGGTAAACTATGCTATAGGATGTCTTTTTATATGGTGTTGACCAAACGATTCTTGCTTCGTTATCCTGCTTAAGTTTTAGCGATGTTTCAACGATTGCTATGCTATCTTCCAGACGCTCCAGATCGGAAGTAAGTTGGGGGAGCGAAATCGTTGAAAAATCAGGGTTATCTGGTTTTGGCCCTGACAGGTAAATCAAAGCAATAACTGTAATTAATCCTGCAAGCAGAACTGGCCATTTTCTATTTCTTGATGTCATAGGATGCGGAATAGACACTTTTTATTAGTAAAAGTAAGTCCTGATGTGTTCGTAGATACTGTACCTGTTCTTATAAAGAAAAATGAGCCCAAGGAGGACAACAAAGAGTGTAATTAATTTAAAATTACGACCGTGTTTCTTTAGTCGTTCTCTTCGGTTTTGATAGCGTACTCTGGAAGTATAGGACATTTAAGCGAAGCGTGAAGCGTGAAAATTTATTTAGTGTAAAATTACGGCTTTATTTCTGAGGCTGTAAACTCGACGGATAGTTAAAGGTCTTTATGTCTTTCCCAAGAATTTTGATCTTCTATTTCACCAAGTATTTGCAGATAATGCTCGTATCTCAAAATAGAAATGTCGCCATCTTCAATAGCCACCTTGACAGCACATCCTGGTTCGTTTCGATGAAGGCAATTGTCAAACCGGCAATCAGAAGATTTCTTAAAAAACTCTTTAAAGTTATGCGCCACATCCATAACCTCCAGATTATTAAAGGAGAGCATTTTGATTCCAGGCGTATCAATGATGTAGCCGCCCATATCTAAAGCAAACATTTCTGCAAACGTAGTAGTGTGTTGTCCTTTGCCGGAATGATCGGATATTTCTTCGGTACGCAATCCTAATCCCGGTTGTATTGAATTAATAAGCGAAGATTTTCCTACACCCGATTGACCGGCCACAAGTGTGATTTTGTTCTTTAAAACTTCTTTCAGGGCATCATGGCCACCTTCAACGATTGCGGAAGAACTAATCACATGATGGCCAATGTCTTCGTACATATATTTAAGCCCTCCAAATATCTCTAATTCCTCCTGTTCAAATAGATCGCTTTTATTCACCACGATAATCACCGGAATATCATGTGGTTCGGTCATGAGCAAAAATCGATCGATAAAACCCAATTTTATTTTTGGACTGATGATGGTGGTGACTAAAACAGCTTGATCAATATTCGCGGCAAGTAAATGGAGATCGTGCTTTTTCCGAGGGGATTGACGTACTACGTAGTTGCGTCGTGGCAGGACGGCAGTAATGATTCCTTTAAACTCATCCCCTTCTTCATATTGAACTTCTACCTCATCCCCGACCCCCATAGGATTGGTTGTCTTAATATCTTCCATGCGTAATTTTCCTATCGTTCGGCACGGAAGCGTCGTACCATCTTCCAATCGTATATCATGCCAACTTCCGGTAACGCGTGCAACAATCCCTTTCATCTAAAAGCGTTGTGATGGAATAAATACTTCAAATCGGTTTGGGTTTCCTTCATAACCCGTAAGTAGTCTTGAATATCTGATCCCTAATGTAAAGGTGCTTAAATAAAAATCAATCAATAATTCAGCGCCTGCGCTACTCATATTTGGCGCTATCGCTTCTACTGAATCGGAATATGCAAGGTCATAGAAAGGCTGTAGTCTGATTCGGGGTACATAGAGTACATTTCCAAATCCAATATCCGGATATAAAAGGGGAAATCCATAGGTAAATCCAAATTTGTAGTTCGTGCCACCATCTTGAAATTGAAAACCTCTGGCGCCAACATATTGGCTATTTAGTCGAACGTTGTTTTTGCCATTATCCTGGATCAGCATGTTTGCCGTAAGGATAGTATAATTAGATGCCCTGATGCCTGGAAAGGCAAAATCTGTGGACGCAAACCATTGCTGTATCTGCGTTCCTGTGATTTCATTCGCTAAGCTAAACTCTAACCGTTGTGCAAAGGAAGGAATGGGTTGGCGATAAGCTTTCTTTCGGCTGTTAATAAAGACAATGCGCTGTCTGGCATAATAGATATCAGAAATTTTAAGCAATGGACCATCGAGGATCCTTATTTTTCGATTTCCGGTACTTACAAGGGAAGAGATTTCGATCGACTGTTGATATACGCCCGGGGTAAAATGGAGCGGTAATGAAATACCAGCAAAAACTTCATCCAATACTGTGCGAAGATGAAGGCTATCAACTGCCGTTGGTCTTCTGGTTGTATTTTTATAACCAAATTGAAGCACCGGATACCACATACCGAGACTAACATCAAAATAAGGTCCACCTGCCCGGTTGTTTCTATTGTAGGCATATCCACCCGCCATTGATATTGTTTTTAATATATTTTGGGACCGCAACTCAAGTCCATAAAGAGGTGCATGGATGATTAAGCCGAGACCATAGTAATTAATTGCATTCTTCCACGGGGAATAATCTTTTTGTTCAAAGGACTCCGGATCAAGAGGTTCTGATAATATGTTGCGTGCTGAAGCGCCTGGAATATATTTTATTCCGTCGTCCAGATTGGTGGGCAACCATTGTCTGGGCAATCCGGGAAGCCGCACCAATTTGCTTCCATTGTTCGCATACTGTGAACAGACAAGATTGTCCTGAACAGGATCCCAGGTGGGGTTATAGTGTGCCTGGTTTCCCCCACTCACCTGATAAAAAACGCCTTCTTTTCGATCAACAGCATAAACTTGATCTACATCATCTATACCACATGTCAGGAAAATCCATGGTCCAGCCTGCGCATGCCTGCCTAGCACATTATAACTGTAGTGAGTGATTTGTTTTATTATTCCTGTTTCTATGTCTTGTTCTAGAAGACACATCCTTCCATCACTGTTTCTGGCTGTAGCGATAATGGTTTTATTTTCATCATCAAACGACGGGTACCCGAAATATAGATTTTCAGGATTAGGGAGCTCGTTAAGTATTTGGCCAGTATTGGCATCAAGTATATGTAGGGCGAACTTTCCATCCAATCCAGCTTGCAAGGCCACAATCTTATTTCCGGTGAGATCAAGCGATGGCGTGAAATACCCTTTTGATGTTTTAAAATCTTTTTTCTTTTTATCCAAAACATAATAAACGACAATAACATTTTTATCTGTGCGTAACCATCTTGCATCAACTCTTCTTTCTGTCCATACTAATCGATCATTACTGTAGTCGAAATACGTATCATTGTTTCTGCCTTGGGAGACTATCTTTTTACGCCTTCCATCAGAGGCTATTTTGTAAATTGTGGCAATGGAATCAAAACTTGTGATTGATGTATAAATCGCCCCATCTCCACCAACACTTGGATACGCCATATCGAAAAAGGCATTTTGGCTATTCTTTTCTGAAATGGGGATAGTTGGATAAGTTATATCGGTTACTTCTCTTTCTTTACATTGCGCACCATAATATTTTACTGCATCTTCATAGAGAAAGCGATTGCTTTTCCCATAGAATTTTTTAACGACACCTGAAAAAGGATCATAGATTGGATTCATTCTTGGGGCGAGTCGAAATATAGTATCCCAGGTTGCCTCGCCAAAAGCATGATTGCCATACATCGTCATGAGGTATCCTAATGGATATTGATCAGGAACATTTTGCTTATAAGAACCATTGCGCAAAACGTAATACTTCCAAAATTCATCCTTTCGGTTTTTCTCCCGAAAGGGAAGTGTAAACCGACTCAGGCGACCTCTGCCTTGTGGGGTCCATTTTGTTTCAAAATCAATAGCCTCTCCCTCCCTAAGCCAGTTTGCAATAGCAAGCCCATACATTCCTGCAAACGCCCTTTCTCCTAAAAGCATCTTTATAATGTGAGATATCCCAGTGTTTACCGCATTAACTTGCTGGACGTGGCGGTATTCATGAATAGCTAAAAGGTCCTCCCAATGCAATGATCCAAGAATAAAGGGATTTTCATATGGCTGAAGCATGAGTTCTGAAACATAAGGCGCCAGCCCAACATAACCATTGGATTCAGTAGTGAAAGGTTGAAGAATAACTGATATGGGTTTGTATCTGCCTTCGGTTGTCATGGGATCGACGGAAGCTAATTTTAGCATTAACCCGCCTATCCGCTTTGCGGAGGCTTCATGGCCTTCGGGAAAAATAATGCTCAGACTATCATGCCTGAGTTCTTGCCATTTTGTTTTGTAAGGCAATAAGCCAAGGTTCTGACCATTACTATTTATTCCTAAAAAAAGAAAACCAAGAAAAAAGAAAAGCCCTACTGTCCTAGACATGCAATGCTACATTGTGTGCGTGTATGGTAGCGGATACTTCAATCATGAGCGAAGGGTCATATTCAAAAGCATTTCCCATCACGATGACATCTGCCCCTGCTTTAAGGTTTTCGTTTACTTTCTCTGCTGACTTAATTCCTCCGCCAACAATTAAAGGAACAGAGATAGCACCGCTTACCGCTTGTATCATTTCTGCAGAAACGGGTGTTGATGCACCACTTCCAGCATCCATAAATATCATTTTCAAACCAAGGAGTTCAGCGGCCATTGCCGTACAAGCAGCAATATCCGATTTATTTGATGGGATGGGGGAAGTATTGCTCATATAAAGCACGGTGGTGCCTACACCTCCATCAATGAGCATATATCCGGTGGGCAGCACTTCGAGCGAACTCAATTTGAGATAGGGTGCAGCAATTACATGTTGTCCAATTAAGAGGTCAGGATTCCTTCCGGAAACAAGAGAAAGGAAAAGAATAGCATCCGCCTTATTGCTCAATTGGTAAGAGCTACCGGGAAATAGGATTAAAGGAATAGTACACCTTTCGCGAATCATCTTCAGGCATTGATCCAGTTGGCTATTGACCAGTAGACTCCCTCCGATAAAAAAGAAATCTGTTTTGCAACGAACGGCAAGTTCAATGATCTGATCGAGCTTGCCAAGCCGCATTTTATCGGGATCTATCAGGACCGCCAGCTTTTTTTTGCCCTCTTTTCTGGCTTTTGTGAGTTCGGAATAAATTTGATTTTGGCTGGTGTTCATCTTTCAAAGATAAAAGTAAATTCTTTGATGGCTTTGGTGAGGCAACTTGCATCCTGGATGCACTTAATTCTATAATAGAAGAATAGGAGTTGGGGCTTGTTAAGTAAAATGCTTGAGCATCCTGACTTCTTCTTTGGTGAGCGGCCGATACATCCCGCG
This sequence comes from Saprospiraceae bacterium, assembly GCA_037968695.1. Taxonomy (GTDB): domain Bacteria; phylum Bacteroidota; class Bacteroidia; order Chitinophagales; family Saprospiraceae; genus Opimibacter. Next base: position 7,659 of record JBBKWA010000219.1, read on the forward strand.
CGGGAGGTTCTTTTTAGTTAATCCTACATAATACGTCCTGTCCAGTTTGTCTACTTGATAACCGAAATGTTCGAATATCCGACGGACCAATCTGTTTCGTCCGGAATGCACTTCTATCGACACATCTTTTTTGCTTCTGCTATCAACAAAATGTAAACTATCTGGCTTGATATCCCCATCCTCCAGTGTAATCCCATTTCGTATATCCTCTAAATGTTTTAATGACAGATTTTTGTCAAGGGTGGCGATGTACACCTTAGGTGCTTTATGGCTTGGGTGAGAAAGTTTTTTGGTGAGGTCACCATCATTGGTCAAAATAATTAATCCGGAGGTGTTGCGGTCTAATCGTCCAATAGGATAAATTCGTTCTGGAATTTTTTCAGCGATAATATCAAGGACTGTTCTGCGACCACGCTCGTCATTGGAAGTACTCAGGGCATTCCTTGGTTTGTTGAGTAAGATATAAACCATCTTGGTGACACGAGAGATCGTCTTTCCTTTAAACGCGACAATATCCTTATCCTTTACCTTATAGCCCATCTCCTGCACGACCACGCCATTGACGGTAACATGTCCTTGCTGAATGAGTGTGTCCGAAGCACGACGGCTTGCAATGCCACTGTGTGCTAAATATTTATTTAACCGCATTTCTTCCATACCCTATATCTGCCGTTTGGCCGTCTTTCTTTTGTGCTCTTTTACACGATGCTAAAATGGAATAGGATCATCATCTTCATTTATTCGGGAGGGGCGGGTAATGATTGCATTATAATTATCATCGCCTGCCTCTTTTCCTGACGCTTCACCAAAGAAATCGTCCGGATCGGTAAACTTCGCAAACTGACTGATGAATTTCAGATTGACGGATCCAAGTGCTCCATTTCTATGTTTCGAAATAAGAATCTCTGCCTGATCTTTCGAGATGGTCGGATCTGATTCCATTTCATAATAATCGGGACGATAGATAAAGGTGACGATATCAGCATCCTGCTCAATAGCTCCTGAATCTCTAAGGTCAGATAGTTGAGGGCGCTTGTTTCCTCCACGTGTTTCCACCGCACGACTCAACTGAGATAAGGCGATGACAGGGACATTCAATTCTTTCGCCATTGTCTTTAGCGCTCTGGATATAGAACTGATCTCTTGCTCTCGCGTACCCCCTCGTTTTCCTTCCGGACCAGCAGACATCAGCTGCAAATAATCAACAATTACCATTTGGATGTCATGGTGCATTTTTAGACGTCGACATTTTGCGCGCAATTCGAAAATATTGATGGCCGGTGTATCATCTATAAAAATGGGTACTTCGCTAAATCGTTCAACAGCACTGTTGAGTTGTTGCCACTCATAATCTTCCATTTGCGCATTCCTTAATTTGGAACCCGGAATCTCAGCGACCATAGACATCAAACGATGCGTCAGCTGCAGCGCTGACATCTCCAAAGAAAAGAAGGCTACAGGTCGTTTATAATCAAAGGCAGCATTTTTTGCTAAAGCGAGACAGAAGGCAGTCTTACCCATACCCGGACGAGCAGCCACGATGACGAGGTCCGATTTTTGCCAGCCGTTGGTGATTTTATCAAGTTCAACAAATCCTGTCGGTACCCCGGTCATTCCAATTTCTTTTTTGGATAGGGATTCAAGGTCTTTCTGTGCTTTCACAGCAAGGTCGCCAAGCTTGGAATAACTTCTATTGAGGTTTTTCTGTGTAATTTCAAACAAATTCGATTCTGCTTCATCCAACATCTGAAAGACATCTTTGGTGTCTTCGAAGGCATCTGAAATAGTACCGGTGCTTACGCGTATGAGCTCTCGTTGAATATGCTTTTGAGCGATGATTCGGGAGTGAAACTCGAGGTTGGCTGCACTTGCTACTTTGTTTGTGAGCTCTACCAGGTATCCTACGCCACCAATCATCTCGAGGCTGCCGGTTTTTTTGAGTGCTTCGTGTACAGTGAGTATATCTACCGGTTGGGAGCGCTCGAAAAGGTGCATCATGGATTCGTAGATGACCCCATGTTGTTTTTTATAAAAGCTATCAGGTGCCAGGATATCCAACACGACAGCCATCGCATCCTTGTCCAGCATCAATGCGCCCAGGACTACTTCTTCTATCTGTGTGGCTTGTGGTTGAATCTTACCATATACCAGATTGGTCAGATCGTTGTCAGACCGGATAGGTTTGAGTCTACTGCCGGAGTTTTGAGGATTATATTGATTTGGCTCAGCCATTTATTAAGTGAAAAGTGAAGAATTAAAAGTGAAAAGTGCCTGTATTGTTTTATTGAAAGGGGAACAAAGCTAAAACAGGGAAGCCTGAATTCCTAATGACGGCCTCATGGCCTCCTGCGTGCATGTTGGTAATGAGCTGATAATTGTTGATAAACATTAAAGAATACAAGCTGTTTTCCAGACTTTTCTAAAAGTACATATTATAACATTATAAAATCTGAAATAGTGCCTTTAGGGGCACTTGTTTTACAGCAGTTTAAAACCACAAAAGTTCATATATGATAAAAATCAATGTGTATGACTTTTGCTAGATTGGAGAAGGTTAGGTAGGATTTGGTTTTGGTATCGGAGTCGAATGTGAGAAAATAGTGTTTAATAGTTTTTATGTGAAAAGTACGGGTGGACAGACTTAGCGCTATAAGATTGATAGCGATTCTTTATATTTACTAAACAGTCTCCCTCTCTTATGCCAATCGTTTGTGATAGGTTGTTGAGGTGCCGTTTGTACTATTTTGAATTTCATGTTGAATCTTGTTTTTATTCAAAATCACTCCACATTATAAGATTGAGTAGACTACTCTGAGAATCGGATAAAATTTAATAAATAGTAAAACATGTTTCTTTTTTGCTTTTGGTTGTTTTTTATGCCCTTTTCAAATTCTCTTGCTCTTGTATCGAGTGATACAATTATTGCGCAAACAAAAATTTACGGCGAAATCAACTTGCCTGATTCAGTGGAGTTAAATGTCGGGATTTATCAGAACCCTTTAGTTGAGCTTGATCCAGTTTTTTTCTTTAAATGGAAAAAACTCAATAGTATACATGAGTTTGATTTTTCTTTTACAATTACGAAGCCTGAAATAATTGAATTCTATCTTGATGATAAAAGACGGTACCGAATTTATATTGAACCGGAATCGGTAAATATAATAATTGTCAATGAAAGTTCTATCACTATTGAAGGGCCAACAGAGGATGAGAATATTCTGCTTCGCGACTTAGGTTTTAATAAGGCAAGTTTAAAGCAACCTATATATTCAAAACCTTTTGAATTAGAAAATGGACTGGATGAGCTTGAAACTATTTGTGATTCGATGAATAAGAGTTTGAATTTGACCGGAGTATCAGATGATTTTAAAAAGTATATAAATGCTGAGTTATTCGGATTTAATTATTTTTGGAAATCTTCTCTGCTGAACAAATTTATAAATGATACAATTGCCATAGATACATTGCCTCAAGCCGTAGTTGAAAACATTCGGTCCCTATATGAGTTTGATTTAATGGATGAAAGCAGGTCTAGATATTATTTAAATTCAGCATCTAAATATTTTCATTCATTAATTAAATTGCAGCTCTCTAAAAAGGAGGAATCAAATTTTCCGATATACCTTACTTCGGCACTAAATACATGTGATCATTTATTTAGTGCTTATCCATCCCTGCATGGCGTAATCCTTACTTCTATTGTTAACAGTGCTGTTTATTTAGCAAAAAATCAATCTGATATAGAGTTTTCTGAATTTCTGTATGGGGTACATGTAGATAATGTGCCAGACCTGGAACATGCTTTTATAGTTATTAAAGCTGATTTAGATAGAAAGGTTACACGATTTAATCTTAATAAACTCGACGATTTTAGATTGATCAAGCCAAATGATAGCTTGGATAGTTTGTCGAGTCACCTTACTTCTAAAATTAATATTATAAATTTTTGGGC
>JBBKWA010000220.1:0-17739 GCA_037968695.1 Saprospiraceae bacterium
CTATGATCGAAAGCTGCTTGTTTGCATTTGCCTGATCACGAAGTAGCTTTAGTCTGGTAGGATCTGTTATTAATTGCAGGTCGCTACAGTAGGCGGGATAGTCAATAGCGGTTCCATCAATACTAGCGATATATCCATCTTTAAGACAATTGTATCTTTTCGTATTATAGATCATCAGGTAACCCATTCCACCTACGGCGCCCCATACAAAAGGAACGCGCAAATAACTTTTATTGTAGATCTGGCCAGACCCGGGAATGACCAGACTCATCAACATTGATTTTCCTGGTCTGCCTTTAAAAATGGATCCTTTTTTCTCCTTAATGACGATGCTATCCGTTGAATTGCGCGCTACATAAATACTATCTGATATCTCTTGTCCCTGACAATCAAAAGCGAAAAGCCAGAAGAAGGTGTACAGGAATATAAAGGATAAGGTTTTCATGCAATGCGTTAAATCAAGAATAGTAAACGATCAATCGTTTTCCTCCAGAGCTTCGAGAATTTCAAGAATATAATTTAACTCCCTATCTGTTTTAAAGGGAATACGAATATCGCCACTGCCATTTGCTTTGTACTGTAATTCTACTTTTACACCAAGCAACCCTCTTAATTGCTGCTCAATCTGTTTGACTTCCGCAGGTATATTATTAGCCTTTGTTGTTTTGCCGGAAGCTGATTTTTTGTTCCCTTGGTTTGACTTACCATCCTGATATTTAGTGATCAGTTTTTCAGTGTCACGAACACTAAGACCTTTTGAAATAATTTCGCCCAAAACCATCAGCTGAGAACTAATTTCTTCAAGGCCGGCAATTGCCTTGGCATGTCCCATACTAATCTCTTCTTTTCTAAGTGCCTGCTGTACACGAGGTGGAAGTTTTAATAGGCGAAGAAAATTAGAAACAGTACTTCTTTGTTTGCCGACGCGCACGGACAATTCTTCATGTGTCAGCGTACATTCATCAATCAGTCGTTGTAAACTAAAGGCCATCTCCATCGCATTGAGATCTGCGCGCTGAATATTCTCTACAATCGCCATTTCCAGCATACCCTGATCATCGGCGATACGGATATACGCAGGGACCGAAGTCAGACCGGCCATTTGTGCTGCCCGCCATCGTCGTTCTCCGGCAATTAACTGGTACTGCCCTTCATGAAGCCTTCTTAGCGTTAGTGGTTGGATGATGCCATGTATCTGAATAGACTGGGCTAATTCCTCAAGGGCTGTTTCATCAAAATCTGTTCTCGGTTGGAAAGGGTTTGTTTCAATTGCATCTATAAGTACTTCGAGCGTGTCACGGGAAAGTTCCTGTAGCTCCTGACCGGTAGGGGCAGTCCCTCGTTCTTCGATATTTGTAAGCAAGGCACGAATACCTTTACCGATTTGCATTTTGTTCGTTTCTTTTGCCATGCGCTTGTTTCTATTAATTGAGTGTGCTACTTACTTTGACGTGAATTGGTTCGATTTTATTTTATCCGTCGAACAGTATTTAGGGTATCGGCTTAGTTTGCCGTTTTGGAATCGACCCCATCATTATTCCTCGTGAGAAACTCCATGGCGAGTGCCATAAAGTTCAAACTTCCGGTACTTGCAGCATCGTACATGATGACAGGGGCCTTCATACTGGGGGATTCACTGATTTTACTGTTGCGATGGATGATGGTATCAAAAAGCGGATCAGACAGGTTTTGGCGAACCTCTTCCAATACCATATTGGCCAGCCTCAGTCGACTATCATACATCGTCATGACGATACCTTCGATTTCGAGATTTGGATTGAGGTGTTCTCTGACAAGGCTAATGGTGTTTTTTAGCTTTTGCAACCCTTCAAGGGCATAGATTTCTGTTTGGATTGGGATGATTACTGCATCAGCAGCAGTCAATGCATTCAGCGCAAGTAATCCAAGTGAAGGCATGCAATCGATGAGGATGTAATCATAATCGTCACGAATCTCCTCCAATACACTCTGCAAAGTATATTCTCTTCTCATTCTGGAGACAAGCTCCAATTCAGCACCAACCAGATCGATATGTGATGGAAGTATGAATAAGTTTGGCGTTCCGGTAGGCACGATTGCTTTCGTCGCAGGGGTGTTATTGATCATGCAATCGTATATGGAGGGTTGACCAGGTGCTAATTCCACACCTAGGCCGGAAGTGCTATTCGCTTGTGGATCTGCATCAACCAGTAGGATTTTCTTTTCCAAAATGGCCAGGCAAGCGCCCATATTGATGGCGGTGGTCGTTTTTCCAACGCCTCCTTTTTGATTTGCTATGGCTACTATCTTTCCCAAAATGGCTGTAAATATTTTTGACCCGGCAAGGCCGATTTTCAATATAATTAGGGTTTCCGCCCCTATTTAATTGTCCGGAGGGCAAAAATACAGCTATTGACAGAACAATTCGTCCTTTCTCCATGTATTAAAACCCAATTATATTAACAGCATGATTACAGTCATCCAAGCCACCAACAGACCAGATAGTAATTCGGAGTTCATCTCCCAGCATATCGGGCAACTCCTCCAAGAGCGATATGATGGGCAAGTGGGCTTTATCCGTATGGTTGATATGCCAGCAGAGATTCTTTCCCTTGATCCTTATGAGGAAGAACGTATTCCTGAGATAATAAAGGCGATCCAGGACAATTATATGGTCCCTGCATCTAAGTTTATCTGGATACTGCCCGAGTATAATGGCAGTTTTCCCGGGATATTAAAGCTATTTATCGATGCGATATCCGTACGGAGGTATCAAGAAACCTTTGCAATGAAGAAATCAATGCTTATAGGGATAGCCTCAGGGAGGGCAGGGAATATCAGAGGAATGGACCACCTTTCGGGGATTCTGATCCATATGAAGTCAATTATATTTCCTCAATTGTTGCCGATTAGTAAAATCAATGAGCTGATGGATGACCAGGGTCGGATCATTCACGACCCAACGATCAAAACCCTGGAGGCTCACTTGGATGCCTTTATTGCCTTCTAAGTAAGGGTTTTACATTACCTTTTGCCTCAGGACAATCAAGGATTATACTGAATTTTAGATTTATTTCAATTTCTCAGAAACATAGCCAAATATCCACCGTTTATTTGCAGTGTGAAATAGCGAAATGATGTTGTTTTACTAACTCTTACTCTTTTTTCAAAACAAATTTATTTATGAAGACCATTAAATTATTATCTCTGGGCTTAATACTTTCTTTAGCCTTGATTTCATGTAAAAACGAAGAAACAAGCGAAAATACAGCCGAGATGGTTGCTGATTCAATCTTTACTGCTACACAAAGTAGTGTTGCTTCAAATTTAACCGGATTGTCAACGGCAGTCTCCGAAAAGATTACAGAATTAGAAGCTACATTGGCTGCAACTTTGGATGAAACTGCCAAACCAGCCATTCAAGCTGAACTTGCCAAGTTCAAGCAGTATCAGGAAGATCTTACCGCAATGGGCGCTAAAGTCGCTGAGGCAACAGCAGACACTTGGGCAGCTACCAAAGAAGAAGCAGAGGCAATACATTACGATGTAAAATCTGCAATTATGCAAGTAAAGGTTTCTCCTGAAAAAGCAGCACAAATCGCCAACTAATTTGATTTAGAAGAAATTGGATTTATCCACTAAACCGCCCACAAGGCGGTTTTTTTTGGCCTATTGCTGATTTTTTTTTTGAATTAGGAAGGCATGCTGGATTTAAGCAATCAAAAAGTGAATTGGAAGAATAGGCCCTTGTATGCCCTTTGGAATTTACTCCTTTGAGATTTTAACAGACTGATTATTCCTCAAATATTGCTTTTGAAACAACTTTATATGAGTATTATTAAATTACTGAATAATAACCAGTTGCGAATTTCATTAAATATTTTATTTTTACTCCCGGTTTTTACGTCACTTAGCTCCGTTTCCTTATACTCTAGACACAATATTAACAGATTTGGGGATTGTTTAGAGATAAAACAGGAGCGGTAATAGATTTGAAATTGGCTTGATATAGCCGGAAAAGGAAATTTTCTTTTTTGAAATTTTATGATTTTTGAGCTTAGAGGCTACACGCTGGTAATCAATTTGTTATATTTGTACCCCTTGTTGTTTAAAAGTTTAGATCAATTTATGGAAGTATTGACGCGCCCTATGAGTAAAGATGAAGAGATAATTAAGAAAGTCTTGGATACCTGGGTATCCCGAAACGGTTATTCAGAGGTTCAAGCTAATATAGAGGGTTATGATACCCCTTCTGGCATGAGCAACATGGAAAATGAAGACCTTCTGGTGCCTGATATTATGGCCAAGAAGCGCAGTGGCAGATGGTATATTGAGGTGGTTAAGAAAGATGGCGATGCTGAAAGAACAGTCAGTAAGTGGAAGTTACTCAGTATCCTCGGTAAAAACAAAGGGGGTGGATTAATCCTTATCGCACCATCCGGAAACTTTGCCTTTGCAGACCGCTTGACAAAGAAGCACGACATTAATGTTAAAATTGTAAAGTTCTCTTAATTAAGCTTTTAACAGATAAAATTAAAAAGGCAAGATCATTGATCTTGCCTTTTTAATATCGTTTAATAATGGAGTAAAGTGCTCTAGAGTGTTTTTAACACAGATTCTTCGAGATTTGTCCTTGGGTTTATTACCGCTATTTTGCCCTCCCGGTCAATCAAGAAGGTCCTTGGAATACTATTTACACCATATTCTTTGGCTGCAGTAGCATCCCATTTGGAAAGTTCACTAACATGGTAAGGCCATGCAAGTTGATCTTTCTCTATTGCTTTTACCCAGTTATTCTTTGACTGATTCATTCCGTCTTCAAGCATTTGAGGGCTTGTATATCTTGATTTTGAACGATTATCAATGCCATCCAGTGATACACTGAAAACCGTAAAGCCTTTATCCTTGTATTTGTGATAAATTTCAACAACATGCGGATTCGCCTTTCGGCATGGTCCACACCATGAAGCCCAGAAATCAATTAACACAACCTTCCCTTTGAGATCGGATAATGAATAGGTTTTTCCATCAGGACTATTCATAATGATGTCAGGGGCAGGCATGCCCACTTGAATTCCTCCGGAGGCCTGACTTTGTTGGGACGCTTTTTCCAGATTGTTGGCAAAAGCGGAATACCCTGCGGTATACTCATGGTTGGGGTATTTTGCATTAAGTGCCGTCGCGGATGTTTTGTGCACCTCATAATATTCCGGGCGGTTTCCGAAAGCATTGATGGACATCTGCATCGCGCACATCGGGTATGGCGTATTGTTGATATAATCCTTAATGTCATCTACATTGATTTTTCCTGAAGACAGAAGATTCATGGCTTGCATAAATTCAGAAGCACTCTCAGATCCCAATACAGCAATATCCGATGTCTTCATTCCAGCCAATGTTCCATTCACAGTGATATTAGGAGCTGCATCTTCTATAACAAGAAAGAATTTGCCCGAACCAATCCGTATTCGATATATAGCAGGAGTCAATGGTTCATCAAGATGAATGGAAAAGCTGCCTTTGTCATCAGAACTGGTCTGACCTAACACGGTGGTACTGCTATTCGGTCCCATCTTATCCAGATACACCTTCATATTCGTAGCATCTGAGATGTTTCCGGTGACGTTGGTGCCCTTCGTTGATGTTGCTCCGCAAGAAGCAATAGCAATTACAGTAAGGATGAAAAGGCCAAGAGAAATGTTTTTCATGATTTTTATGACGTTTGAATTTTATTGTTCAAGTATGTTTGATAGGGCATTGTCATACTGTGATTTCCATTCACTAACTAAACCGAAATCCACTCCATCAATTGTTACGGAGTTTTTGGTTACAGTTCCTAAACGTATAGAAGGGATGCCTTGTTCATGGAGCATGCCTTCTACCTTTGTTAAATTTTCGTTATTAACCGATACGACAATCCTCGATTGACTTTCACTGAATAGATAGATGTCTTTTCTCGCTTCGGTAGGTAAAGAAACTTTAAATCCTATTCCACGCGCCATTGCGCTCTCCATCAAACTGACAAATAACCCACCTTCTGAGATATCATGAGCACCGGAAATCAAACCATTTGTAATCAAGCCGGTAATCGCTTCATGAAGATTAAATTCAGTATCAATAGCAAACTCAGGGCAAGGCGTCAGCCTGTGGCCCAGTATTTCACGGACGTAAAGCGAACCATCAATATTATTTGGCGCTGCGCCAATCATTAGGATGTGATCACCTTCTGATTTAAAGGAAAGGGTCGTGTTGTGTTCTTTTTTCTCTACTAAGCCAACCATGCCAATCGTTGGTGTTGGGAAAACAGGCTCAGTCCGATCTTTAATAACGGATTGATTGTAAAAGCTCACATTTCCACCAGTCACAGGTGTGTTGTATTTGCGACACGCTTCGCCCATTCCTTTTACAGCATGGACGAACTGATAGTACACTTCAGGATTGTATGGATTGCCAAAATTTAGGCAGTTGGTAACACCCAATGGAAAACCTCCAGAACAACGAATATTTCGCGCTGCCTCAGAGACGGCGATGAGGGCCCCTTTATATGGATCGGCATGGACATAAGCGCTATTGCAATCTACAGTAACGGCTAATGATTTTTCAGAATCTTTTAAGCGAATAATCGTAGCATCTGCCGGATCATTTGTATTTGTATTGCCGGTGCGCACGGTGTGGTCATACTGCTCGTAGACCCATTTTTTGGAAGCGATATTTGGCGAAGTAATGATTTTGTTTGCTATGCTGATCAGCTCTTTATCTGCAACCTTAGGAGGATCAATTGACCGGATATCATCCATGTATTTTGGTCTGGAATATTCGCGGTCGTATACCGGTGCACCTCCACCCAGTACCAATGGATCTGCCGGTACATCAGCGACCATTTCGCCATGGCGGAAAAATTCAATTCTTCCGGTATCCGTGACTTCACCAATTTCGCAACATTCCAAATCCCATTTATCAAAAATATCCTGGATTTCCTTTTCTCTTCCTTTCTTCACCACGACCAACATCCTTTCCTGACTCTCTGATAAGAGAATCTCCCAGGCATGCATGTTTTGCTGGCGGGTTGGTACGAGGTCCAGGTTGATCGTCATACCAGTGCCTGATTTTGCACTCATTTCAGACGTTGAGCAGGTGATACCCGCTGCCCCCATATCCTGCATACCGACAACTGCGCCAGTGGTAATAATCTCCAGACTCGCTTCAAGCAGTAGTTTTTCCTGAAATGGATCACCTACCTGAACAGCAGGGAGATCTTCTGCTGAATCTTCTGTGAGATCTGCGGATGCAAATGTTGCGCCATGGATGCCATCTCTTCCCGTTGCTGAACCGACGATAAAAACTGGATTCCCTGGTCCGTCTGCACAAGCTGATATGGTTTCGCCAATCTTTACCACACCTACCGACATGGCATTGACTAATATATTCTGCTGATAGCTGGGATCAAAATAAACTTCTCCACCGACTGTCGGCACGCCAAGGCAATTGCCATAATCACCAATACCACTCACGACACCTTTGATTAGGTGGCGCATATGAGGGTGATTTGGATTACCGAATCGCAATGAATTCAATGCAGCAATCGGACGTGCACCCATGGTGAAAATATCGCGATGAATACCTCCAACGCCAGTAGCTGCTCCTTGATAAGGCTCCAGGGCAGAGGGGTGATTATGTGATTCTATCTTAAAAGCGCAGGCGACTCCATCACCAATATCCATCAACCCTGCATTTTCTTCTCCGGCAGCAACCAGGAGGCGGCCGCCATCGCGGGGAAGCGTTTTTAGGTATTTGATCGAGTTTTTATAGGAGCAGTGTTCACTCCACATTACGGAAAAAATACTGACCTCCGTAAAATTTGGTGTTCGCCCCATAATAGAGCAAATCTTCTCAAATTCATCCTTGGTCAATCCTAGTTTTGCTGCGACTTCGAAGTCTACAGCCTGGTCAGTTTCCTGCATATCAAGTCATATAAGCCGCAAAAGTAATATAAGTTGATGAGAATGAGTGATGTCTATTGGGAAGCAGTGCAAAATCCAACCTTGTAAGTGTATATGAAATCCATTATCTTTGTACGTATAAATAGATACGTATGAATACGAAGCTGACATTATCGATTGAACAAGAGGTCATTGAGGCCGCCAAGGATTATGCTAAGAATCATGGAAGGAGTCTTTCAAATATTGTTGAAGAGTACTTGAAAGCCCTATCGGAACAAAAGACAACTAAAAAAAAGGCCGAATTGAGTAAAATTGTAAGCGATTTGAAGGGTTCCATTAATCTGCCAAAGGATAGCGAAACTTTTAAAGAATTACTGCAGGATGCCCTCATTGAGAAATACTTGAAATGAAAAAAGTATTCCTTGACACAGACGTGATTTTGGATTTCTTGTTGAATCGGGAACCATATATTGACGAGATCACTGAAATAATTGAAAAATCTTTGATGAATGAAACGGATTTGTGCGTTTCATCATTGACAATTAGTAACCTCCATTATATTATTTCAAGAATTGAAAACAAGAAAAGCGCTAATTCCAAGATGAGGAAAATTATAAAATTACTTAAAGTGGAAAGCGTTGGACAAACTACAGTGATCAAGGCAATGGAATCTGATTTTGGTGATTTTGAAGACGGGATTCAAAACTTTTGTGCAGAAGAAGCAGATCATAAAATATTAGTCACTAGAAATACAAAAGATTACAAAAAGAGCAAGTTGGCAATAATGACCCCAAGAGAATTTCTTGCCAGAGAATGATAGCCAGGAGAAAACACGAACCCTTATTGAGAAGTAGGAGCTAAAAACCGTTGACCGTTGACCGTTCACCCCTTTTTATGAAGTGATTTAGTGATGAATGATAGGTAATTTTTTTAAACGGGGAAATGTTCAAGAAAAATGTTTAAATGGGGAACTGGTTAAATGCTTATTTTAACAATTAATAACTAACATTTAATAATTTAAACAAGATTCACTTTTCGTTTTTCACTTAATATTGCTCTTCCGCCTCTTTCGCCCCAAAGTTAGACACGAGATATAAGACTTTAGATACCTGGCTTTATTAATAAAAAATTAGAAAATTACGGAATGAGCAATAGGAGTTAAAAACCGTTCGCCTTTAACCGTTCGCCTTTAACCGTTCACCGTTAACCCTTGCTTCAATTGCGTTCCTCCTTGTCCCTCTAACAGATTTTCATTTTTCCTTAAACCTTCTCCCTTAATCCTTCTTATTCAAAATAATCGCATCAACCTCATTCGCCCTCACCAACTGATTAAACGCCGAAATCATTTCACTTTTAACTTGATTATATTTATCAAGCTCTGCATCAATCAATGACGCCATCTCATCGCGAACAGCATACGCCTGATCAGTAGGAGGATAGTCGCCGTCGCCAGATATCGAACTCACATAACCAATTTTATTCGTCAGCCTGACCGGGAAGTTTAGTGGATCCTGACTGCTCTTACTTTTTGTCTGGTATAGTGTTTCTTCCACACTTGTCATGACACTATCGATCTTTTCTATCTCTGCGACTAACAAAGTATCATCTGTTATTCGCTCTTTGTAGTTATTCAATTGCGAACGAATATCCCTCATCTCAATAATCGCTTCGTGCGCTTCAGTGATCTTATCACGTATGCTTGAAGCAAACGCATAATACGCTTGGTAGTCTTCCGGAGATGCAGGTGATCTAGGGTCTTTGAGAATTTCAAACGACTTTATAACGAGTGTGTCATTATACCGTATCTCCATTTTGTAGTCGCCGGGAATGGCCATTGGGCCGGACATGTTCGCTGCCCATAATACCATGCCATCAAATCGCTTTGCCGGTGAATACCTGAGATTCCAATTGAATTTGTTCATTCCTTTTTTAGCCTCAATTTGATACGCTTTTTCTTTGTGATCAGTGCTGTACTTTACAATAGTATCGCCATCAGCTTCAAAAAATGTAATGGACACGGTATCATCTTTTGTTATGTCAGTTGGTAGGTTATAAAAAGCCATAACACCTCCTTCGTAATTTGTTCCTGCCGTGGCACTTTTGTAGGATGAACCTACCATGCGATAAGAATCCTCCGGGGTATAAACATGAAATTTTTCTTTCTGACTATTTCCTATTTGGTGTATCTGATTTAGTTCATCAACAATCCAAAAACTTCGCCCCTGTGTTGCCGCTATCAGATTGTTGTTTTTAATAGCAAGATCAGTGATTGGTACAATAGGTAGATTTTGTTGAAAAGATTGCCAGTGTGCACCATCATCAAAACTGATATACATGCCTGATTCTGTTCCCACATAGAGGATGCCTTGCTTGACCGGATCAGCTTTTATCGCGCGGGTGAAATGTGTTGGATCGATCCCGGTATTAATCATCTCCCATGTCGCACCATAATCTTTTGTCTTTAATAGATAGGGTTTATAGTCGCCGGACTTGTACATCGTGCATGCGATATAACAACCGCCATCCGTATGAGGATCGGGATCAAGGCCATTGATTTGGATCCATTCAGGAAGATTACCTGGTGTTACATTTTTCCAGTTTTTACCACCATCTCTTGAGATATGAATGAGTCCATCATCGCTCCCTGTCCAAAGTAAATCTTTCACGCGTGGACTTTCTGCCGCTGCGAAAATCGTACAGTAATATTCTACGGAAGTATTATCCTTAGTGATCGGTCCACCAGACGGACCAAGTTTTGTGGAATCATTTCTTGTTAAATCCGGACTGATCGTTTCCCATGATTGCCCTTCATTCGTTGAAGCATGTAAATGATTGGAAGCAGTATATAGTTTGGTTGGATCATGAGGAGAAAAGAAGATTGGGAAGTTCCACTGAAATCGATATTTAGCTCCTTCAGCGCCGTGACCAAGAGTCATGTCAGGCCATACATCAATACCACGACTCATGTCATTTTTATGATCTTTCCGTTGGATCACACCGAGGTAACAACCACCATAGACAATATCATCATTTGTTGGGTCAATGGCTAAATATCCACACTCGCATCCCGCTGTAGATTCCCAGTCATTCTCTCCAATAGAGCCACCATTTTTTCTGGATGTTATGCGCACCGTACTATTATCTTGCTGTCCACCATATACGCGATAAGGGAAGTGATTGTCTGTTGTTACGCGGTAGAATTGAGCAGTCGGTTGATTGTGGTAGGTAGACCAGTGGCTGCCTCCATCATAACTCACTTGTGCACCACCATCATCCCCAATGATCATTCGCTCCGGATTTTCAGGATCTATCCATAGATCGTGATGATCACCATGAGACGCATAATGAGAAGTGAATGTATTTCCTCCATTGGTAGATTTGTGATAAGCGACATTGATCACATAGACAGTTTCTTCGGATTTCGAATCTGCATATATTCTGGAATAATACCACGCGCGCTGACGCAAACTTCGATCGCTATTTACTTTATGCCAGGTTTTTCCGGCATCATCTGATCGGAACACCCCACCTTCTTCATTTTCTACAATCGCCCATACACGGTTGCTATTCACCGGGCTTACCGTGACACCCGAGATTCCCCACATACCTTTTGGCAATCCTTTGTTTTCTGATATATTTACCCACGTTTCACCACTGTCTTTACTTTTCCAAAGCGCGGAGCCTTCGCCCCCACTGCTGAGTGCAAAAGGATTACGCCTCACTTTCCAGGTCGAGGCATAGAGTATTCGTGGATTATTGGGGTCGATGATCAGATCAACAGCTCCTGCACCTTCATTGACAAAGAGTGTTTGCTTCCAGTTCTTTCCACCATCAGTAGATTTGTAGATACCTCGCTCTTTACTGTCTTTAAATAAATCTCCCAGGACTGCGGCATAGACAATATCAGGATTATTGGGATGAACACGAACGCGTGGTATATGATATCCTTTTTCAAGTCCGATATGCTCCCAAGTTTCTCCTGCGTCAGTTGTTCGCCACATTCCATAACCATAAGACACATTGCCCCGGACCGTTTGCTCTCCGCCACCGACATAGATTACATTATTATCTGAAGGCGCTACTGCAACAGCCCCAATGCTGCCCCCGAAAAAGCCATCAGAGATATTATTCCAGGACTGGCCGCCATCCAATGTCTTCCAAACACCTCCTCCGGTAGACCCAAAATAATATAGGTTCGGTTTGCCTTTAACACCGGTTACAGTGGCCGATCGTCCACCTCTATAGGGGCCGATACATCGCCATGCTATCCCGCCAAATAGGGAGGAGTCAATTTCGGTGTCAGTGGACGTAATGGTTTTTTGCTTCTTTTGCCCAAAGGAAATAGTTGTCGTAGAAAAAATAAACAACAACATTAGCAGGTATTTTGTATTCATTAGCAGGTATTGATAAATTTAGGGCAGAAAAATAGACAAATAAGTATGAATAAGAAATTAGCAGTGCCAAAAGACATGAAAACATCAGCATTGAAAGTCGATGTTCAGGTTACAGCTTCATGGCTCAATAAGTTTTTTAAAAAGCAAAAAATTACTATTCCGATCAATGAGCAGTATAGTTTGAATAATCTTAGAATTGAATTAGGAAAAGGTAAAATTTCGGTTGAAGCTGATATAAAAGAAAAAGGCAACTCATCTATCAAGCTTGATTGTGTTCCAATTTGGAGTACTTATGAACAGTGTTTTTTTGTCCAGGATATCGAGCTAAAAACGGATACCAATAACCTGCTGATAAAAAGCGCAGGATGGATTGCCAATACATTTATGGGGGCAAAGCTCGACAAGAAAATTGAAGAAGCTTTGAATCACCTATTCGTGTTGAAGAAACAAGCGTTGATTAAAGAAGGTATTCCGCTTCCGCTACCGGATGGAAATGGAAAGGCGAAAGTTAAATCATTGTTTATTGATGACATGAAATTTAAAGTGGAAGGAATAGCTGTCAAGGCCACCTTGGAAGGTGCTCTTTCGCTTCAGCTAGGGGAAGCAAATCTTATTCATTGAATTTATAAAGAAATCTTGCTATAGTCTCAGACTGATTCGGTGGACACCGGGTCTGTATTCCTTGAAAATAATCTGTTCAATTTCGTTTAAGTGCTTCGGGTTATTGACAAAATCAATATCTTCTACATCTACAATGACTATAGGGTAGGAAGGTTGGCTGTAGAAAAATTCAAAATAGGAGTCCTGAATGTTTTTCAAATATACCGGCGTGATATTGGCCTCATAGGATCTATCCCTAAGATTGATGTTTTGAATTAGTTTTTCAGGCGTTCGATGCAAATAGATCAGTAATTCCGGATTTGGAGAAGCAGCGTTTAGAATATTGAATAGGCGCTGGAAAAGGCGATACTCTTTCTCATCAAGATTTTTCCTCGCAAAAATGAGGGTTTTCCAAAAAGAGTAATCAGCTAACGTAAAATCAAAAAACAAATCTTTTTGAATGGAGATTTCAGACAGTTGCTTGTGTCGCTCAGCCATGAAGAAAAGTTCTACCGTAAAGGCATATCGCTCAGGGCTTTGATAGAAAAAGGGAAGAAATGGATTGTCGTCAAACTCCTCCAGTACCAATTGAACAGGGTGTTCATCAGCAAGCAACTGGCACAGGCTTGTTTTGCCAGATCCTATGTTGCCTTCGATGCAGATATACTTATACGGCGTTTTCCTGCTCATCTAAGTTGAATATATAGACTTCTCCTTTGTCTCGACAATCTAAATAGATTTCTTCAATGGATTTGTCCAGTATCGGGTGAATATGATAAGGTGCCAATTCCATTAATGGAATTAACACAAAATTGCGTGAGTCAAGTAATGGATGCGGGATGTCCAGTCGATTTTGCTTGACAATCATAGAGCCGCATAATAGAATATCAATATCTATTGTTCGGGCATGCCATTTTTCAGATGCCGTTCGCCCTACCTTTATTTCGATTTCCTTTATAGTTTCAAGAAGCTCAACAGGTGATTTTGAGGATTTCAATTCAATCACTTGATTGAGAAACCAAGGTTGATCTTCATACCCCCATGGCTGTGTTTCATAGATAGTACTTTTGCCCAGGATTTCTCCGGCCTCTTTACGAAGCAAATTACGGGCCTTAGACAGGTGCTCTATCCGGTCTCCCAGATTTCCGCCGATTATCAAATGGTAGGTGTATTTCTTCATGGGGGAAAGAAATGGAAAGGTAAAGAATTTCCTTTTGAGCCTGAATTAGGTAATGCCCTAAGCTTAGTGGATTCAAGGCACTTCGATTCGGTGCGAATGCCTTAACTAATTCATAATTAGATTAATAGATGAAGCCCAAGGAATTTGCTAAATAATTGCAAAAAAGTAAATCGATACAGATTTCAATCCTGCGGGGCCAATCAACACTTTGCTGAGGGCTATTATTTATGCCGATCTCTGAGTCGCCACGACATCGGATAATGGTTTTTCCATCCTTGACCAGTCCATTTTGCCCATCCCAAAGGGATGCCCTCAAATCGCACCAGATACCAGCCATTTTGATCCACCCGGGGTAACGTACTTGTACTCCTTTCCAGATAATCAAGTGCAGTCGATAGATCAACCGCTATCGATTCATACTGAGCTCCTGACATGCCCGAAGTTGCCAAAGCGTGGCCGGGAACAAAGTTTCGACCCTTTAATTCTCCGGCACCGACCACGGCCATAGCCTTGGGAAAATGCATCAAAACTTCATTAGCTTTTTCTGTGGCCAGATTGTTGACCAGTTCATTTTGTACACTGTTTTTTCTAACAGATAGCTCATCAGGGTTTAATACGTGAGATTTTAACCAGGTTGGTATAGACTCAAAAATTCTAAATGGTTTTTTTGCTTTCCGGTAGGTAGAGGAGGCTGCGGAATTATTTTTAAGCACGGAAATAAACAATCCTTCTCCCTGGAGGCGGTGCGGGTACAATTGATACCCATTTGCATCTCCATTTTCAATATGTGAAATACCCCATTCTGAAGGAAAACTTATCGCAACCGATTCCAGTTCATATTGATCTATAAAGTAGTTTACGTTATTGATGTTTTCTTCAACACTGTAAGAACAAGTACTGTAAATTAAGTAACCATCGGGGTTTAATGCTTTTGCAGCGCCTTGTACAATTTGTTTTTGAAGCGTACTGCATGATTCCACGAGGGACTGATTCCACTGATTGATTGCTTCGGATTCCTTTCGCATCATCCCTTCGCCGGCACATGGCGCATCGACAAGAATTAAGTCAGCAAATTCCTCTTGAAAAGAAGTGACCGGTTCGCCAGCGATAAAGGTGTTTGTATATCCTGCTTTTGTCAGGTTCTCCCATAGTATTGATCTTCGTGAACCAACCACTTCATTGGCCACAAGCACATCGTTTGGTCGCAAATGTTTAGCAAGAATACCCGATTTGCCACCTGGTGCTGCGCAGGCATCAATCCAAATTTGAGATGCCTCTTTAAATGGTAGTTGGGATAGTATATGATCCAGAATCATAGAGGATGCTTCCTGCACATAGTATGCGCCGGCATGCCACAGCGGATCCATATAGAAGGATGGACGCTCTTCCAGGTAATAGCCATCATCACACCAGGGCACTTTTCCGGAATGAATAAAAGAGGATTTTCTTTTTTTGTGATGCAATCGAATACTGGTGGAAGGTTTATTTTCTAAAGCGTTAAAAAACAAATCAGCTTCATCTCCAAGTTGATTTTGCATGCGCGTTATAAAAGCTTCAGGGAGCTGCATCACAGTCCTTTTACTTTTCCATGTAAGGTTCCGCCTGCTGCAAACATTTGGTCTACTCGCTTTCTGACTTCGGGATCCGTTTCCAATATGGGTGCATGATGCGGTTTGATCCGTGCATCGATGATGAGTGGCGCATCACATGTCCAGTGCTTATCGATAAATCTGGAATTTACACCATATATATCTTTAGCCGGTTGCGAACGCGTGAATGTGGCCCAAATGAAATTGTTTAAATGCTGACTCATCCATTGGCTATCTTCAGTAATCACCCACAATGGCCATTCAGTTATTTTTTTTGCGGCCAGAGAATTAGCCAATGCTTCCATTTCACTTTTTGCATTTTCTTCGTTTGTAAAGGCGCTAAAAGACACTGCCACAACTCCGGGCATGACAAGGTGAATACTTTTGCAAGAAGAAGGAAGCGAAAGATCTTTTGGTAGTTCAGTACCGAGTATTCTCACTTTAGGTCCACGCGCGGCTATCACTAACTTCGACCCAGCGTTCCAGCCATCGCCACTATAATCAAGGGTATCGATCGTCGTACGAGTTTGAAAATGTAAGTCTCTTGTTAAGTCAATTCGACTTAACATGTGTTGAAAAAACGCAGCGATATCATTTGTGCTTAGCGCCGGATTGTCTTCGTCGCAAGCGATAAATAAATACTTTGTTAAAGACGTTTGTCCTTTGCCTAGGAGATGATTTGCAATTGTCAGGATTTCTTCAGGAACAGGTTCGCGAAAAGGCATGTAGCGCTCTTTACCAATCGCTATAAGCAGTGGATGAACACCAGCTGCATCGATTGCATGAACCTCTTTTAGACCTGGGAATTCTTTAGGCGCAAGTGGCTTTACCAATTGATGAATCAACCAGCCAAAATAGCTGTCTTCCTGAGGTGGGCGTCCGACGACTGTAAATTGCCAAATAGGATCAGGTCGATGGAAGACATGTTTGATTTCCAGCACCGGAAAATCATGCGCCAGACTATAGTATCCAAGATGATCACCAAATGGACCTTCAGGTTTCTTTACTTTCTTTTTGATGACCCCAGTAATACAAAAATCTGCATCTGCGGAGAGCACAAAGCCATTGTTCCAGAAATATCGAAAGCGACGCCCGGCTAACAATCCGGCGAAAGTAACTTCACTCAACCCTTCAGGCAATGGCATGATAGCAGCAAATGCATGGGACGGAGGACCACCAACAAAAATGGTCACCTTAAATTCCTCATCGGTTTCATTGTATAACGTATGGTGAATACCGATGCCCCGATGCAATTGATAATGCATGCCTGCTTCAAGGTTTGGCAAATATTCATTTCCACTAATTTGAATTCGATACATTCCGATATTCGAATTCATGATACTTGTATCGTTTGGCGGCAGACTCATCACTTGCGGTAAGGTGATAAAAGCCCCACCATCTTTCGGCCAACTAATCACTTGTGGAAGTTGGTCGAGCGTCGTCGTGTTTTTTAAAATTGATTTGTTCCACCTTGATTTTAATGGCAAACCTTTTAACGCTGTGAAAGGTGTCTTTAAGTAATGTAGTGGATGTTTTAAAAAGCTTGAAGGATCTGCCTTTAATTGGATGAGCCGTTGTACCTGCTCTAGCTGGTTTCGGAATAAATAAGCAGTTCGCTCTTTTGTGCCATATACATTTGACACAGCACGAAATGGACTTCCTTTTACATTTTCAAAAAGTAAGGCAGGGCCGGAAACATCAAAAACCCTTCTGTGAATTTCCGCCATCTCCAGATTAGGGTCCACCTCGCCTTCCACGCGAACAAGATGGTCCGCAGGAAGGTCATTGATAGCTTGTTGTAGTGTTCTATAGGACAAAGCAGGAAATTAAATTTATAAGTAACGATAACTGAACCCGTTCATTTAAGACAATACAAACCTAAACGAAAGGAAAGAATTCAACATTATTTTCTTCCAAAGTAACTGTTGTGTATTAAACATGATGATCAAATTAACAGTTTTAATATTATATTTGGTTATTGTGATGAACGCATTACCATAATTTACCTCAACGAATTAAATAGTAGTCAAATTCCTATTGAATAGAATAAACTTTTG
>JBBKWA010000221.1:0-6148 GCA_037968695.1 Saprospiraceae bacterium
ATAGACGATATATATAAGGCTCGTTATAATCTGAGGTATACTAGAAACAACTTTGTTTTAAAGGATAGAAATATGGTTAAGTATCCTGCATTACTCTATAGTGTTTCCTATCTCGACGGAATGGAGCATGCATTTGATTTCCTAATACACAATGCTAATTCCGGTCTGTCACGCAACTACGGATTCGTTATAAGAATGGTGGATTATTATATCGATCAAATGAGACCAAAATTCATGAAATCCAAAGCATATCTGGACGTTGCCTACATAGATGGCTATATCAATGGATTGAAGCAGATAACATATTTAAAATTTGGTACTATAGCAGACATACCATTTCTGTACATCTATGGCTATGATTTATTTGATAACCGATCGCAGTTTAATAGAGGTGTAACAGGGTTAAAAAACAAACATAAAGGTGCCTTCGCATTAGCCAAGATGGTAGTTGAAAAAACTTCTAAGAATGATGAAGATATTATTATACGTCACAGACCTTTCCTGTAAATGCCAGTAACATAAGCTATAAGCAATGGCGGATAATCATATTCAGACAGATTTGTATCTTGAATCAGAATGAGGCTATATGATAGATTTTCGCGTGAATCGCCACTGCTTATAGCCCGACCGTTATCTCTCAGCAAAATTAAATAGATAAAAGTTGAAACGAAAGAACATTATATCATTTCTAATATTAATGTTCTTTGGGATTTGGATTTTTCAATATTTCCTTAGTTACCTTCAAGGTGCCTTTTCAATTATTGTGATGCTTGGCGGATTAGGTTTATGGTTTCTTCTATTAGGACTAGCATTATTTCAAGTATTTAAATTAGTAATAGAAAAAACCAAACAATACGAACGCTTAATTTATGTCGCGGTAATACTAATTTTAAACTTACTATCTTTTGCTTATCCAATGGGACTAGTTAACTGGGAAAAGTACGAAAGTGAAAACATATTAGTAGCAGAAACAGAAGGAACTGCGAACTGCTGGACTATAATAAAACTAAAAAACAACAACAAATTTAAATATTTAAGCCGTTGCTTTGGAGTGAATATTTATCTAGGAACATATAAATTCAAAAATGATACTTTGTATTTTGAACTTGACAAGGAAGTGGGTTTTATGGACAAATCTTCTTATGTAACTCTACTAAAATCTGAAACAGATACAACAAGATATAGGTAGATGATTTTATATAAGAATTATGAAGAAAATCGAATAACAAGTTTGGCAATAAAGGAAGTCAAAATGGATAAATTACTAAATCAAAAATAGTCGAGAGATAACAATGTACATGACATCTGACTTGCTATCGCTTCGTCCGATGCATGTACCAGACCGTTAGGTGCAATTTCAATGCATTATCTCCACTGAGAAGAAGGAAATAGGTAACTTGAATCGATATAATGAAAGAAACCAGGAAATTAAATACAATCCTCTTTGCCGACATTGCTGGCTATACTTCCATGATGCAAAATGATGAAGCTAGGGCCATGGAATTACTAAACATGTTTAAAAAAATACTTGAACAGCATGTATCAAAATTTGAAGGGCTCATAGTACAATACTTTGGTGATGGCTGTATTCTATCATTTGATAGTACAACATTGGGCGTTAAGTGTGCAATTTCTTTACAGAAGGATTTTCGAGAATACAATCTTCCAATTAGGATTGGGATGCACTTGGGAGAAGTTGTATTTACGGAGAATAATGTTTTTGGAGATGGAGTCAACATTGCTTCCAGAATTGAATCAATAGGAATTCCAGATTCGGTTTTATTATCTAATGCTATACGTGACCAGATAAAAAATAAAAATGAGTTTAAACTCAAGTCTTTGGGTTCCTTTGAATTTAAGAATGTTGTGGAGCCAATAGAGGTTTTTGCCCTTGAAAATGATGGCCTTTCCATTCCTGTCAGATCTAAAATGGTTGGAAAATTTAAAGAGCATGGCTCCAAACCGAAAAGACTTTTGATGCTCACATGGGTATTATCCTTGATTGTTGCCGCATTTTTTCTTTTTAATTATTTCAAAGGATTCGATGCTCAGCCTATGGATAACACCATTGCGGTACTACCTTTGATAAATTTGAACAATACTGATGAACTTGAATATTTTTCCGATGGGGTAACCCAGGAGATTATTGATGAGTTGGCAAAGATCAGTTCAATAGCAGTGTCGGCATTCACTTCTACATACCAATATAAAAACCAGAAGAAGCCACAAAATGAAATTGCCGAAGAATTAGGAGTTAAATATTTAATTGCAGGTAGCTATCGTTTCTTTGAAGAAGCTAAGAAAATTAAACTATCAATAGAGTTAATTAATCCGGTTACCAAAGAACGCATTTGGAACAATACTTTTGATGAAGAATTGAATAATGCCCAGCATATTCAATTGGCCGTGGCTAGGAAAGTTGCAGAGGGACTTAATATAGAATTGACTCTTGCTGAAGAAGAAGATCTAGAAAAACCCAACACTAAAAGTGGAGAGGCTTTTAGATTATATCTGCAAGCAAAATCAGAAATAAATAAACTAAACATTGAAGGATTCGAAAATGGTACAAAGTATTTGGAAGAAGCAATTAAGTTAGACTCGAATTTTAGTCAAGCGCATACTTTATTAGCTTGGAGGTACACAGTTGGAGCTTCCGCTGATCTTGTTCCTGGAATTAAAAGAAGTACTAGTGAATCAGTAGCGTTAGCCCAACCTTTTATTGATAAAGCACTTGAAAATGATTCTGAGGAATCAGATATATTTTTGGTTAGAGCCAATTTAAAGCTTTATTCTCAGAACAAGATAGAAAATGCAAAGGAGGATATTGAACGAGCGTTTGATATTAATTCATGGCCTCGCATTCCTACTAATTATTGCATTTGTACGGCTGTTTCGGTATTTATCGCTTCAAATGAACTATCCAGAGCTAAAGAAATTGCAGAACAAGCCAAAGATATAGACCCGGGGCATGTGCTATATGATTGGGATTTGGGAAATATTGCAATGAAGCAAGGAGAATATCTAAAAGCTCAATATCATTATGGAGTGAGTGCCGATAAAGCTGATATTCCTTTTTTCAATACTTTTTTAGGCTGGAGTTATTATTATAGTCAGCAATATGACGAGGCTCTTAAATATCTCACTAAAGCATACAATAATTCCCCGATAGCTGCCAGATGGAATGTAGCATCTTTGTCAAATACCTATTTCAAAATGGGTAGTAAGAAAAATGCTGATAGGTATTTGCAGGAATTAATAAATAGGGATTCTTCTGGAGAACCTCATCTTAATCTTTTCATAGCCGATATATATCTAGAGAGAAATGAAAGGAGTAAAGCATTGGACTACCTTGAAAAGGGGGTTGACAATTCTGATTTCGGTTTTGCAATTTTTTTGAGTTTGATTCCAAATTTCAGAACGTTAAATAAAGAGTCAAGATTTCAGGATATTCTAAAAAAGATTCAATCCCCCGGATTATAGTTGATTAAAAAGCAACTAACATTGCATACAGCGATCATGCCCAGCAAAAGCTGGATAAGCCGTGAATGCCGACCGTTATAAGCAATAAATGAAGTTAAATCTACAAAACATGCGCTTCCCCCTTTTTATCCTGCTAATAGGTTTTATTTTCTCGTCACATGCTCAGACCATCACCTTAGTTTCAACTCTCGAGGGAGGCTTACGAGATACTGTTAGATTTGGCTTTGTCCAAGGTGCTACAATAGGTGAGGATATCTCACTTGGTGAACTAAATATGTTCACGACACCTGTAAGTGGTTTTGAAGGAAGAGTTCTTCAACGGGATACAAGTAATTTTGAATGCGCATACTTATCTAATGGATCCGAAGTGTATTACTCTAACAATTTCGATTCAAAAACAAACTATAGGGATCATGCAGACACCTCCATTGAAAACAAATTATTTGAAATATGGTTTTCTGACAATCAAACAGATTCGGTTGAACTAATTTCCGACATACCACTCAAGTCTTTTCTAATTGAAACTCAGGCCAATTTTTACGTAAATGATTGTGAAGGTCCTGTAGGTGTGTTAGAAATAAAAAACGACACAATCAAACACATTAAATTTGACTTATTACCCAATTTAGGGATTACTCAAATAATTTTCGCGTTGAATCCTAGTATTATTCTGTCGTCATATGGAAATGAAATAGAAAATGATTTAAATTTCAAAATATTCCCAAATCCAACAACTGGAAGTTTTTCTATTCATAGCAAAAAAGCGGAACAAATTCAAAGAATATTAATCTACAATTCTTATGGAATATTAATAGAACATTTTACTTACAATCCATCTATTTCTGATTATACTTTGAATAATTATAGTAGCGGTTGTTATATAATTGTGATTGAATTAAAAAACGGTATACGGCATACGAAGAAAATAGTAAAACAATAAATCAGAACATGCTATCATTGCCTAGAAACATTCAGCTTGTAATTTGTATTGTTCTATTTACTCTACTTGCCTGTGCCAGCAAAAAAGGCAGGAACTTTTGCGAAGATGATTCCCAAATGGATTATGAAATATCAGTAACCGTTCTCCTAAATCAAATTGATAAAAACCCTAATGACCAAAAATTACATTACCATCTCGCTATGGCATACTATAAGATAGGCCAATATCAAAAAGCTGAAATTGTTTTCAGTGATTTACTGGAATTAAACGATAATTACGAATCTGTTTATGTAAATAGAGGAATATGCAGGATGTTATTAAACAACAAGACAGGATCATGTGACGATTTAAAAATGGCGATAAAGAAAGGAGAAAACCCTGCTGTTTTCGATGGAAAAACAGTCAGTACATATATCCAAGAAAACTGTGTTGATTGAAGTACTAAAAATGCTTATAACAAAACCTACCAGGCCAGCAGGGCTTTAAACATAGAAAATGAAAAACTTAACTTTAAGGAAAAGCTTCATGGCACAGCCTATTGGTAGTCACCCTGCCGTCGGGTAGCCCGGAAACGTTATATCCTGTTGCTTCTTTCTCGACAAAACCCTAATTTGCAGTAATAAATAAGTTGAATTATGATCGATCAGTTGAAAAAAGCCATTCACCAAATCAAAACCCTTCCGGAAAGCAAGCAAATCGAAATAGCTAATCTCATCCAGGATGAACTTAGTTGGGAGAACACTATTCGCCAAGGGCAGGATGAACTTGCTTCTCTGGCTAAGGAGGCCTTAAAGGAATATAAGGAAGGAAAGACCTCTGGTAAAGACTGGTAATGAAATCGGTTACTACTTCAAAGTTTAGGGCTTGCTTAGAAAAACTACCCGACCATATTCGGGTAAAAGCTCGTAAGTCCTATAGCCTGTGGTTAGAAAATCCACTGCATCCCAGTCTTCAGTTCAAGCAAATTCATAGCATCAGCCCAATATATTCTGTCAGGATAAGTCTGGGTTATCGGGCATTAGGAGTTCTCGAAGAGGATATCATGGTTTGGTTTTGGATAGGTTCACATGAAGCGTATAACTTGATGATAAAGAAAGTATAAAAGTTTAATTGATACTATCCGCTTCACGCTTTAGCGGATATACCCAAACTTGATACTTTTTCCTTGAGTCAGATTACGCTATCTTAAAGTTGAAAGCCTGGAACACCACGTCTTGAAGCCCAAAACCGTCACACCCTCTACCCCTGCTTAAACTTCCAATACTTCCACCAGCCCATTAAACAGTTGGTGAAATCAATACATCTTATTCTTGCTGAATGCAGAACCCCTTCCGCTCGAGCGGAATAACGAACTCCGATTTTAGAAGTTTTCATCTTTCACTCCTCTAAAGCTTCTCAAATTGTTATTCCGCTCAGCGGAATGTGCGATGTTCAAAATAAATTTGTTTTCTGCCAAAGTGGATTAAGAAAACCCCCCTTCAAACCTTCGATCCCACCAACTCCCCACTGACAGAAATTCGTTTTCTGGTGACGCCAAAGCACCACCATCCTTTGGGATGAAGGTGAATTATTCTCTTGTTTCTACCTTAAAAGAATCCCCTGATATGGCAAACGCTATTCATTCCCCATGATAGCCTGACTGCTGACTTCACGCAAAAAATAGTGCGGGTACACACAACTACTTCTACCCAAAATCGTTTCTATAATGTCGTCTCAGGCTCTCCCTCC
>JBBKWA010000222.1:0-6909 GCA_037968695.1 Saprospiraceae bacterium
GTTTTCCCGGTTTCTGAAGCATATGCAGCTCCTTTCAATTTTTCATCAGCCGCTTGAACTGAACCAGTAAAAATAACACTTCGCCAGGGCGGAGCTTCTTGTTCTGCATCACCGGTCAAAACAAAATTCTTGCTCATCTTCGTGTAAAGGTCTTCTCCTCGCTGACCCTTATAGTCGGAATTCATTCCAAAAAAATTCAGATTATCACCATGCCCTGTCCAATAAACAACCTCCATCATGCCCAAGGCATCGTCAACGCCCAATCCATTTAATTCCGCCAAATACTTTGCTGCTTTCTCCCGGTTGCCGGGATTAGACTTTAACTCTGCTACCCCTTTCATCCATCCTTCATAAAATCCATCAACCATTTTACGGTTACCCTTTAAGAAGCTTTCTTTAGCAAAAAAGATGTCCGCAATAACATGGGACTGATCCTTTGTGGTTAATAAAATCTTAGACCCCGGTACATCCTTTGTTGCAAGCATATCGTCCGGACTCCAAACTACAGCAGCATCCACATCTGCACTTCTAAATAATTGAGCAGCTTTAAGATTGTCAGAAGTCTTGATGACTTCCACATCCGAATATTTAAGATTAGCGGCCTCCAACGCGGTCATCAAAAGCGTCTGCGCGGGTGATGGTACGGCTACAGCAATCCGCTTTCCTTTAAGATCATTAATACTGTTGATGCCTCTTTTAACAATTATCGCATCACCCCCACGTGACCAGTCCACCTGCATAAACGCTCTAGGCTTAAACTCCTGCAAATCAACAGGCCCGGTATATAATGGAAAAGCATCCGCAGTCTGCACGGCAACATCGTATTCATCAGCTATCCACGCGTTCATCGCATTGATCAAATCATTCTCAACAACAAAACGAACTTTAAATCCATACTCTTTAAAAAATCTGGATTGCTCATTAGGTTCAGATCCTTCATTAAAATATAATCCGGGGCCATAGCCTCCCCATGTCACCAACTGCACCACTAATGTGTTGTCGTCATCATTGTATACAGTTTTAGGAGATTGACTATCCTCCCCTCCTGTTGATGATTTTTCTGAATTGCTGATTTCTTTTCCCCAGGAAGTTTTATTTAAGATATACCATCCTCCACCTACAATGACACCAAGAATAAGCAGTGTAATAAGGAATTTTGAAAATGCAGTTAGTCGCGTGGCCATAGTTAAATTGGTTTTATTGGTAAATATTTTGTCTTATGCAAAAGCAAGACTATTCAAAGAATGAATTGTACTGATTTTTTCGGGCTTCCACTTTTTCAGGACGCTTTAATGGTGCATTGATATCCAATACATTAGAGTCATCTTCTGCTTCGCTTAATAATGTTTTCTTCTGATCGCCAAGAATGCTGGAGACACCTTCTTGTTCCCACTTTTCAAGCATCCGCAAACCTTCTTCTTCGAAAATACCATTTTGCAAGTCGACTGATTTCATGAAATTCTCAGATACATCCATAAAACGCTCCATTTCTCCAACCTTATTGGCAACATCATCCGCAATCGCTTCAAGTGCCATATCGAATACCATTCGTTTGTCTTTATCACCGGAGATGATATTCATCGCTGACTTCATGGCACTATGGCTGGCGTGCATTGCTTTGCGTTCCTGTTCTTTGATTTCGACCTGATCCTGTATGTCTTCCAGCATGACTTCACTGTTTTCATACATCTTGCCCAGCACACGATAAAGGATTTCCATTTTCTTATACAAGTCCTCCAACTTCAAATTGGACTCCTTCAGGCGGCCGGCTTTTCTACTTTTAAGAATCATTACTGATTTCTTATCAGATTCTTTGGCCTGGCTTGCCAGATGAAGATTACTCTGAATTTCTTTCCTGTTATTGATAATCAACTCCTGTAGCTTGTGCATCTGCCCTCTCAGCATACTAATCTGACGGTTCATTTTCCGCAAGTTTTCCTTCAAGTCACTCACATAGCCTTTAAGAATAGCGATAGGATCAAGTTTTACAAAAATACCTGTAATCCATCTCATCACACTCTTATACATATACCATACTAGATTCCGGGATTTCTTGTCCAGCGCAATAAAGATGATAAGCCCCAAAACGATTAAGGTGCCGACCAAACCTAGTGTAGAACTCACGGCAGCAAGAATCACCGCTGTGGACTGAATCACCACATAACTTAGCGCGGCAACAAGCGCCCCCAGGAAAATAGCCCCGGTGACACCTTCGGGTCGCTTCCAAAATGTTTTCCTTTTCTGTCCTTCCATTATTCTTTCGTCAATTCTATAGATGTGATTCAATATTCGATAAGTCATGTTCTATCTGACCTAACAGGGCTTCATAAGTGGCTTTAAAATTGTCGGCGGTTTCGCCCAATCGCAAACTCGATTCATTGATTTCCTTTTCAAGTGCACCAATCTGATTTCTGTGCTGAGCGATCTCCGAAGTCAACTTTTCTATTTCTTCTTCTTTGAAAATAATAGATTGTTCTATTTCCTTTATTTCATTATGTTTTGCAGAAAGGTTTTTTTCTTTTTGCCCGGCCAGGGCCTGTTGAAATTTCCCCTGTTCCTCACCAAGAATAGCAATGTATTCTTTAGCACTACTGATAATATTTTCTTTGGTAGCCCCCATGGTCTTTGCTGTTGCAAAAGCAGATTTATACCTGGTGCTATCATCCATGGGGACATCGACCAGGGAGCGCAAAAACTCTTTAAACTCCATATAATCGAAACCGTCTCTGTTTTTTGCTTCTAAGGCAGCAAACAGGACTTCAAGGAATTTGTCATCGACTTTCCCATCGCCACCGGTGATAATGGACCCGCGAAAACCCGAGCTGGTGGTTGGCGCTGAATTATGAGTTTCTTTTCCCTTTTCGATTGAATTATCTTGTTTCGGGGAGCTCGATTTGTCTTCAGTTACAAATAGTGACTTAAGGTTTCTAAGCATAGTTGATTTGGAAGATAATTGATGTTTTTCACATATTAAAGCGTAAAAATACAGATTAGGTTCAAGTTGACCCTACGGATTAGATATAATGATGATTTAGCGGCATGAATAAGGCTTCATTAATACTTAAGTTTACCTTTACAGGATGAATGATCAAGTAAATGTTCCATCGGAAATAGGGGCTCTTCAGCGTGTCATTGTTCACCGTCCGGATAGCGGTATTGCCCGAATTTCACCTCGAAAAGCAGGCGAATTGCTCTTTGATGACATCGTCCATCTCCCTAAAATGCAGGAAGAACATGACATTTTCACAGCCGTATTGTCACAATTTATTGGCAGGGACAACGTATTGGAGGTGGAAAGGCTGATATTGGAATCCTTACGGGCTGATCCGGGGGCCAGAACCCATTTTATGGGATTGATTGCCAGTTTTGAAGAATTACCGGCAAAATATGTAGAAGAGCTCAACGCAATGGACGATGAGTTACTCGCTACGGTGTTGATTACAGGACAAGATCCCAATACACAAAACATTTATTTTGATCCTGTTCCCAACTTGATTTTTACAAGGGATATAGCCGTAGTCGTAAATAATCATATTGTCATTACCAAGGCAGCTAAAGAAGCCCGCTTTCGCGAAAATCTTTTATCGCGCTTTATCTTTTGGTACCATCCATCCTATCAACATCTGAAGGAACAGAAAAGACTGATCAACCTTAACGATGTTGACATGTTCCCTCCTTCGCGCAGCGGAGAAAGAATCTCCATTGAAGGTGGTGATATGATGGTGCTCAACAATCAATATCTATTGATTGGCTGCAGTGAGCGATCAACTCCGCATGCCTTTCATTCATTAAAGGACGTACTTTTTGAAAGAAATGTCATTGACTATGTCGCTATGGTCGTCATTCCAGCAGATCGGTCTTATATGCATATCGACACGATATTCACGCATATAGACAACGAACATATCGTCGCTTACAAGCCCATTGTTGTGGATGGGTTGAGCAGCTATGTCGTGGTCTATGATAAAGAAGGTAGTCAGCGAGAATATTCGTCCATAAAGGAATTTATGATCAATGAAATCAACCCCAACATGAAGTTTATCCATAGTGGCAACGGGGTGTCCCCTTATCAGGAGCGTGAGCAGTGGACGGATGGTTGCAATCTGGTAGCCATGCGGCCTGGTGTGGCGATAACTTATGATAGAAATCCAGAAACAGAAAAAGCTTTTAAAGAAGAGGGCTATACGATTATTAGCGCTGAAGATTTTATGAAAAAAGCAACCGCTGACCCAGCTTATGTTGCATCCCTGGAAAAAACTATCATTACCTTACCGAGTAATGAATTATCCAGAGCAAGAGGTGGATCCCATTGCATGACGTGCCCTATCCTCAGATCATGAGCTACACGCACACGACCAAGATAAGAGTTCGGTATGGTGAAACTGATCAAATGGGTTTTGTGTACTATGGCGTTTATGCGCAGTATTATGAGGTAGGCCGGGTCGAGGCCATGCGCAACTTAGGCATCCTCTATGCAGAATTGGAAACCAAACATCACATCTGGATGCCCGTGATGAATATGCAGGTACGTTATTTGCGACCGGGTAAATACGATGATTTGTTGACTGTGCTAACAACGATTTCAAAACTTCCTGAAAAGGATATCAAGTTCAGGTATGAAATTCATAATGAAAAAGGCGAGCTACTCAACAATGCCCTTGTTCAATTATGTTTTCTTGATTCCACTTCACAGCAACGAATTGATGTACCTGAATTTATAAAAGGTCCATTAAAAGCTTATTTTTAGAACTTATGATGGCATTTTTAAAGCGCCAGTACCGCCTCATCAGAGCGATTCTATACAAACAAACCTTACCCGGGTTTAATGGTATTCCCATCGCCATTATTCTCAAGTTCGTTTGGAAAGAAATTTCTAGTGATGATATTGTCACACGATCCAACTCTATGGCGTATAGTTTTTTCCTGGCTATATTTCCCGGCATGCTTGTGCTTTTGTCCCTATTGCCTTATTTCCCCATCGACAATATGGTCACTGCCTTACAGCGAAATTATGTCGATCTATTACCGGGTGAAATGGCTACGGCTATAAATGATATCATTCTCGAAATGACTGGAGAAGGGAAGGAGGCTTTGTTGAGTGTAGGTTTATTATTAGCGATCCTTTTTGCTTCTAATGGGGTAAGTACCATGATCAAAGGATTTCACAAAAGTTATGAATCCTCTTATCATCCAGAAAATATTTTCCAACGCCAATGGCGGGCAATATATATTACAGGTTTACTTGGCCTCTTACTTTTGTCATCTTTGGTCGGCATCATGGTCGGCAAATCCATCCTTATTGAATGGCTGACAGGATCTAGCCTGGAGTTGAAAGAGCTTCAAGTATTTGGCTATATCCGTTGGGTATTGGTTTTTGTTTTTTACTATATCGGCATTGGTATCATCTATCGGTTTGGACCGGCCCTTAAACAAAAATTAAAAATATTTTCTGCGGGTGCTACGATGGCGACTGTACTCTCGGTGATTAGTTCTATTTCATTTTCCTTATATGTCGAAAACTTTTTTCGCTACAATAAAATTTATGGTTCTATTGGTGCGCTTATTTTAATTCTTGTGTGGCTGCAGATTAATTCCTTTATCATCCTTATTGGGTATGAACTTAATGCCTCGATATCTGTCAACCGCGATCTTCTGGCGCAAAAAGAAAACTAAATCTGTACCCTTTATAAGTGGAATTTATTTTTCCAAACACTTGCTTCCCATTATTATTTTACCTAAGTTTATACCATTGATGATTTTACATCAATAAAGAAATTAGACTGCTACAAGTCCTCCGCTGTTTTGGCTCAACATTACAAACATTGGAGAATGTTTTTGGTATGCTAGTAGGGCGGGCCTCGATTCTAATGATATTTCTATATCATTGGATTCCTAAGCGGGACAGGGGATTACTGAACGTATATGGAGCTCTTCAGAATTTATTTTCGGGGCCAAAACAAACTTCGACTTGTACAGTCTTTTTTTATTTCCCTAACAAGCATTGATGTGGTTTCCATTGTTCCGCTTTCGCAAACTTTGGCAATACTCTTTTTACTTTTTAAACTTTGATGGTTTAAGCGTTTTGGGCTTTCTTGTGATCAGCTAAAAATTGCGCCAAACCAATATCCGTCAATGGGTGTTTCAACAATCCAAGAATCGCGGATAACGGACACGTGACAACATCTGCACCTGCTTTAGCTGCATCAACTATATGCCGGGAGTTTCTGATCGAAGCAGCCAGAATGGCTGTATTATACCCTTGGATCGCATAAATTTCGGCTATCTCGCTGATGAGGCCCATGCCATCCCAGTTAATATCATCTATTCTGCCAATAAAAGGACTCAAATAGGTTGCTCCTGCTTTGGCGGCCAGAATAGCCTGTCCTGCAGAAAAGACAAGCGTGCAATTGGTGTGAATATCATGGTCCGTAAACCAGTTAATCGCTTTAATACCATCTAGAGTCATAGGGACTTTGACGACGATATTTGGTGCTAAGTCTGCAAGCACTTTTCCTTCTTCAATCATCATTTTGTAGTCCGTAGCAATGACTTCGGCACTTACATCGCCATCGACCACAGCGCATATTGCCTTATAATGATTGTTAATTTTTTCGGTTCCTGTAATGCCTTCTTTCGCCATTAAAGAAGGATTGGTGGTGACACCATCAAGGATTCCTAAAGCAGCGGCTTCTTTGATCTGGTCTAGATTGGCTGTGTCGATAAAAAATTTCATATCAGGGAGGTTTTTATTAATAAAAATGAGTGAGAAATCATATCGCACCGCTCAACCCTCTACCCTTGCTGCATTTCTGCCCTGGGGGAGTTCGAAAGGAGCTGGTCGTATGACTCTCACTCAGGGCAAAGGTAAACCAATAATTATTAATCAGCCCGTTCCATTTCGAAAATCTC
>JBBKWA010000223.1:0-2952 GCA_037968695.1 Saprospiraceae bacterium
CGATCAAAGACTGCACCCCATTCTTCAAGTAAGCGTACACGTTCAGGGGCAAGTTTGGCATGAAGTTCTGCCATACGCCATACGTTTAGGAACTTACCACCGCGCATGGTATCGCGAAAATGAATCTTCCAATCATCGCGCTCATCGACATTACCAAGTGCTGCCGCCATGCCACCTTCTGCCATGACAGTATGTGCTTTTCCCAACAGCGATTTCATGACGATGCCTGTACTCATGCCTTGTGCAGATGATTCGATGGCTGCGCTTAATCCGGCTCCGCCGGCGCCTACAATCAGTACATCATGTTCAATGACTTTTATTTCAGATATATCTAACATGCTTATTTAATTGTTTTGATTAACCCCATGTGCTGAGGTCGGTGATGTGTCCCATAGAAACCAAACGTATATAGATATCCGCTACGAGTATCCATACCAGACTCAACCAGGCAAACATTTCGTGACGTCGGTTTAGCCAGCCTACTGCTTTTCCATTAGTGTGGGAAACCTCTCCAATCATACCACAGGAGTAACAATCTCTGCTACCACTGAGAAGGTGACGAATAGAATGGCAACCAAAGGTGTAACATGCCAGAAAGATGGGATTGCCAAGTAAGAGAATAGTACCGATACCAACACCTAATTCGCCCCCTCTAAAAAAGGAGAGATAGGCATCATAAAAGAAAACGATGATATAGATGACCGCAAAGTACATGGTGATGCGATGTACATTTTGTACAAGCATCAAACCTGTTTCTCCTTTATAGCCTGCTTTACTTTTTCTTGGCAATGCACCAACGGCACATGCTGGAGGGGTACCGGTAAAAGCCCGGTAATATGCTTTTCGATAGTAGTAGCATGTGAACCGGAATATTCCTGGAACTGCAAGAATCAATAACGAAGGAGAGGGCGGTATCCAGCTCGGCCACCAAGTGGGCCAGGGACCAAATATAGAATGTTCCATAGGTGCAGCTCCTTCAACACCTTCTTTGATAAACAAGAGTGGTGAATAAAACGGTGCCAGGTACCCTCCGAAGCCTTCCTGTCCGGCACTAAACCAATAAAAATCTGCCTGCCAGGCGGACCAAAAGCCATAAATGAGAAAAGTCGTCAATCCAAAGACAACAAGCCCTGGATACAACCACCATTTGTCCTTTCGCAATGTTTGACCCAATCCTTTAGAATGAATGTCAATAGTAGCTTGTGAAGACATATGGCAACGTGATTTTGGATTACTCGATAGGGTTCCTTTAATTTATGACAAGCTAAGAAAAAAGATGGAATATGAAGGGATTAGGAATGAGTGATTTAGTGATTATTTCATTTGTGATGTAGTGATTTGTGAAATGGGTTAAATGTTTAAATGGGTAAGTGGTTAGAACTATAAAAGTGAAAAGCTTATTTCTCAATCGTTTACCAACGTAATTCCCAAATTTGTAATTCGCAATTTTCAAAGTCTGACGTCTGACGTCTATGAGTCTGGCGTCTGAAATATTGTGATGTAGTGATTTGTGAAATGGGTTAAATGTTTAAATGGGTAAGTGGTAAGAACTATAAAAGTGAAAAGCTTATTTCTCAATCGTTTAATGTCGTAATTCCCAAATTCGTAATTCGTAATTTTCTAAGTCTGACATCTGGCGTCTATGAGTCTGGCGTCTGAAACTTAGTGATACGGCGCAATCAATTTCCTTTTACAACTTTCGCAATTGCTATCCTCTCTGAAGTTGATATTGAAACCACATACAGTCCATCAGCCCATGTTGCTGTTTCGATGGGTGTCAGATTATTTGTGTTGTTTATTTTCTGAGAATAGATGAGTCGCCCAGCTATATCTGTAATGGATAACTGTCCATTCAATGGTAAATCAAATAAATATTCAATGACCAATACATCCGTAAAAGGATTGGGGAACGCATTTAAACCAAATATATCTTTCGCAGGGTCACCGATCGCCGTAGTCGTCGTATACTCCACACCAATATCATCGATATACAGGTTGTTGCCACCATCCGTAACATTCACTAATTTGATTTGTATAAAAGATTCATCGCGATAATTGTTCAGATCAATATCCGCTGATTTCCATTGTGAAGAATCCGGTACAAATGGCGTGGTCTGCGTTGGTCCTGTAGCAAGTGCCTCTTGATTGCGATAGAATATCTGTTTCCAGGTAGCGCCACAATCCACGGACAGCAATACAATGAGCTCATCAGAGAAACTGGCATCAGATTTAGCATACGCCCAATTGAATTTCATACTAATATTCTCACCCAAAGGCGCACTCGTAAAGTCAAAATCCGGGAGTACAATTTCATCAATGGACCCATAATTCGTATTGATCAGATTGTTAATTCGAATTGAAGAGGGTGGTGAAGTAAAAGCCATCGAATCTAATTCCCAGGTAATACCATCATCCGAATTTTTGATCACTATGCCATCTGGTGGATAAATTCCTGAATCAAAGCTTTCCATATAATTGAGCGGATCACCGATTCCCGGCGCAACAACATTGATGTACTCTTTAAAAGTGACACTATCTATAGACGTGCCATTGCTTACGACGAGCTTTACATCGTAGCTACCGATGTTCGGATAATTGATTTCAGGATTCTCTTCATTGGAAGAAGCTGGAACACCTCCGGGAAAGGTCCAGTTTACGTTAGGCGCATCGTTGAGTGAAATATCCATAAAGCGCACTGTGTTTCCATTACAAATTTCTCTGGTCAGGGTCACGAGATTGGCGGCCACATGGCAAATAAAGGGAGGACTGTAAGAAGGATCGCATCCGGTTGAAATAAGATTCTCTTCCGACCAGATATAAGTTCGTATCGTGTCGAGCGTTGCCTGTATTCTTTCTTTTTGTCCCTCGGTATACATGTTCTTACAAGCATCAGGCGTGTAGTTCATGTAGTTCTCCCGAAGATCGTTGACATCGGGCATGTCATTTGAACAC
>JBBKWA010000224.1:0-3128 GCA_037968695.1 Saprospiraceae bacterium
TCACAAATTAAAACTTCATAACTTAATTTGCGTCCTACTCTTTACCGGAATGACATCCTTACTTTAGAGTGGGGCATGTAGAAGTCTACAGATTGAATATAATCCCGATAATATTGCCATCAGCAATGCAACAAATGAATCTTAATTCTTTTGATACCATGAAATCGATCATATACAATAGGCTCAGGTCTGCAGAATGCATGCGACGCATCAGTTGTGTGATTTATTTCAGCATCCAATTCGTACAATCGAACAATCAACCTCTATGCAATGTTGATCTCTAGAAAGACGAACAAAAAGATGATTCCCAATCTTACTTCTTGGAACAATGGTATTAAAAGCATGGTATAGATGGCTATGCAAAAAGAACCTGAGAAATTCAAAATGAAACATCTGCCATCCTTGCTTCTGCAAACGTACAAGGCATGGAGTGCAGACGATCCGTCTCGCCTGAGTGCAGTAGTGGCCTATTACGCCGTACTTTCCCTTCCAGGACTGCTTGTGATAATCATAAACCTGGTTGGTTGGGTATGGGGCGTCGAAATCGTACAAGGTCAATTGACTGATGAGATTTCCAGGGCTTTGGGGCGCGATGCTGCAGATGCCATCCAAACGATGATGGTAGAGACTCAAGATCACGACAAAAATTTAGTGGCCACGATACTAGGTATCGGAGTTTTAATATTTGCAGCAACCGGGGTCTTCTATCATTTGCAGCTTTCTCTGAACCAGATATGGCAAATAAAGCCTGATCCGAAAACCGGCTGGAAGAAATTATTCATCGACCGCGCTCGAAGTTTTGCCTTTATATTGGTAATAGGGTTTCTGCTATTGATCAGCTTATTGATTACTACAGCAATTTCGTCCCTGAACCAATACATTCGCAGTGTACTGCCCGATGTCATCGTGTATATTGCTTTTATATTGGATTTTGTGGTTTCCGTAGGAATTATCACCGTATTGTTCGCTTTGATTTTTCGTTACCTTCCGGATGTCAAAATTCGCTGGAAAACCGTTTGGATCGGGGCTCTAATAACAGCAATACTTTTCGTGCTGGGTAAATCTTTGATGGGGCTGTACTTTGGCGAGGCGGATCCTGGGTCTACTTATGGTACTGCTGGCACGATTGTCTTGATCTTACTTTGGGTGTCCTACTCCTGTCTGATTCTATTTTTTGGTGCGGAGTTCACTTGGGTGTATTCCAAGCGATATGGTCTAGGTATTCGGGCCCAAGATACATACACTTCTGTCACAGACCCAATAGAAATGTAAAGAGCTTTGGAATCTTTTTGCCACTTATACAATTACAAAGAAAATTCAATTGCGTTAATCTTAAATCTTATCGAAATAATGCCAATTAAAATGCAAAATATAAAGTCGGTCTAAGTGCTCAAAAACCACACCGATTTTGAAATTTACGATGATCCCCATGCCCGAAATTTTGGAAGAGGGAATAGGACTAATCACGAGGAAAAAAATAAGTAAAATAAAATAAATATGAAAAATAAGCGAATTTCCGACACAATGGAAAAAGCATTGAACGAACAGATGACCCGGGAGGCCTATCAGGCACAAGTATATTTATCGTATGCCTCGTGGGCCGAGGTCAATAGTTTCGTAGGTACTGCGACTTTTCTGTATAAGCACGCAAAAGAAGAACGGGAGCATATGTTTAAGTTTCTAAAGTACATTAATGATCGCGGAGGCAACACGAAAATAGAGGCCATAAAGGCACCACCAGCCAATCCGAAGAACATCGGAGATTGCCTCAACAACATCTTAAAACATGAGATGGACAATTCAAAGCAGATCGATAAGATTGTCGAGCTCGCACACAAGGAAAAGGACTGGGCTACGTTCAGTTTCGCACAATGGTTTGTGAAAGAGCAAATCGAGGAAGAAACCCTGATCAACAATGTCATCGACAAATATACCCTGGCTTCGCAAGAGGTCGATAACAATGTGAATCTTTATGAACTAGATAGAGATTTGGCAAACGCTTCGCAAGAGGCTACCGTGCCCAGGGAAGAAAAAATCTGAGGTCTTAGGCTTAGGACCATCGAAATTCGGGAATTGTAGCGTTCACGATCATCATTGAATGCATCACAAAACACATACAAATCAACGTTGTTCGCGCAATACCGAATGTGATGGAATAAGTCCGAAAGGACAGGCAAGATTCCCATTTTATCAAGCTTTTCGGAACCCTGTAAAAGGGAATATGCTTCTGATGGGACATCTCTGAGTTTGTACAAACCAGCAGATTTTAGAGTAATAACGCATCATTATCAATCGCGATATTGACTAGGTAACTGGACCGACTAAAACCTGCTACACTTAGTCTATCCGTCCGTAGGCTGCAAAGAAGCAATGGCATTTATGGTCCTAAAGAATTAAAGGAGACATTTTCGATTTGCAGGTTTCTCGTGAGAATATTGACTTGCAAATCGGAGTTTTACAAAAAAAAACTGATTGATAATTCTTTCCGCAAGAAAATACATTAAATTTTTTTTCTACAGTTCCCCCAACATTTTCCCTGTGACATCATACCAGGTGTCTATTGTTCAGATCAATTATCCTAATATTGGAATCTTTAGCCCTAATTAGTTAACTATGTATCGTCGAAAAAAGCAACTGAATCAAAAAGGATACTTCTTCGGCTTCCCAGAGTTGATGCATTAATAGAATACATATTGGCTAGTCCGATTTAAAAGATGCAAGTGCCAGAAGGACATAAAAATGCAGGCCGGGTTCATGTAATACGGATTACAATCTTCAAAATCAAATGAGAATGAGAGGACCAGAGCTTTTAGATTCCCGGACTGCAAATGGGTGCAGTGAAAAACACACCACGATGATGGCCTCCGGCATCCTCCTGACGGTTTGTATGCTTATGTTGCTCCCGCTCCTCTCTGCTCAAGAAAAGACGGTCGATCACTGGGGTACGGATTTTCAGGCAACCTGTTTCAGTAAGGCGCTGTATACAACTATTTCGTTTCAGGTTCGGATGCCTCCAAAGGTTGATGGGCTGGAGAAGTATCCGCTAGTCGTGGTGATCAAGGGGGGGCTGAAAGTGGCACCGAGCGCAACGTATCCGTTCATTGAGGTGCAGCCGCCAAGTGGAGGAA
>JBBKWA010000225.1:0-3620 GCA_037968695.1 Saprospiraceae bacterium
ATCCAATCTATCATAGATCAAAGTACCCACATTGTATTTCCATCAAAATATTTACGGTCACTCCTAAAAAATAAATTTAATCAGTTTAATGATAAATTGGTCCACATCCCAAGCGGCATTGACACCGAATACTATGCTCCGGGTACCAAGAAACCGATGATCTTATCTACAGGGAGACTATTGCCAAGAAAAGGATTCCAATACCTCATCAATGTCGTATCAAAAAAAGCGTATCCTTTGGAAGTACATATTTGTGGCGATGGGCCATTTCTAAATACATTGAAAGAAAAAGCGAAGGGAAGCAAGACGCCAATTGTGTTTCATGGCTGGCTAGATAATAAGAGCGAAAAATATAGAGCAATGGTTGCTGAAGCTTCTATCTTCTCCCTGGTCTCTGCAAAAGAAAATGCGAGCTCCTCCTTGCTCGAAGCTATGTCTTCAGGTTGCGCCATCATTACGTCCAATGTTTCCGGATGTCCGGAGAGCGTAGGCGATGCGGGGATATGCATTCCCCCAGCAAATGAAACAGCGCTTAAGGAACAAATTGAAAAATTAATTGATCATCCGGAGTACAAATTACAATTGATGCAAGCTGCGCGGGAGCGAGCTGTTACGGTGTTTGCCTGGCCAGCGATAGCAGATAAGTATATTCAATTGCTTTCCCAAATGGCGAGCCGATGAGCCAACTAAAGAAAGATACGCAATCCACCTTGCTGAGCCGAATTCCGGTGATGCTGTTGAGCTTTCTTTCCGTCATCTTCTTAACGCGGTTGTTAGGTCCCGAAGGAAATGGTGTATACACTTTCACACTCGCTGCGCTCAATTTATTTTTTACAGTGATTGGCTTTCAATTAGATGGATCATTGCCCATATTTCTTGCGCGTGATAAAGATAAATCGCCGTCCATTTTCAGTGCCATTGGAATACTGGCCGGTGTCACCATTATTGTTTTTTCATTGGTGCTCACTATTCTCGTCTTCCTCATCCCGGGGGGAGAGCAATGGGTGATCCCCGCAGACCAGCCTATTCCGTTTTTCTTTTTCTTTCTTTTGATTTCATTTGGCTTGCGGAGAATATCCACCTTAATATTGGCAGCATTGCGCGGTAAGTTTCGGTTTAAAGCCTTCAATTTTTACATGATCCTTGCTAAGCTCGTTCCATCATTAATGTATGGGGCGCTATTGGTCTATACGATCGCCAATGAAGAAACACTGTCCTTACTATTTTGCTTTAAAATCATCCTGATTGTAGAATTCGTGCTGGTCGTTTTGGGAATGGTGATTCTATGGCAAGAAAAGATGGTTTCATTTTCCGGAGGATATAAGGATTACTTCAAACCTATTTCAGATTTATCTTTCAAAAGCCTTGTCAGTGCGTCCGGTCACTTTTTCAATAAGCGCCTGGATGTTTGGTTTGTTCAATTTTTTAATGGCACGGCTATGCTCGGGCAGTATGGGTTGGCGACGCAGGTTACTAATTTTGTCAGTGAGGCTATGACACCTTTCAATCAGGTTCTGGTGCCTTATATCGCTGAATCAGCTGCTGACAAACACAATGCTATCGTCGAACGCATCGCACGGTTGAATTTAAGTATTGCTTTAGCTGCTGCTATTGGCATCATAAGCACCTCCTGGTTTTTCATCCCACTCTTATTTGGAAAATCTTTTGCTTTGGCAGTGCCTGCTACGCAGGTATTAGCGATCGGCATATTATTTATTTCGCAACGGCTGGTCTTCAGCGGATACTTTCGTGCCATCAATGAAATGCAATACCCTGTACGTTCCTCCTGGGCAGGGGTGGTTATCACTGTTGTATTGGACATACTCCTTATTCCAAAATATGGCATTGTCGGGGCGGCCTGGGCGACGAGTGCGGCTTATGGTGTCACTTCCTTTTACCTGATTCGGATGGCGCAGAAAAAGCTCGGATTTTCACTCAAAAATATATTCATCTTACGCAAGTCCGATATTCAGTGGATCCTGACTAAAGGAGAAATAAAAGAATAAGCCTGTGCGCTCAGCGATTAGAGTTTCTTTCCAAACCATATGAGCAGGAATATCGCTATTAAGCCAAGTGCAAAACCAATCCATCCATATTTTGATGTTGGCGGCACATATTTCAGTTCAATCTCGCTAAAGCCCGGCTCGAGCATTAAACCTGTCATACCGTAATCTATCATCTCAAGATCCTTCTTATCTCCATTGACGAAAGCGTGCCATCCGGAATCAAAAGGAATGGAGAAAAACATCATTGTATTGTATTCTACCTCTATGTGCCCTTTGATGACTTTATGCGAGAAATGATCCATCGTCATCGCTTGTGTCGCCAGATAACTTGTTCTGTCTTTGATGGCCGTTCCATAATAGGAGAATCCTTCTTTGGGAAATGGAGACAACTTGCTAAGCCATGGCGCATCTTCAGGTCCTACTACAGCAAAATATAAAGCTCGTTTTCGCTCCGAAAGGGATAAGGTCTCAAAATCTGTTTCCGTCAGGTAGGATTGAATTGGAATACCAAAAGGGATATAATAATTGTTCCGCCATGAAGTTGTGAGACCGGTTGTTTCAATTTTTTCATATATCGCCTTATCCACCCGGGATTTGGTATTTGGATCAGAAAATAAATATTTAATAGAAAACAAACCATGTAATATATTGGTCGTCGCTACGCCTACCAGCCATCGCGTATTCGCTTCCTTCTCGGCATCAATGACCCCCGTCTTGTGGAGGAATTCTACATAATTTTTATGGTTATGGGACTGATACGATTTTGAACCAAAAAAGCCCTGCACCTGTCCGTCATTATAGCCTGTCTTGATAGAACCATAGACTTTGTCCATCCGATAGAAGATATCATGATCAGCATCTTTAATTTTGCGGACGGCTTCTCCGGTGTCATCAAAATGGTATAATTTATTTGCTATATCCGCTTTTTGGATCGGTAAGCGATGATTGATAGTAGGCCACGCCATTAGCAATGCTTCCAGGCCGATGACACATACCATTCCGGGCAACACAAACTTACGCAGCAAGCCTTCAGAATACATCCAGAGTAATGCTGTATAGCCCAGAATAAAAATGGAGACCTGTATCTGCATCGATGGGTCTATCGGCACAGATTTCACATTATAGGGATACCACAACAATATCAACCAGAATAATGAAGAAAGAAATAAAACGAGTTTGTTCAGTGGTTTGCCTTTGAGAATTTCCTGAAAACCCAGTAAGCCTACAAACAAAAAGCTAAAAGGAATAAAAAGTGAAAGTGCGCCTTTGTAATAGTTGCCTGCAAACCCATAAAATGCAAAACGAAACCAGGGGAACATAATTAACACCAACCAAAAGGCAAGGAAGGCGCCGTAGATCCATTTTCGCCTTTTATCCGCCACGGCAAAAAACTGAAATAGAAAAAGCAAAGCGATCAGCCCAATATAAAAACAGGGTGCTTCGAGGTAATTGCGCCATCCCTGATAGTCGCTGCCTGCCCCCGTCATATTGTTGGAAAAAGTACGCATGACGGCAGTTACATTATGCTCAACATTTGAAAAAGCAAAAATCGGTTGATCAGAAAGTCTGTCGCTGTAGGACACATTGCCTGTCACTCTCGGACTATTCGCGTAC
>JBBKWA010000226.1:0-3187 GCA_037968695.1 Saprospiraceae bacterium
ATAACAAATTACAAAGTACCTGAGAAAGAAAGCAAAAAATCAAACTGGATATTTATCTCCCAAATACAATTGTCATAAATTAAAAATTGCTTTTATCTTTTAACAACTCTATTCTGGTAAGAAAATTCGGAATCCCATCATTCCATTTCTTCAGAAGCCCTCCTAAAGCGATACCATATGCTGCATGAGCCACGAGAACTGTTATTGCAAATTGATAACCATCCTTAAAATTCACTCCAAATCGTCCGATTCCCAATGATTTTACAACGGGACTCATCATGAATCCAACACCTATCAACAACCCAAATAAT
Organism: Saprospiraceae bacterium; assembly: GCA_037968695.1. Taxonomy (GTDB): domain Bacteria; phylum Bacteroidota; class Bacteroidia; order Chitinophagales; family Saprospiraceae; genus Opimibacter. Next base: position 312 of record JBBKWA010000226.1, read on the forward strand.
AATCCATGCCAAATTTTTGTGGGGCCAACGGTTAAGCTAAATATAAGCCCAAATGCAGCGCCGTTCCAGAAATGATAAGCCCAACCTGCTACGTCTGACCAATTATCCGGTCCGGAAGCAAATTGGTCCAATAACAACACGCCCATAAGCCTAGGCAGGTCTCCTGGCATCAAGCCAAGTTTAAATCCTCCCACTCTAAATACCTCAAGTGCTACAGTCGAAATAATCCCAGCAACAATGCCATTGATAGCAAGATTATATAGGTCAACATAATTAAATCTCTTTGCCAAAATGATCGCAACGAATATCAAAAACACCGAAGGCAATAGAAACATAACCGCTAATGAGGACAATGATGCCAGGCCTGCTTGTGCCGCTACAAATAAATTTGGTGCTAAGGCTGCTAAAGCCAATAGAAAAAAAGACAATAATAAATACTTCTGTTGATGTCGCATCTCTAAAAATTTATCCAAATGAAAGGATGGGCTTTATACAAAGCCCATCCCGAATATTTTATTCAGCTAAATTTTACTTAGCCACCATACCCGTCAACATCTGGATATTTTTATCCATTTCCTGGCCGATCATCTTAACTTTGCTTCCTTTGAAATGACTAAGTTCACTGGAGGGCTTAAAGTAATTGATATACGTAACACCTTTTTCTTCGTAGATATTAACTCTGATAGGGATGCTTAAGCCAACAGCCATATTCTCTTCGAACGCCTGTTTTCCAACATTAGGGTTGCCAATAAACATAGATTCAGCATTAATTGACAATCCAGTCATAGACAGGATTTTACCGTGATCAATTTCTGAAATTACCATCATGTCTGCACTGGCTACACCCTTTTTAAGTGCTGCAATCGTTTTGTCATAGTTCATACTGGATTTTACTGTTACTAAATCACCTTGAGCACTTACATTCTGAAAACTAAATAACAGGATAGCCACCAATATTGATAAAAATCCGTGAGTTACATTCTTAAACTTTTTCATCTTACTAAATATTAATTAACGCTCTTCAGTTACGCTGTTGCCCGTTCTTCAGTTCCACTGTCGCTTGGTCTTCAGTTTCGCTGTTGCCCGTATATAATCTACAATTCATACAATCAGTCGCTATTAAAAACATAACCTGACATGAATCTTGTTAAGATTAGGTTAAGAAAATATTTTATCGGATAAGGTTGTACTCAATTCCATGCCTGTCTTGAGATTGCTAGTCTCAAGGAATAGAATTAAACATATCCAAAATCGAAAGAAGAGAAAAATCAAGAGCTCCTTTAAGGGATACCACAATATGTTCTTTGGAGAAACCTTAATAAATTCTAGGATGGCTTGGTTAGCCATTTAGGTATAAACAAAATTATGGTACTAAAATTTGACATGAGGCCTAGGTAACTGAGACCATCTGATCCTCCTTTATATTATCCTTCAGAAAAAGAAAATAAACGATGACGCCTAAAGCTACAATAGCTGTCGCTGTAAAGGCGACACCAGCACCAAAGGCATACCATATTATTCCTGTGAGCGAACTCGCCAAAAAAGCACAGACACTTTGAAATCCAGAAAAAAGACCAACCGCTGTAGCCGTATCTTTTTTGTCTGCGATATTGCTTATCCAGGCTTTACTGATACCCTCTGTTGCCGCAGAAAAAATACCATAACACCCAAAGAGCAAAAGATAAACATAAGGCTCTGCCTCAATCGACATGCCAAAATAGACGAAGACAAAAACAACTAAGCCGATGATGTAGGTTTTCTTCAACCCTATACGATCTGCGAGTATCCCCAATGGAAGTGCAAATAAAGCATAGATCATGTTAAAGAAAATAAATCCGCCTATCACCCACGTATCACTCATCCCGGTTTCTTTCAATCGCAATATCAAAAACAAATCAGAACTGTTGATCAGGGCAAAAACAAGAAAACCAATGAGCACTTTCCGATACACGGCAGGACTCTCTTTCCAGTAGGAAAGGAAGGACAATAAAGAGCCCCGCATTTTGACCGGCGTAGCGGTCCGCTTTCGATCTTTTAAGAATACCGTTAACAAAACGGCCACCATGCCCGGCACGAAAGCAAGAAAAAACAATGTCCTGTAATCTTCCGGATAATAATACAAGTAAGCAAGCGCCAATAGCGGCCCGATGACAGCCCCTAAGGTATCCAGTGAGCGATGAAATCCAAATACTTTCCCCTTCGTCTCCGGCGTAGCTTCATCAGAAAGCATCGCATCTCTTGCCCCCGTCCTAATCCCTTTACCTAATCTGTCTAATGATCGCGTAAAAAATATCCAAACAGGATGAGCGATGAGCACCATCATTGTCTTCCCAATAGTGGTCAATGCATAACCCCATTGAAGAAATGGCAATCGCTTTCCTGAAAGATCAGATTGTTTGCCAAAATATCCTTTGCTAATCCCAATAGTTGATTCCGCAAAACCCTCAAGAATGCCAATCAGGGCAATTGAAAATCCTATACTGCTTAAATAGATCGGCATAACCGGGTAAAGCATCTCACTACAAACATCCTGAAACAAGCTGACAATGGACAATATCCAGACAGTACGCGTTATATGTTTCAAGGCATAATATGTTTTGTTGATGAAGCCTGTGCCGGTTGAATCAAATCCCAAAGGTTACCATAAAGATCTTGAAAAACAGCTACCGTACCATACGGCTCCTCTTTGGGATTGCGAACGAAGGTCACGCCATTTGAAATCATCTTGTTGTAATCCCGGAAAAAATCGTCTGTATATAAAAACAGAAAAACTCTGCCTCCCGTCTGATTGCCAATTCTTAAGGATTGTTCTTCATTAGCAGCTTTTGCTAAAAGCAAACAACAACCTTTTTGATCCGAGGGGGCGACTAATACCC
>JBBKWA010000227.1:0-4564 GCA_037968695.1 Saprospiraceae bacterium
GTATACACCTTCGGCTAACAACAGGGTCTTCGCTACGCTCCGATCTTCACTCCGCTGTATACACCTTCGGCTAACAGCAGGGTCTTCGCTACGCTCCGATTTTCACCCCCGCTGTATACGCCTTCGGCTAACAGCAGGGACTCCGCTTCACTCCGATTTTCACCCCCGCTGTATACGCCTTCGGCTAACAGCAGGGTCTCCGCTGCGCTCCGATTTTCAATCCCACGGAGCATCCGCCTCAGCTCCCGTCCCGATCAATCGGGAATCGGGAGGCAGGGATCTCCGCTGCGCTCCGATTTTCGTTTTTTGGTTTCATCTGCGGGAAAAATATGACATCCTGAATGGAATTTGAGTTTGTCATAATCATCGCAAGGCGATCCATACCAATACCTAAACCCGCTGTTGGTGGCATACCATATTCCAGTGCTCGAAGGAAGTCTTCATCCAGCACCATGGCCTCATCATCCCCACGTTTGCCAAGTTCCAATTGCTCTTCAAAACGCTGGCGCTGATCGATAGGGTCATTTAGCTCAGAGAAAGCATTACAAATTTCTTTTCCATTACAAATAGCTTCAAATCGCTCCACCAGTCCCGGCTTGCTGCGATGCTTTTTTGCGAGCGGGGACATCTCCACCGGATAATCCGTGATGAAGGTGGGCTGAATAAGTTGGGCCTCACATTTCTCTCCAAAAATCTCATCTATGATTTTTCCTTTTCCGAGCGAGGCATCCATGTGGATGCCCAATTTCTTAGCTGTTTCACGTAAAGCAATCTCATCCATTTGACTGATATCTATTCCTGTGAAATGCTCTATAGCTTCAAACATCGTATAACGCTTCCATGGCCGCTTGAAATCAAGTATATGATCGCCTACTTGTACTTTGGTATCATTATGAATATCCATTGCCACTTTCTCGACCAGCTCTTCCACGAGATTCATCATCCACTCATAATCCTTGTAAGCGACGTACAATTCAATTTGGGTAAACTCCGGATTGTGAAATCGGCTCATTCCCTCGTTTCGAAAATCCTTACTAAACTCATAAACACCCTCAATGCCCCCGACAATCAATCGCTTCAGGTAAAGTTCATTGGCAATGCGCAGATACAGCGTCATATCAAGTGTATTGTGATGCGTCTTAAACGGCCTGGCCGCGGCACCACCATATAAAGGCTGAAGGACAGGCGTCTCGACTTCGAGATACCCTTTATCATTAAGGTACGATCGCATGGTATTGTACATCTTCGTGCGATCCTCAAAAGTTTTACGAATACCTCTATTAACGACGAGGTCCACATATCGTTGACGATATCGCTGCTCCGGATCAGAAAAAGCATCATGCGTCACCCCATCGGCATCAACTTTCACAACGGGTAATGGTCTGAGTGATTTACTAAGTAACACGAGCTCCGTTGCCCGGATAGAGATTTCCCCAACCTTTGTGACAAACACACTACCCTTTATACCAATAAAGTCCCCCAGATCCAGATAATGCTTAAAGACATCATTATACATGGTTTTATCCTCGTCAGGGCAAATCAGATCCCGGGCAACATAGACCTGAATTCTTCCGCTGGTGTCCTGAATTTCAGCAAAAGATGCCTTGCCCATAATTCGTATGGACATCAATCTCCCTGCGATAACCACTTCCTGGGCATTCTCATCTTCCGCTTTATAGTCCTTTTTAATATCCTGTGCGTTGGCATTAACGGGGAAAAGGGCTGAGGGATAAGGATTTATACCTAAATCAATAATTTTTTGAAGGTTTTCCCTCCGGTTTACTTCTTGCTCTGAAAGATGGATCATATGATTTTTTTAAAACAATATCCTGCAAAAATAATTGTAGTTAAGACATTGAGGCTTATTCAACCATATATATCTCAACGAAATTAATTTTTAGACCTTAGCGCCATGTCATCAAACGATGGTATTTACGCCGAAATCCTACTGCCGCTAGCTCTGGATAGCACCTATACTTACCTAATCCCACCCGATCTAGTAGGTCAGGGTGCTTTTGGCAAAAGGGTTGAGGTGCAATTTGGTAGCCGAAAACGCTATGCAGGATTAATCGTAAAATTGAACACAGCGATCCCTGCCTACAAAACGAAGAAGGTGATCAGTATTCTTGATCAGGAGCCCATCCTTCTGGAAAGCCAGTTAAGTATGTGGCGATGGATGGCGCATTATTATTGTTGCACGATGGGTGAAGTGATGAAAGCAGCACTACCTGGCGCATTGCTCCTATCCAGTGAGACGATCATCAAAGCCATGCCAACGGACGAAGATATCGTGCTTCAACTCGATGAACCACTATATACCCTATTTAGAATTATTGAACCACGTCCCTCCATCACACTTGATGAATTACAAAAGGCAAGTGGTTTGAAATCGCTTTATCCGCATGTAGTGAAATTGTATCAATTAGGCTTGCTATTAGTCATTGAGAAATTGGCAGAAAAGTACATTCCCAAAAAGATCAAACTGATTAAGATCGCTGATGAATATAGCACTGAATCTGGCCTTGAATCTGCATTGTCCTTAGTTGAAAAACAGGATAAGCAAACAAGACTTTTGCTAAGCTATATTATGCTTTCAGGTGCATCATTGCAACCAGTAGATCCTAAACTGGTTTTAGGTAAGGCGGAAGTCACGAAAAGCACTTTGCAAACTTTGGTCAAAAAAGGAATCTTTGCTGAAGTGCATAAGGAGGTCAACAGAATGGAATTGAATAATAAAGAAGCAGACTTAAGTGATGTTGAGCTAACGCCTTTACAAAAAGTAGCAGTAAAAGAAATTGAAACCCAATGGAAAGAAAAAGATGTAATCCTATTACATGGTGTAACAGGTAGTGGCAAAACGATCATCTACACTGAACTGATACAGCAGGTGATCAATGAAGGTGGGCAAGTATTATATCTCGTCCCTGAGATAGGCATGAGTGTCCAGCTCCTGCAACGGTTGACCGTCAAATTTGGATCTTCCATTACCATTTCGCATTCACGCCTGAATGAAAATGAACGTGTCGATGTCTGGAATCAGGTGCTGAAAGGTATTCCTATTGTGGCTGGTGTGCGGTCCAGCATATTCCTACCCTTTCAAAATCTGAAACTCATCATTGTTGATGAAGAGCATGATGCAAGTTACAAGCAACAGGAACCAAATCCAAGATATCATGCAAGAGATATAGCGATGGTTTTTGGACAAAAATTCAAGGCAAAGGTTATTCTTGGATCAGCAACACCTTCCATCGAATCGTACCATCATTCGACCACAGGAAAATATGGTCTTGTTGAATTAAAAGAAAGATATTTGGGATTAGCATTGCCAGCGGTACAGCTGATTGACAGGAGCAAAGACAAATCATCTGCGGGTGCGCTGTACAGCCACTCTTTAATTGAAGAGATGAAAACTACGCTGGCCCAAAACAAACAAATCATCATCTATAAAAACCGACGAGGCTATGCGCCCGTTTTAAAATGCACTGTCTGTGCATGGTTTGCCGAATGCAACCAATGTGATGTTTCGATGACCTACCACAAGGGGCGCAATGTACTCATTTGTCATCTCTGCGGTACCACAAAAGCAATCATCCCAACCTGCCCTGCTTGCGGCTCTCCGAAATTAAAGTTAGAAGGTTATGGCACGGAAAAAATTGAGGATGAGCTTTCAGACATTTTTCCAAAGGCGCGAATAAAACGTATGGACCTTGATTCAACAAGAGGACGAAAAAACCTTGAAAATTTAATTTATCATTTTGAACAGGGGAATATAGACATCCTGGTAGGTACACAGATGGTGACGAAGGGATTAGATTTTGATAATGTTGGATTAGTAGGGGTTATCTACGCAGATCAGGCGTTGCACTACCCCGATTTTCGAGCGGTTGAAAGGACGTTTCAAACCTTAGTACAGGTAAGTGGAAGAGCAGGAAGAAAACTTGAGCAAGGCAAGGTCATGATTCAAACATTCCAACCTGAGCACCCGGTTTTCAAGGATGTCGTAACAGGTGATTTTAAAAGCTTTTACGAAAGAGAAATCAAGGAAAGGGAAATGTTTGGCTATCCCCCATTTGTTCGGCAGATAGCTATTACGATTCGCCACAAACAAGCCACTATGAGTCGGGAAGCGGCTCAAATTCTGGCATTGGAATTAAAAGCACTATTCGGTAGTAGAATTATGGGGCCATCCGTTCCTTCCATTGGGCGCGTGAGGAACTATTACATTCATCAGGTTTTCGTCAAGATGGAAAGGACAGGTAGCATTATTAATAATATCAAAAAAGCGATTAAAGAATTCCAGACAGGCATCGTCAAAAAGAAATCGCTTTCAACTGTGCGGGTTAGTGTGGATGTGGATCCGAATCAGTAAGTGAATTCTAGCCAAATCAAAAGCCCCTTTAATTTATAGTTTGTAGAAAGTAATAAACTAAAAATCCTGCGTTAAGCAAAAGAGAGAAATGATAAAATATCACTATATCCAAAGACCTAATTTTTTACATAAATAGTCTTCCTATTGACAAACTCCATCATACCATCTTTCGCTAATTCGCGTCCATAGCCAGAC
>JBBKWA010000228.1:0-4700 GCA_037968695.1 Saprospiraceae bacterium
GAATCCTCTTCTCCCAATTCATCAGCTATTTGCTCATATAAGTTCTGTTTAAATACTTCTTTGGCTTCTGTACTAATTCCTGCACCTGCAAATAGAACAACCCTCCCTTCCAAAAGCTCATCAATAATTTCTTTGGGAAAATCAAATGGCAATTTATTCTTACAGAGGTAACAATTACAGTTGAATTCACTTTTTGACATATTCTATATTAATTGCCAGTAACACCTAAATATACGAAACCCATATCTACTAGTACCTTGATTATCACCCCCATTGTATTGCGCTTATAGATATATCCATTGCGCGTATCCAAACGCATGATTACCGGCAAACTTATCGACAAGACCCAAATTCTTTTGTGCAAAAAGATCTTCAGCTTTTTCCTTCAAAGGCTTAAGGTTCATATTTGAAGAGTAGCCGACCTCCTCCGTGTTTAGTAATTGCTGTATTACGCTTACTGACTAAAGATTTGTTATTAGAAACAAAATGTAGCACACCTTTTTAGTAAAGAGCAAAACAGGAATTGTTTTACACTTATTCTTTTATAACAAAGCTGTAACAGGCGTACGACTAACGACCACAATTTAAAAAGTGGCTTTTATGCCGATATTGAAAGCCCTCGGCATACCCGGACGCAAACCAGCAGGCCTTCTTGCTACATTGTATACCTGAGCCGTCAGATTGGTGGCGTTGGCAAAGAGCGCGATGTTTTTATGCAGCATATAATTAGCACTGGCATCGATGACAAAGTATTTATCAGTGCCCTCATTAAAGGGTATATCTCCCTGTCCGGGTGCCGTACGCATGGCATCTGAATAACGTCCGCTCAGGTTGACGCTAAACCGACGGTGTTCCAATCCAAGGATCAGCGCCCATTGATGGGTTGCCAAATATGGAAAATGATCACCGGAGTGTATTGTGCCCCAGCCTTCAAATTCGCTATCAAAATCATTCAGGAAGACAGCATCGGTGTAGGTGTAAACTACGGAAACAGGCAAACTGAAGGCGGTTTGTTTTTGTCCGGATAATAGATCATAAGTGAGCTGAAACTCTACTCCTTTAGTTTGTGCTTTTCCGGCATTGAAAAGGTCGCCGGTACCGCCACCACCGGCTGCGGAAAGATCGGCCCCAAGCAGGTTGCTGTAAGCGTTGAAGAAGATGACGACTTGACCGAAAAGTGCATTTTTTCCATAGCGCACACCTAATTCATAATTTGTACTTTCTTCCGGCTCGGTATTTTCTTTTGAACCGGGAGGAGCAAATCCCTTGTGTATGCCGGCAAAGGTGCTGATGTTTTTATTGAAACGATAATCAACACCAATGCCCGGAATAATGGCGTCCACATGATTGGTTTGTTCGGAAAAAGCTGTCCCGGTTCTGTCCGGATCGTTTTTTCCATAATCCATTTGTGAAAGTGAAACATGCTCATAGCGAAGACCGGGAGAAATAGTAAAGCCTGAAAACTGAAGCGTATAAAGCAAGTGTGTGGCAAAAGCATCTGCAGTTTCAGTGCGGTTGCTTTCTGTACCCGGAACACCGGAAACAGAAAGTTTCATCACCCCCTGGTCCATACCATATTTATCCACCCACTGGAAACGATCGATCTGGTCGCGATGAAAGCGCAAGCCAACATTAAGACCATGATTGATTTTTCTTGTATTAAAGCTGTAGTTGAAGACGGACTGAATACCCTGCGCGTAATAAGATCGGTTATTTGCTTTAACCTCCAGGGCGTCCGAATTTGTACTGGTCGATCCCTTTAAGATGTTGTAAGCTTCGTTGTTTTCCGCAGGATTGTCCAGGATGGTGGCAATGCTCGTTTTGTCACCGGAGCTGTCCTTGACATTGTCGACCTTATACCAGTTTCGATCGAAGTTGGTTCGGTAAGCAGTAGTGGTGATGTTAAACGCCTCAGAGAGTTCGACAAGGTGTGTCAGGGAATACTGTGATTGTTCGGTATTCATTTGGTCAACCTGTGAGCCCGGATATCTGCGGTATGGACTGTGATCAAAATCGTTTTGGGTCAGTCCAAGGTAAGTTTCGTTTGAAGTTTCAGAAGTCTGCCCGATTTTAAAAAGCAGTGACTGGTAGATTTTCGCATCGTCGTTTGTGTTGATTCGAAATTTGGCAAGATAATCCTGCTTATCAAAACCGGTATCGCCATCGTCATCTAATTGCTTAAACCCATTAGAACCATACTGAAACGTTTCGACCATATACCCGAAGTTTTTGTGCGTGTTTCCTACAACAGCATGTAGGTTTCGGCCACCGAAACTTCCACCGAACAAACTAATTTTTCCTCCAAACGCATCCGGTATTTGGGTTGAGATAAAATTGATGGCACCACCGGTGGTATAAGGCCCATATTTTATTTGACTGCTTCCTTTTAGGATTTCAACACCTTGCATTCTGCCGATGGTTGGAAAATAATAAGCTGCGGGAGCAGCATACGGAGCAGGTGCCATCAGCACGCCATCTTCCATGACGGTTATTTTTGAAGTTCGCTCTACGCCGGTTCCTCTTAGGCCGATGTTTGGACGAAGACCAAAACCGTCTTCTTCCTGCAGGTTGATTCCGGGGACCGCTCGAAGTGTGCGGTTTATATCTGTGTAACTGAATTGCTCAATTTCTTTAGGAGAGATATAATGTACGGATCCGGGGATATCTCTCAGTCCGGTATTTCCTTTGGCCATGACGGTGACTCCCGACAAGGAAGAAATTGATTCCTTAAGAATGAAGTTAGCTTTTAGCACCTCATCACCCGAAGTGGTTACCCCCTTACGAATGGTTATAAAGCCGATCCCGGAGACAACGAGCGTGTGATCCCCCGGAGGTACATTTTGAATAGAATAATATCCGCTACCGTTGGTGGCGTCGCCCATCCCTGTATTGTCTATATAAACCGATATACCGGACAGAGCTGTTGTGCTATCGGACAACAATATTTTGCCTTCTACAGTAGCATTTTGAGCGAAAGCACTGGAAATCAGTAGGGTGGAGATTATTAGGTGGCTGACAATCCGATACATTGTAATTGCTTGTTTCTGAATGAGGAACAAACATACTGTTTAGATTTAATCTAAACAACAACAAAAAATGTTGTTTTTATCGAAAAAAAAGAGTAAAGGGTCCGAATATAATATGACAAAAATAGCACCTTAAATTACGGCAGCAATCATTTTAGGTTTTGGAAAGGAATCCTAGTTTGTTTTCAGCACCCAAACAAAAGAGGCGGGCATTGCTTCACCCCGTTAGTCCTGATCCCAATCGGGACGGGAACAGGCGTGGCCGTCTGTTTGATTACATTTTTATTTTTAACAACGTCTCTCTTGAATTAAATCATCAATTCAGAAAATTCCACCTTCACTTTTAAGCTATTCAGGCTTATGTCTTTATACAAGTGGTTGTGTTTTCTTTGTATTTGTGCAACAATAATACCCGGGTGTTTTTTAAACTTTTGACTGAGTTGTAAAATCAATTCTTTATCAAAAGCAGGATATTGAAACAACTCGTTTCTTTCTTTTTCGGATAATAACATACGAGTTGCAAACGCATCTGCTTCATCTTCTTTTTCTTTATCAGGTTTAATACTTTCTATTCCATCAATAAAAATATCCTTTTTACCGTGGTATAAAATATGCCCTAACTCGTGAAAGAACGTAAACCAAAAAGCATTGTAATCTTTTTGTCTGTCGGTTATTTGAATAAGCGGTACACAATTGTTTTTTATCCATCTTGTAGCGCCATAAATGGGAGCCTTGGCAATACAAGGGGTATAGACTAAAGCTACTCCACAGGAAGCACAAAGAGCTTGCAAGTCTTGTAACCAAGTGGCTGAATGCTTGTAGGCAATGTCTTGAATTTGAACCAAACAGTTGCGTAATGTTTTTTTATTAAAAGCGGATACCTTTATTTTGTCTGCTTGTAATTCACCCAAACGCAACCACACAGAAATAGCTTGTGGTTCTGCTGTATGACGAAGTTCTATTTTAAAGGCCAATGAACTATTATTATATATATCTGACCATTGTGTAGGAGAAGCGACTCTAAAGAACTTTAATAAGCCGTCTGCTAATTCAGATTTTTTACGAGTATCAGGAAGTAAACCAAATGATTTCATTTTGGCTAATGGAAAAGACGTTACCCACTCCTGGCATTGCTCTAAATGTTCCATTTGCTCTATCGCTAATAATTCGTCCTGATAGGTGCGCTCCAGGTTGAGCCAAAAGCTTGCGGGCACGCCCAACACATATTCTAATTTTGTGGCCGTCTCCTTGGTTATTGGTGCCTTCCCTTTTATTAATTCATTTAGCTTAGGAACAGACCGACCCAATCGTTCTGCCAATTCGGCCTGCGACATACCGATATAGTCTATATGCTCTTGAATGCTATCTCCAGGGCAAGAGAGTAAGGATTTTTTTATTTGTAAATTAGTCATGTTGTTTCCTTTTTAAGTCAGTGAGGATCTTCTACAGACTCAATTCGTATAATGGTTATCGCGGTTAAATCTATTCCACCATCTTCTAAGGCAGGTATGGGGTCTTGGTTTATCTCGAAGAGTATTCTCCAATTTTCTTGAAGATCTATTGACCAGGTACCCTTGCCTTTGCCAATGTGTTGGTGCAACCGTAATGCAGATAGTTTTGAGATAACGGCTAAATTATCAGCATTTTTAAGCTGAGTTATCCTCAATTTTACTT
>JBBKWA010000229.1:0-11582 GCA_037968695.1 Saprospiraceae bacterium
TCTGATGAACTAAGAAGATAAATATCAGATAGCATTAAACTGATCAGACTAAATTGAATATTCCCCCCATTAGTAAAAGGAAACGTAGTAAATGTCTGTAACGGTTGCCCATCATAGACGGCCTTAACATTTAAGGTTAACGTACCATAAGTTGTATCATCGTCTTTCGCACAGGATGAAAGGCCAATAAATCCGATGGCGCATAAAATGAAGAATATGTTTTTCATAAATGGCTGTATTTAGTATAGTACGTAAACGTTCAAAAAGTGCATTTGTTTCTTCTTTAAATCAAGGTGTGGGCGAAATACTGCCTTCAAAATGAGCAACAATAGAATTTTCAAAGGATGTTAAATCACCTATATCGACATCCTGAAACCATTGTGCATAGTTGATGGTAAGATTAAACTGTTCATTAAAACCATTTCTGAATTGAAAAGCATAGGGTAAGTAAATATCCTTTTTTGTGGTTAGAAAAACAGTATCATAGGTGGCTATTTCCAAGTCCCGTTGGAGGACTAACCTTAATGTTGCAAGCATAGCAGTATTTGGATTCCATAACGAACTCTGCGCTTTAAGATTGCTGGGTGTGGAAGCTTCTCCCGGATCGAGACAACTAAAGTCTTCCACCAGTCCAAAAGTAAAAAATAAAGAATCGGCTAAAGGGGCTACCCGTATTGTCCCAAGTTTGTAATTGAATTTTCGGGTATCCGTGGTTAAGATATCCGGGGTAAACATTAACGTGCTTTGATTACATGTACCGCTGATACTATCTACAGTAAAGATGTCACCGTCACTATTGTTCCAGGACCAGGAAGAAAGGAAATATTTTAAATCCTGAATTTTATAAGGTTGTGCATGGATATCATACAGCGTATCCTCATTGGAAAAGTTGTCATCATTCCATTTTTGCGTCAGTAAAAGATTTATCGAAGGATAGGTACAGCAATCCTTGCAAGGACGTTCTGCATCAAGATCGAAATTGTTCGCATTGAGTTCAAGACAGCCTTCAGTTCTGGTATTGCAGGCACCCCAAAGTGTCATACATAACACTGTCACGAAGAGCACCCACACCATTGGGATTTGCTTCATGCTATTTTTTGTATTCAGCAACAAGGCGTTTAATTATTTTTTTAACCTGAAAAGAAAATTCCTTTTCCAGCATCCATTGATAGTACTGGGCATCTCTGGAGAGTACTTCTGCTACAGGCTTTCCCATATATTTCCCAAAGTTAAAAACGATTGTACCGTTGTGATCGTATTTCAATCGTTGAGTTACATCAACTATTTTGAGATCATTGGTAAACTCATTTAGTGATTGCGGGTCATTTTTGATTGGTGCAGGAATGATCTCGCCATCAGGGCTAATAAAATCAACACCTTGATATTTTTTTAACTGACCATCAAGCACGGCGACAGTCGCACGAACATCCGCTAAAGCATCGTGTGCATTTTCCATGGTTTTGTCACAGTAAAAGGTATATGCCGCTGAAAGCGTCCGTGGTTCCATCTTATAGAAAATCCGTTGTACGTCAAGCGTCCGTCTGTTGTCTATGTCAAAGTCAATCCCTGCCCGGGCAAATTCCTCCATCAACAAAGGGACATCAAAACGATTGGAATTGTATCCGGCAAGGTCAGAATCCCCTATAAAAGCAAAAATTTCATCTGCCAGATCAGCAAATGAGGGTTTTCCTGCCACATCCTCTGGTGTAATGCCATGTACCGCCATAGCTTCCGGTGAAATAGGAATGCCCGGATTGATGAGATATTCTTTTTCTGTGAACGGACTGCCATCTGCATGGTAGCGTATTAATGCCAATTGTACAATTCTATCACGGAGGACATTAAGGCCGGTCGATTCAATATCGAAAAAGATGAGATTTCTGTCTAAGTTGAGATTCATGGGGGGCAAAGGTAATCCTTTGTAAGGGATAAATGCTGGCCTATGAGGCTGTAGATTCAATTCAGAGAAGCAGTGAAATTGAATATTTTCAGTCGATCTGCTCCGTGCACTAAAAAGTAGGTCAAATGGGCTGCATTGTTAATTTTCACGCTTCGTTTCCAACACAAGTAGGAGATAGTATCTTAGCATACTTAATCATATCAGATAATTTGACAGCATACCCTCATCCACTTTGTCGCAGTATGCCTGTGATCATAGCTTTTTTCGCAATGGCTTGCTGTGTAGGCTGTCAACGAGAAATACCTGATGCTGCCAACGAAATCAAAGACATTTCATCCACATGCCACTTTACAAGTCTTACAGCAGAAGAAACGGGGGTTGATTTTATCAATACAATAACGGAAGATTATAATTATAACATATTCACTTACGAATACTTGTATAATGGTTGCGGTATTGGCGCAGGTGACCTTAATGGCGATAGTTTGCCTGATCTCTATTTCGCTTCTGCTTTCGGTTTGAACAAACTATATATCAATCTTGGCGATTTTCGTTTTAAGGAAGTTACTGCGTTGGCTGGTGTTGAGGGAAAGGAAGGTTATAAAACAGGCGTTGCCCTGGCAGATATCAATGGGGATGGTAGGCTTGATATTCATTGTTGCAGAACAAGCAAAAGTGACGACGGGAAGAAAACTGATTTCGTTTTTATCAACAGGGGAAATAAACGTATTGATGGAATCGACGTGCCAATATTTGAAGACATGGCCAAGGCATTAGGATTGGATGATAATAGTAATACCAATCATGCCTGTTATTTTGATTTTGATAATGATGGTGATCTGGATGTTTTTCTATTAAACCATCGTGTTGATTTTGCTGATGCCACCAGGATTAGAGCACAGCAAAATGAAGATGGATCTATCCGTCGGATTCTCACCCCGACCACACCTTTTGAGTCGAACAAATTTTACCTGAATCAAAATGGGAAATTTACGGATATCACAGCAAAAGCAGGATTGGTCAGTGCGGCGTTTGGATTAAGCATTTCAGCAGCGGATATTAATCAGGATGGTTGGATGGATCTCTATGTGGCGAATGACTATATCGAACCGGATTATGTCTACATCAATAACATGGATGGCACGTTTACGGACCACTATAGCGATTATCTAAAGCACTCAAGTCAAAATAGTATGGGGGCTGATATTGCAGACATTAATAATGATGGATTACCTGATATCATAGTTTTGGATATGAAAGCTGAAGATCATATCAGGTACAAGGAATTGGTCAATGTCATGCAATTGGATCGGTATAACCTCTTAGTTCAGTACGGGTATGGGCGACAACAGGGAAGAAATATATTACAGCTTAATAATGGCAATAGCACCTTCTCTGAAATTGGCCAGTTTTCCGGGATATCAAGCACTGACTGGAGTTGGGCACCACTGATTGCAGACTTTGACAATGATGGCTGGCGGGATATATATATTACCAACGGCTATCGAAAGGATGTTACAAATCTGGATTATCTAAATTTCTTTAGAGATTCGATAGCTAAATCCGGTGGTTTGAGTTCTTCCAGATTCCCTGATATCGAAGATTTCATCAAGCATATTCCCGATCAAAAGATTAGTAATTACCTCTACGTAAACACTGGTAATCTGTCCTTTGATAATCATACGAAGATGGCCGGACTTTACCTGCCTTCTTTTTCCACCGGAGCCGCCTGTGCTGATTTTGATTTGGATGGCGATATGGATATTGTCGTAAATAATTTAAACGACCCTGCGTTCATCTATCGAAATGAACTAACTGCGCATCACTGGTTACAAATTGCCGCCAATGCAGGAGGAGGTAATACGAATGGTATTGGAACTACTGTTGATGTCTACGCAGGCAGTTTACATGTGCATGATATGATCCTTCCAACTAAAGGGTTTTTGTCAACTTCGGAACCGATATTACATTTTGGTTTAGGCGTACACACAACGATTGATTCTATTATACTGGAATGGCCAAATGGTGAGCTCGAGATATTGCGAAATATTGAAGGAAATCAAAGGATGTATTGGAAGAAAGGCACGGGTAAATCAATTTCCAAAAGAAAACAAGTTGCCACCTTGCCTTTATTCAAAACCATGGCAAATGAAATTGAATGGAAGCATGAAGAGCAGCCATATAATGATTTTAAGAGGGAAAAGCTTTTACCATTTATGTTATCTGCAATGGGGCCGGCTTTAGTCGTTGGCGATATAAATCTTGATGGACGGCAAGACTTGTTTGTCGGTAATGGAGCGGGATTTCCAAGTGACATTTTATTGCAGGATGAAGAGGGACGTTTTAAGGCGACTAATAGCCAGGTTTTTATGCAGGATAAATTTTTTGAAGATTGTGCTGCCGTACTTGAAGATTTTGATTTAGACGGCGATCTTGATTTAATCGTGGCTTCTGGTGGAAATGAAGATAAAGCTGAGTCAGCCTCTTATTTCGTGCGCTATTATAGAAATGATGGCAAGGGGAATTTATCCAGGGATTCGTCATTTCCCAATATTAAAACCAATGCAGGCGCTATTTGTGCCGTTGATATAGATCATGATCAAGATCTGGATATAATTATTGGGGGGCAAAGTTTGCCCGGGCGTTACCCTCAGGCAGATAAAAGTTATTGTTTGCTGAATAATTCCGGAACGTTTGAGGATGTCACTTCTACCCTCTTTCCAGACTTGGAGACTTTAGGCATGGTGACCGCTATAGAAGCGGCTGATCTTGATGGGGATGGTCAACAGGAGCTGGTGATAGCAGGTGACTTTATGCCCATTACAATATTTTCTTTCAATGGTAAAACAATGCGTAATCGATCCGCTGACTTTGGCATGCCGGTATGGCACGGCTGGTGGAAATCAATGTGCATTGTAGATATTGATGGAGATGGTGACCAGGATATCGTTGCAGGGAATATCGGATTGAATAATCGATTTCATGCTTCAGTACGAGAACCAATAGTTTTAATTGCAAATGATTTTGATAATAATGGATCAATCGACCCTATTCTCACTTATTACCAGGATGGAAGACAATATCCCTATGCAGGCAGGGATGCAATGATTGGTCAGCTTCCAGGGCTGAAAAAGAAATTTTTAAGATATGCACCCTATGCAAGGGCCACCATTGAAGATATCTTTTCCGAAGATGATCTAAAGCAAAGTCAGTATTTGTATGTGCACACTTTAAGTACAACACTATTTATAAACGAAGGGAAATCCTTTTCACCGGTTACACTACCTTTCCAGAGTCAGTTAAGTCCTGTCTATGCTATTTTGGTTGAGGACTATGACCTGGACGGTAGAAAAGATATTCTTCTGGCTGGTAACTTCCTTTATGCCGAGCCTGAAACAGGTGAAATGGATGCTGGGTGTGGTGTCCTCCTGACGCAAATGGAGGATGGGACATTTCGCTATATTCCAAACCGAAATCATGGTTTTTGGGCTCAACAAGAAGTGCGTACACTCCTTAAGGTCAAATTGGCAAATGAACACAATGCTATTGTCACGGGGAATAATAAAGGGAATATTGAGTTAAATTTGATCTTGAAATGACAGATTTGCTAAAGGATACGCGATTACTTTACCCGCATCCCCAGCTAGATCGTTATTTCATGTTTTTAATCACTAAAGCAAATCATCAATTCCAAATTATTCATTGGTATGTTAATAATTCAACGATTTAGTCTCTGCATTTTATGCTTCCTCATCGCTTCTACGGTATTCAGCTGTAAAGAGGATAAAGCAGCTACTACTGTGTATGAAGCGCCTCCTCTTCCGGAAGTAAGCGCAAAGTTTACGTTGATGTCTCAGGAAGTGACGGGTGTAAAATTCTCCAATAAGTTTGTAGAGGATTACAACTATAACATATTCACCTATGAGTATATCTATAATGGTTGTGGTGTTGCTGTCGGTGATGTCAATGGAGATGATCTGCCTGACCTCTACTTTTCATCTGCATTTGGTCCCAATCGCTTATATCTTAATTTGGGTAATTTTTCATTTATGGATATTACCAAACTTGCGGGCGTACCAGCGCTTGAAGGTTTTAAGACCGGGGTGACAATGGCAGATGTGAATGGTGACGGTCGCATGGACATATACTGTTGCCGAACCAGCAAAACGGATGATGGCCAAAAGACGAATCTGCTTTATATCAATATGGGTAATAAACCTGTGCGAGGTTCATTGATACCTTACTTTGAAGAGCAAAGTGTACAACTCGGACTGGATGACAATAGTGATAGTAACCAGGCGTGCTTTTTTGATTTTGATCGGGATGGAGATTTGGATGTTTTTATTTTGAATCATCGGATTGGATTTCAGGATGCCGCCAAGTTGCGTTTAAAGGAACAGCCTGATGGCAGTGTCAAAAGGATCACGACACCAGAGACACCATTTGAGTCTAATCAGTTGTTTAGAAATGATAATGGGCACTTTGTTGATATAACAGAAAAGGCCGGACTCGTCAATTCAGCTTTTGGTTTGAGTGTTACACCCGTTGATATCGATAAGGATGGGTGGCTTGATTTATATGTCGCAAATGACTTTATCGAACCAGATTATATCTATATAAATAACAGAAATGGAACATTTACTGATCACTACTTTGACTATTTGAAACACTCCAGTCAAAACAGTATGGGGTCAGATGTAGCCGATATTAATAATGACGGTCTCGATGATATTGTGGTGATGGATATGAAGGCAGAGGACCCCTTCCGTTACAAGGAATTGTCACATGTGATGACTTACGATCGGTATAACCTGCTGGTGCAATATGGCTATGGACGACAGGTTGGAAGAAATATGCTTCAGCTCAATATGGGGAATAACACGTACGTGGATATTGCGCAATATGCAGGTGTCGCTGCCACCGATTGGAGCTGGGCCCCCTTGATTGCTGATTTTGATAATGATGGTTGGAAAGACCTCTATATCACCAATGGCTATCGCAGGGATATTACGAATTTGGATTACACCAATTATTTCCGTGATTCAATTGAGCGCACAGGTGGCGTTACGCCTAAACGCTATCCTGATATTTACGAAGTATTGGACCAAATTCCGGCAAAACGATTAAATAATTACTTGTTTATAAACTCTCAGAAGCTGTCTTTTATTGATGCCGGAAAACAGGCAGGCATGGATTATCCTTCTTTTTCCAATGGAGCGGCTTATGCTGACCTAGACATGGATGGGGATCTGGACATTATCGTACACAATATCGATGACCCGGTATTCATCTATCGCAATGATATATCAAATCGTAATTGGCTTCAAATAAAGGTAGAGGAGAATGAAAACAATCCAATTGGGTATGGTACGGTCGGCGAGTTGTATGCAGGTGGAAATTATCAGTATCAAACGCTCATGAATACAAAAGGATTCCTTTCTTCTTCTGAACCTATTTTGCATTTTGGTTTGGGTAGTGCGCCAACGATAGATTCTATTATCATCACATGGCCAAATGGAGACAAAGAAATATTGAAAGGTGTTGCGGTAAACCAAAGGCTTAAATTAAAAAAGGGTTCAGGCGTCCCGTACAAATCTCCTGCGGCGATTAAACCTAATACATTGTTTACCGCAAAGCCCAATTCCTTTAAATGGGTGCATCAAGAAAATAAGTTTGTAGATTTCAAAACGGAAAAACTAATTCCATACATGCTTTCTTCGGAAGGCCCCTGTTTGGCCGTAGGGGATGTAAATGGTGACAAACTAGATGATGTTTTGGCCGGGAGTGGATCGGGTTTTTCGGCAGCCCTTTTTATACAAAAAAGTAACGGTGATTTTGAAAAAGTATCCGTCCCTGCGTTTGAACGAGATGCTTCGTTTGAGGATTGCGGTGCCGTGTTGGATGACTTTGACCAGGATGGAGACGTAGATATTATTATTATTTCAGGAGGTAGCGAAAAACCGGAGAACGCAGCGGCCTACAAGGTGCGCCATTATATCAATGATGGGCAAGGGGCCTTTAGTGCTTCGAATAGCTTTCCGGATATACGAACCAATGCGGCG
This sequence comes from Saprospiraceae bacterium, assembly GCA_037968695.1. Taxonomy (GTDB): domain Bacteria; phylum Bacteroidota; class Bacteroidia; order Chitinophagales; family Saprospiraceae; genus Opimibacter. The sequence goes on from JBBKWA010000229.1 coordinate 7,963, forward strand.
GCCGTAAAATCATTTGATTTTGATCAGGATGGTGATTTGGATATACTAATTGGTGGAAAAAGTACGCCCGGTAGATTTCCGATCTCTCCAAAAAGTTATTTGCTAAGAAATGATGGCGGCCGTTTTACAGATGTAAGTGCAGCGTTTTTTCCTGCTCTTGATGGAATTGGTATGGTCTCCGATATTGCCATAGCTGATTTGAACGGTGATGGGCTCGATGAAGTTGTCATCGTTGGGGAATGGATCCCCATCAGTATTTTTTCTTTTAATGGAAAACAATATGTGGATAAGACGAATGAATTTGGTTTTGAGAAAACTAATGGATGGTGGAAAGCAGTCGAAATAACTGATATTGATGGCGATGGTGATATGGATATCATGGCCGGCAATATGGGTCAAAATAACAGGCTTCGTGCCACCTTACAGGAACCAATTACTTTGATCACTAAAGATTTTGATAATAATGGATTTCTTGATCCTATTATGTGTTTTTATTATCAACACAAACTGTATCCATTTGCAGGACGGGATGCAATAATTGCGCAAATCCCTATTCTAAAGAAAAAATTTACCCGGTATGCATCATATACCGAAGCCAGCATTGATGAAGTGTTTACTAAAGCAGAACTCGCAGGGGCAACTTATCACTATGCTTATACTTTTGAGACGACATTGTATAAGAATGATAATGGACGCTTTAGCAAGCAGGTCTTACCGCATCAGGTTCAATTTCATCCAACAAATGATATTATCATTCGCGATTTCAATCACGATGGTAAAAAGGATATTCTTTTGGCAGGTAATTTTCTTTATACCGAGACGGAAACGGCTGAGATGGATGCCGGTTCTGGTACACTTTTACTTCAACGTGCCGATGGAAGCTTCACTTTTAGTGAGAACAGGAACCATGGGTTCTGGGCTGTTGGTGAGGTGAGAGAATTGTTACTGCTTAAAACTGCGGATGGAAATGAAGCAGTGTTAACGGGTAATAATCAAGGGCCTATTGAATATCACCTTATTTCGAACCCTCGGTAAAAAGGTGTTTCTAACCAGGTTGGTAACCTAAATCGGTTTGTAAAAGATCATCAAAGGTCTCAGCTCGCTTGATTAGCACAGTCTGACCATTCTCCTTAACCAAAACTTCTCCAGGACGTGGGCGCGTATTGTAGTTAGATGACATAGAAAAACCATAAGCTCCAGCATTCATCAGGCATAGGACATCCCCTTTTCGAATATGTTGCATGTTGCGCTTCGTAGCAAATGTATCTGTCTCACATAAATAACCTACGATATCATACTGCTTCACTTCACCTTCCGGATTAGAGAGGTTGATGATATGGTGATAGGCATCATAATTCATCGGGCGTAAAAAATGATTAAACCCTGATGAGACATACGCTAAGCCTGATTGATTGATATCTCTTGTCGCGCTGACCTCCATGAGAAGATATCCGGCTTCACTCACCAGGTATTTGCCCGGCTCGATAATCATCGTTATATCGCGGCCAATGGACTTGCAAAAATCATTAAATCGCTGACTTACATTCAACCCAAACGACTTGATATCAATGGCATGATCCTTTGGGCGGTATGGAATCTTAAATCCACCCCCAAGATCAATTCGCTCCAATGTCTCCTTCCAGTGCATAGCCACCGACAAAATGTAATCATAGGCTTCATCAAAACTGCCGACGTCTCCGATATCTGATCCCAAATGCATGTGTACACCAACAATCTTTAGGGATAACGACGATGTTAAAATTTTGATTTTTTCAATCTGATTGATATGGATTCCAAACTTAGAGTCTTCAGCCCCAACCTGTAGTTTTAGGTGTCCACCAGCGACTACCCCTGGATTAAACCGAAGGGTTATGGCTGTTCCAGGGTAATGTTGATCTATCCACTCCAAAATATGGAGCTGATCGACATGGACGTGCACCCCATTTTCTATGGCATAAGCATATTCCTCTGTAAGGACACCGGAAGGTGTAAAACTAATTTTATCAGGAGGCACACCGGCCGCTAATGCAATACGAATCTCTCCTTGCGAAACTGTGTCAATACCGCAGCCCTGATGATAGATTTGTTGAACGATGGCAATGGTGGTCAATGCTTTACAAGCATAGCGTATGTCTAAAGAAGGGACATCAAAAGCATCCTTCAGATTCTTTATTTGACGATTGATTGTATTGGCGTCATAGACAAACAATGGCAAGCCAAATTGTGTAGCAATAGCTAATAACGTCTCCTTAGGAATCGATGGTGTCATAAAATAAATATCTAATGATGATTATAAACAAACATTAGGTAATCATCCAATGCTGATTTTAATTCAGTGGAATTGCCTTGAAAGTTGTTACTCATCCAGGAGAACAAAAGTACTTTGCCTGACTTCGCGATGAGATATCCACTTAAGCAATAGATTTTGCTCATGGAACCTGATTTCGCATAGATATAAGGCTTGCCATTTTGTCCTGCAAAACAATCTTGAATCGTCCCGGATCTGCCTCCTGCCGGGAAGATAGTAGTAATATAATCAATGCCTTTAAGCTGATAAATTTTTTCCAGGATATCGATTATCGACCTTGGCGTAAATGAATTGTATCTTGAAAGTCCTGACCCATCCACCCATTTAATGGGATCGGGTGTGCACAAGGCTATTTCCTTTCTGAAGTCGTTTATAAAGTCCTTGTCAGACATATACCCTATCTTTTCAAGAGAGCAGGCAAGGAGTATTTGTTCGGCAATAAAATTATCGCTTTCATGCATCGTGCGTTTTAGTAATGAATCTCTGGACGATCCAAATATTGATTTTGCACTATCGGGAAGTATTTTTTTAGATAAATTGATATCCTTTCCGACCACTTCTGACCAAATATAGCGAGTATCATTTTCAAAAAAAGTAATGGGAAATACAGTCTCTTCGCGATCAAGATTTTTATCGTAGGTGTAAGTGTATCCATCACCCCATTCTGATTTCCCTATTTTTCTGAGCGTGTCTTTGGTCATCGTAACCGCTGGGCGCAAGAAGGCAGGAGTTACGATAATGCTATCCGCGGATCGATCTATCCACAATCGGTTTCCGTAAATAGGAAGCGCACTCCGTTCACATTGGTAAGGATAGGAATAGTCATCCCAGGCCCAACCCGTACCAAAGCGCTTTGCTTTAAAGTGCTGATCTGAAAAGACAATTGGTTTAGTTGTTTGAGAAAGAAAATCAATTAACGGTGCATGTCCATTTTTATTGGGATATAATGTTCCTGGGTCTCCCCCACCCCAGAGAAATAGCGAGTCTTTGGTCTCAATATATTTTGCAGCCACTATAGAATCCTCTAGCAGCATGATGGCGGCATATAAGGTCAGTATTTTTGTGGTTGAAGCAGGTGTGAAAAAATTGTCAGCCCGGTAATTAAACAATGGCTTTCCCGCTTCGGTATCATAAATGGAAATGCCGATATAGTGCTGATCCAAAAGGCCCAGTTTTTTCCAAGCTTTTACAAACTTCTTGTCTTGAGTTGATTTCAAATGATGCGTTGTGCTGCATGAGGAAATCATGATCGCACAGGCCAATATCAACGCCTGACTTATTCTCCAGGAAGATTTAGGAAGAAGGTCCAAGT